>DATILH010000104.1:0-50679 GCA_035476655.1 Variovorax sp.
TGCAGCGCGCGCAGCCAGCCTTCGATCTCCCCGTCCTGCGCGTCCGGGATGCGCTGCGCGTCCAGCAAGCCGCCGGCAAAGAGCACACCGCTTTGCGGATCGAAGACGGCGACGTCGCCCGGCCCGCTGGAGCGGCCGAAGTAGAGCAGCTCGAGCGGGCGGCCGATCACGTCCAGTGGCTGGCTGCTCTCGAACTCCCGGTCCGGCACGGGCACGGCCGAGCCGCGCATCTCTTCCTCGCCCAGCGTCTGCCTGAGCATCGCCAGGCAGCGTTCGCAGCGCGAGCGCATCAGGTCCGCGGCGCCGCGATGCATCATCACCGGGATGCCTTGCGCCTGGAAGGCGGTGGCGCCGAACAGGAAGTCCTTCTGCGCATGAGTGATGAGAGCCAGGCGTATCGGGCGGTCGGTCACGCTCCGGATGGCGGCAAGCAGTGCTTCGCCGTGCCGATGCGAGGTGCCGGTGTCGATGGCCAGAACGCCGGCATCGCCGACGATGAAGCCGGCGTTGCCGACCCTCCCCAGCGTCTGCGCATCGACCGCACCACGCGCGCCTTGCACCATGTAGACCCCTGGCCGCAGCTCGACCACGGTGCCGGCGGGCGGCGTGCCGACGCCGCAGCCGTCCGTGAACATGGTGCACGCGGCGATGATCCAGACCGCGAGCATCGGCAGCATGGCGCCGCGCCGTGCCAGCGTGCTCAGCCCTCGATCGACTTCTTCAAGGCAGCCAGCCCGCCCTGGTAGATGCCGGTGATGGCGTTCACGGCCGTCTCGTCGTTCTTGTCGGGCGCAGGGTTGTCGCCGCGGTCGGCGCGGAAGAATTCGCCGCGCCACTGCACCAGCGCCTGCTGGCCTTCGGAGCCCACGCTGATGGTCGACAGGTAGCCGGTCACGGGCAAGGCGCCGCCATCGGCGGCGGTGTAGCTGTAGCTCATCCTGGCCTCGTCGTGGCTGACCAGGATCTCGGTGGCTTCGCCGCCGCCCTTGACTTTGAGCTGGCGCACCGAGCCTGGCGCGTTGCCCTTGTCGGCGGGGGATTCGGCGATCGGCGGCAGCCAATCCTTCAATGCATCGAAGTCGCGGATCCGCGCCCACACCACGCTCGGCGGGGCGTTGATGGTGATCTTCTGGTCGACGTTCAGTTGCTTGGCCGGAGTCGTCATTCGGTGTCTCCTCGGTAGGGGGGTTCTAGGGACTTGCGCGCCGCAGCATCACGGCGTTCTGGAACTTCAGGTCCTGGTTGTCGACGATCTCGGCCTTGAGTTCGCCGTCGCCGCGCGGCTGCACGTAGAAGCGAAAGTTCGGGTTCTCGCTGATCGCGAAGTCGAGGTCGGCCGACATGACCGTCTGCCCCGCAAGGCTCACTGTGAGCTGGCGCACGAAGTGCGGCGGGGCGTACAGGCGGCTGACCGGGTCCAGCGCCAGGCCGGAGCTGTTGGGGTGGCTGATCATGAGCTGCACCAGTTGCGGTTCGCCGGGCTGCGTGGGCGGCTCCACCCGCAAGCGCATGCGGCCCAGGGTCGCCTGCGCCGCCTTGGCATCCTTGCTGGGCGGCGCCGAGCACCCCCCCGAGGCCTTGACGAAGCCCAACGCCATGTGGAGCTGGCCGTCGCTGGTTTCGGCGATGGCGCGCACGTGGGTGTACTCGTCGATGCGCACCCGCGTCTCCAGGTCGGCGCGCCCGCTTTGCGGCGTGAACTGGAACACCGCGGCCAGCGGCGAAGGGTTGTTGTCGATGACGAGGTAGAGCTTGTCGATGGTGCGGGCCGGCGACCCCGGCGTGCGGGTCTGGATGGCCACCGGCACGATGGCCGCGTCTTCCGCGCGCGCCGGCAGCACCAGGGCGAACCAGTCGGGGCTGGCGGGCGCAATGGGCCGCGACTGGAACAGGCTGGCGCGCAGCTTCTGCCAGACCGGGTTGGCCTCCGGGTTGTCGGCGCTCTTGATCTGGGCGCCGGCCAAACGCCAGCCGGCGACCAGCAAGGCGGCCGAGGCGGCACGCAGCCAGGCACGCCGGTGCAATGCGCGCGTCACGGCCGGGCTCCTGTGGGGCTGGCGGGCGTGGGCGTGGCGGGACTGTTGTCCTCCCATTCCAGCTCGGCGTAGGCGGCCGTCACGTTGCGCCGGTGAAAGCGCTCGGCCAGCAGCCAGGGCGCGCCGTCCGGCACGCCGATGCGCGCCACCGCCTGCGGCAAGGTCAGGCCTTCGCGCACGGCAGCGCGCACCGCGCGCAGCAGGCCCTCCAGGTAGTCGGACTGCGCGTCCATCGCCGCGCTGCCGTCGCCGCTGGCCGGGCCGTGGCCGGGCACGACGAGCGCGGCCTGCATCTGCCGCAGTTCGGTCATCGCCGCGAGCCAGCCGCGCAGACTGCCATCGAGGGCGGGAATGTGCTGCACGAACAGCAGGTCGGATGCGAACAGGGTGCGGCTGCGCGTGTCGTACACCGTGAGGTCGTTGTCGGTGTGGGCGGTCGGCCAGGCGCGCAGGGCCAGCACGCGCCCGCCCAGGTCCAGTTCAATCGTGCGCTCGACGGCGATGTCGGGGTAGACCAGGTCCGAGGCAGGCAGGCGCAGGCCGAAGTCGCGCGCAAGCGCGTTCAGGTACGCGGGCGCGCGGGCCGCCAGTGCCTGGGCAAATCGGGCGCTGGCCACAAAGCGCGGTGCCGGGGCTGCCCCGCCCTTGAAGGCCACGTTGCCCAGCACATGGTCCGGGTGCGCGTGGGTATTGATCACATAGCAGATTGGCAGCGGCGTGGCGAGCGCCACCGCCGCGCGCAGCGCCCGGCCCACCGCGGGAGTGCCGCCGGTGTCGATCACCGCGACGCAGCGGTTGCCGACCACGAAGGCCAGGTTGGCCACGTCGCCGCCGTTGGCGCTCGCCCAGTCCTCGAGCGCACCGGGATGCACGAAGACGCCAGGCCGCAGTTCGCTGACCGCGAGCGGGGCCGAGCCTCCCTCTGACGCAGTGGCCAGCGGCAGCAGGCAGGCCAGGCCCAGGGCGGCTGCCCACACGTGCCGGGCGCGACGCGGCATGGCAATCCCCTAGCGGGAATCCGGCCCGATGAAGCAGGCCTTCTCGGCCTTGGACACCAGTTCCTTGTAGCGCTTCACCTGGGGTTCGTAGGAGGGCACGTCGCGGATCGCGCCGCCGCGCTCGCCGCCGATGGACATGGCCTTGGCGATGGTGCTCATCGTCACGTACTCCTGGAACTTCATGCCGGCGGCCAGCTTGTCGATCGTGCAGGCGCACTTGCTGGTCATCTCGAAGGCAGGGCCGGGGTGGGCGCGCATGCACTCCTGAACGTAGAGCACACGGTCGACGGTGGGGAAGTCGTTGGCCGGTGGCGCGGCAGATGCGGCGGCGCAGGCGGCCAGCAGCAGGGCACCTGCGCGCAAACGGGTCGATGGCGTGGGCATGGTGGGCTTTCCTTCCTGCGGCGTCGTTGTGTTCAAGGCTTGCGCGCGGGCGGCGGCGGCGCTTGCGCACCCTCGAGCAGCATTTCCTCGTGCATGAGGGGCGCGGCGGCGGGGTCGGTTGCGTCGATGCGGGTGCGGATAGCGTACAGGCCGCCGGGCACCGCGTCCGACAGGTAGAAGGCATAGCGCTTGCCGGCCAGATTCTCGAAGCGCTGGCGATTCGGGTCATCCGCATAGGGTGCGATGGAAAACTCCTTCACCGCCACCGTCGCGCCGCGGTAGGGCAGCTTCAGCTCGCGCAAGGTGGCGCCCTGGTAGACCGCCATGCGGATGCGCTTGCGAAAGTAGTTGGGCTGGCCGCCGGTCAGGCGCTGCATCTCGCGGATGTCGCGCTCCAGGAAGTACATCACCGCCGGGTTGCCCTGGGCATTGTCGATGTCGGGCTGCTTCATGGCGCGCTCGCCGCTGAAGAAGCGAACCGTCACCGCGCAGCAGCGACCATCGGCCTGCGCCTTCAGGTCGAGCTTCACCGTGTCGTCGAAGGGCGCCTCGAGCGTGCCGCTCTTGTGGAAGGCATAGCCCAGGGTCAGCGGCGGGCGCAACCTGGCGAGCGGGGTGCCCAGGAAGAGGGCGTTCTCGGCGGCCGAGAAGTCGGTGGCAGCGCCGGCCAGGGCGGGCAGCAACAACAGCGACAAGCGCATCACTGACGCGAGCGCCCGTCCGGTGGCGAAGGGGGGCGTCGTCACTCTACTGCTTCGGCGCCTCGTAGGACGCATCGACCAGCGGCACGCCGAACTCCTGCAAGATGGCCTGGATCTGTGGCCGGTTCTTCTCGATCAGCGCCTCGACCTGCTGCTTCCACTCGCGTTCGCCGTAGCGCACGCCCATGGCCATCTGGTAGTCGAACTGCACCCCGCGCTCGGACTTGAGCGGCACCACCGCCAGTGCCGGCGTCTTGACCCGCTTGGCGTAGTAGCCGGCGATCGGGCCCCAGACGATGGCGGCGTCGAGCTTGCCGCTGGCCAGGTCCTTCTCGATGATCTGGCCCGGGTACTGGTCGGGGTCGGCGTTCATGATCTTGTAGGGCACGCCGCGCTCGATCAGGTTGTGCTTGTTGAGCCAGGCTGAGGCAGGCGAGGCGTCGTACAACCCGATGCGCAGCTTGGACAGCACGGCCGGGTCGAGCTTGAGGAAGTCTTCGCCCGACTTCACGCCGTCCAGCCCCTTGCCCTTGGGAAAGACCAGCGCGTAGGTGGAGCGGTAGTAGGGCTTGGTGACCGAGACCTGGTCATAGCCGGCCGGCACGCCCATCACGATGTCGCAGGGATAGTCCTTGCCCGGAAGCTTGAAGCGCAGCGTGTTGCGGATGAAGGCCAGCCGCTGGGGGAAGGAGTAGTACTCGACCGGCAGGCCCATGGACTTGCCGAACACCTCGGCGATCTTGTTCTCGATGCCTTCGCCCTTGGTGTTGGAGAAGGGGAGGTTGTTCGGGTCCTGGCACACGCGCAGCGCGGTGCGCGGTGGTGGCGCATCCTGCGCCGCTGCATTCCATGCGAACGCTGCCACCACCGCCAGGGCGAGGAACCCTGGAGCGGGGCGGCGGCGGGACGCTGTGGCGGTCATTGGGACAGTTCTTCGACCTTCGCGCGGGTGATGGTGCCGTCCGCGCGGCCCTTGAGGTACATGTAGAGCTGATTGATGTTCTGCATCACCTGCGGACTGTTGCCGAAGCTCTGCATGCCCTTGTCCAGGCGGCCGTCGCGCACGACCTTGACGAAGTCCTCCTTGGACAGCGTCTTCATGCTGGTGATCAGCGACGGCCCGACCATGCCTTCCTGGTTCGCGCCATGGCAGCGGTCGCAGGCAGCGGCGCGCCAGGCCCGAAAGCCCTTCATCGTCTCGCTGTCGACCTTGTAGCCATCGACCACCTTGGGTTTGTCCTGGGAATGAACGGTGCCTGCCATGCAAAAGATTGCGCAAGCACTCAACAATGCCTTTTTCCAACTCATGTCTGCTTGATCCTTGTTGTCGAAGGAATAAGGAGATGGCAGGCGTGGGGGTCTGCCATCTCCTACGGATCAGGCCGGCGCATACCCGGCACTGGGATACGGGTGCCGGAGTTGGCTGTCCGGCACGCGCACTTGTCTCTGGTTTTCTCAGTTCGGCAGGGCGAAGACGGTCAATGACCCTCCGAGTTCGGTGTACTGGTTAAGTTCCCGGTAGCCGCCCACGGCGCCCAGGCCGTCGGTGTCCTTCTCCAGGCCCGCTGCCATGCCGATGCCGGCCCAGCCGCCGATGCCCGAGAACACACCGATGTACTGCTTGCCCTTGTGCTCGTAGGTGAACACGTTGCCGATGATCCCGGAGGGCGTCTTGAACTTGAAGAGTTCCTTGCTGATGTTCTTCTTGTCCACGCACTTCAGGTAGCCCTCCAGCGTGCCGTAGCAGGAGATGCCGCCGGCCGTGTTGAGCACACCGCTCCACACCGAGAACTTCTCGGACTTGCTCTGCACGATCTTGCCGGTGCCGGCGTTCCAGGTGATGAAGTTGCCCATGCCGCCATGGCTTCCCGTCGCCGGGAACATCGACAAGGTGGCGCCCACGTAGGGCTGGCCGGCGGTGTACTCGACCTTGAAGGGCTCGTAGTCCATGCACACATGGTTGGTGGGCACGTAGAAGAGCTTGGTTTCGGGGTCATAGGCGGCGGGCTGCTGGTCCTTGGTGCCCAGCGCCGCGGGGCAGACACCCTTGGTGTTGACGTCCGGCCCGTTCTTCGCGGTGGAGTACTTGGCCACCACTTCCGGCCGGCCGGTCTTCATGTCGACCTTGGTCGCCCAGTTCACCGTCGGGTCGTATTTCTCTGCGACCAGCAGGGCACCGGTGACGCGGTCCAGGGTGTAGCCGAAGCCGTTGCGGTCGAAGTGCACCAGCGCCTTGGTCGGCTTGCCCTTGACGTCGATGTCGGCCAGGATCATCTCGTTGATGCCGTCGAAGTCCCACTCGTCATACGGGGTCATCTGGTAGGCCCACTTGGCCATGCCGGTGTCGACGTCGCGCGCGAAGATGGTCATGGACCACTTGTTGTCGCCGGGCCGCTGCGCCGGGTTCCAGGTCGACGGGTTGCCGGTGCCGTAGTACACCAGGTTCAGCGCCTTGTCATAGCTGTACCAGCCCCAGGTGGTGCCGCCGCCGATCTTCCACTGGTCGTCCTTCCAGGTCTTCAGGGACGAGTCCTTGCCCACCGGCGCCATCTTGCCGTCGGTCCAGGTCATGGTCTTTTCGGGGTCCATCAGCATCTCGGCGTCGGGGCCGGTGCTGAAGGCCTTCCAGACCTGCTTGCCGGTGTTCAGGTCGTAGGCAGCGAGAAAGCCGCGCACGCCCCATTCGCCGCCGCTGATGCCGGTGATGACCTTGTCCTTGAAAACGTGCGGCGCGTTGGTGTTCACCGCGCCGAGCTTCGGATCGCCGTTCTTCACGGTCCACAGCACCTTGCCGGTCTTGGCATCGAGCGCGAGCAGGTTGCTGTCGGCCTGCTGCAGGATGACCTTGCCTTCCGCGTAGGCCAGGCCCCGGTTCACCGTGTCGCAGCACATCTGCGGGATCACGGCCGGATCCTGCTTGGGCTCGTACTTCCACAGGATCTTCTGCGTGTTGAGGTCGATCGCGAAGACCTTGTTCGGGAAGGGCGAGTGCAGGTACATCGTGTCGCCGATGACCAGCGGCGAGCCCTCGTGGCCGCGCAGCACGCCGGTGGAGAAGGTCCAAGCCACATGCATCTTGCCGACATTGCCGGCGTTGATCTGCTTGAGCTTGCTGTAGCGTTGGTTGTACATGTCCCCAGCCTGCATCGCCCAGTTCTTGGAGTTGGCGATGTTTTTCTCGACGTCCGCATTGGCAAATGCCAACGCTGGCACCGCGAGTAGCGCCCCCACCAGGTAGCGCCATAGGCGCCCGTGGAACTGCTCGGAAATTCGCATGGAAGTCTCCTTGTTCTGAAGTCAAGAGCCCGCCCGCACGGAAGCGCCGAAAGGGCGACCGCCGCGCCACTCGAGGCGCCGGCAACAGCACCAAATGCAAATAGCGCGCCTGCTTGGTCGGGGCCTGGCGTTAAGGGGAAACCCTATTGATGACGCGCATCGGTGGGGCGAATTTCCGGGTCTCAGGGGGGACGCTTGTGGCAGGAAGCCTTCACCGACGCTGCTGCGCCGGATTTGTGGCAACCACTTTCGACACAGAGTGTTTCACCGGCAGCCTGCCCGGCGCAGGCAGCAGCATCCCCCTCCGGGCGCGCGAAGCCGCGGCCCGCCTATTGCTTGCTCAGAATCCACTTCATGCCACTGACGCCCAACTCGACGACCACCATGCTGCGCACGACGGGCCTGACCAAGCGCTACGGTGCGCGGGCCGCGTTGAAAGACCTATCGGTGAGCCTGTCGTCGGGTCAGTTCGTGGCGCTGCTGGGGCCCAACGGCGCCGGCAAGTCCACGCTGTTCCAGGTGCTCACCGGCCTGTTCGCCGCGGACGAGGGCGAGGTCGAAGTGGCCGGACATTCGATGGCCCGCTCCGCGACGGCGGCCCTGCGTCACGTCGGCGTGGTGTTCCAGCAGGTGTCGCTCGACCTGGATCTCAGCGTCCGGCGCAACCTGCTGTTCCAGGCCGACCTGCACGGCCTGCCGCGCCGCTTGGCCGCGCAGCGCATCAAGTCCGGCTGCGCCCGGCTCGGGATCGACGCCGACCTCGATCGCCGGGTGCGCGAGTTGTCCGGCGGCAATCGGCGCAAGGTGGAACTCGTGCGCGCCCTGTTGCATCAACCATCCGTGCTGCTGATGGACGAAGCCACGGTGGGCCTGGACCCGAAGTCGCGCCAGGACCTGCTGCGCGCCATCCATGCGAACGTGCAGGAACGCGGTGTCTGCGTGCTGTGGGCCACGCACCAGGTGGAAGAGGCGGGCGGCGCCGACCGCGTGCTGGTACTGCACAAGGGCGAGTTGCTGGCCGACGGGTCGCCGGCAGAGGTGACGCAGGCGCTGGGTGGGCCCACGCTGGAGGCGGGCTTCATCGCGCGCACGAGTTGACGAGTTGATCCCGACAACGAAGGAGACATCGACATGAACACAAGGACCCGAGTCACGATGCGTGCGGCCCGTCCGGCCGTGGGGCTGGCCAGCCTGTGGCTGGCAACGGCCGCGCTGGCTCAGGGCACAGCCTATGTATCCAGCGAGAAGGACCAGGCGATCACGCTGATCGACCTGGCCAGTCTCAGCGTCAAGGGAACGATTGCAACCTGCAAGCGGGGCCGGCACATCCAGCTCACGGCGCAGCGCCAGATCATGCTCGCATGCACCGAATCGAATGTCGCCGACGTGATCGACCCGGCCTCGGGCAAGTCGGTGCGCCGCATCCCGCTGGGTGACGAGCCGGAGGCCTTCGACCTCTCGCCGGACGGCAAGACCATCTACGTGTCCAACGAGGACGAAGGCGCCGTCAGCTTCATCGATGCGGCGAACGGCAAGGTGCTCAACTCGATCAAGGTCGGCAAGGAACCCGAGGGCGTGAAAGTCAGCGCGGACGGCAAGACGCTGTACGTGACCTCCGAAGTCGCGAGCCTCGTGCATGTGATCGACGTGGCAGGCGGCAAGGTGGTGAAGAACGTGAAGGTGGGCAAGCGGCCGCGCCGCATGGCCTTCACGCCCGACGGCAAGGAGCTGTGGGTGAGCAACGAGCTCGACGCCAGCGTCAGCATCATCGCGACCGACACCCACACCGTGACCGGCACCCTGAAGTTCCAGGTCAAGGGCGCGCGCGCCGAAGACATCACGCCGGTGGGCATCCAGATCTCGCGCGACGGCAAGCGGGCCTTTGTCGCGCTGGGCCGGGCCAACCACGTCGCCTTCGTCGACGTGCCGACGCGCAAGGTCACCCAGCTCGTGCTGGTCGGCAAGCGCGCCTGGAACGTGACGCTCGACAAGGCCGAAGCCCGGCTGTATGTGGTCAACGGCCTGAGCGACGACGTGACCGTGGTCGATGTCGCCGGGGCGAAGGCGATCAAGAGCATCCCGGTCGGACGCGTGCCCTACGGGCTGGTGGTGGTCGAATGAAGTGGTCGGGCGTCTGCGCGGCGATGCTGCTGGCGGCGGCCGGGCCGGCGGCGGGCGCCGCCAACCCACTGAAGACCACGCTGCTCTCGCCCGACCCTGACGCGCGGCTCGATCGTTCGCGGCTGGAGCGCCAGTACCTGGGCCATCCCGGCGGCCCGGCGAGCGAGGGCCTGCAGGTCGCGCTGGATGAAGGCGAGTTCGAGCTCCAGGCGGTCGATGCAGCCGTCCAATTGGCCAAGCAGACCGCCGGTTCGGCCGCGGCTGCCCGCACCGCCGCGCTGGCGGCCGAGAAGGCGGGTGCGGCGGTGCTGGTCACGGATCTTCCAGCCGACTGGACGCTGGCCGTGGCCGATGCCGTGAAGCTGCCGGTCATCAACATCGGCGAGGCCGCCGACCGCCTGCGCGAGCAGGACTGCCGGCCGCGCCTGTTCCACGTCGTTCCCAGCGAGCGCATGCGCGCGGACGCGCTGGCGCAAACGCTCGTGTCGCGCAAATGGAGCAAGTTGCTCCTGCTGGTCGGCCCCAGCCCGCAAGACCAGTTGCGGTCCGCGACGGCGCAGGCTTCGCTCAAGCGCTACGGCCTGCAGGTGGTCGGCACCAAGTCCTTCAAGCTCTCCGGCGACCCGCGCGAACGCGACCTGGCCAATCCGCTGCTGCTGACGGCGGGCAGCAACTACGACGCCGTCTGGGTGGTCGACAGCGACGGTGAATTCGCGCGCGGCCTGCCTTACCGCACGGCGCTGCCCCGCCCGGTGGTGGGGGACGCGGGGCTGGTGGCGCTGGCCTGGCATTCGCAGTTCGAGCGCTACGGTGCGCCGCAGGTGGCGCGCCGCTTCGCCAAGGCGACCGGCCGGCCGATGACCGCGAGCGACTGGTCGGCCTGGATGGCGGGCAAGGCCCTCATCGCGGCCGCCACCGCGGCGCCGAAGGGACCTGCCGCGAACTGGGCGAAGGCGCTCGCCGCGACGCCGCTCGACGGCTCGAAGGGCACCAACCTGAGCTTTCGCGCCTGGGACGGGCAGTTGCGCCAGACACTGCTGCTCACCGATGGCCAGGGCGTGATTTCGCAGGCGCCGGTCGAGGGGCTGCTGCACCCGAGCAATGTGCTGGACACACTGGGCGCGGACGCCCCGGAAAAGAAATGCAAGACGACGCAGTGATCCGGGAAGAGGCCAGCCAGGCGGAACTCGCGCCGCGCGGCGTGGTCGCGCATGCGCTGCAGGGCATGCAGGCCATCGTCGTGCGCGAGCTGCTCAAGTTCTCGCAGCAGACGGGCCGGCTGGTGTCGGCGCTGGTACGGCCGCTGTTGTGGCTGGCGGTGTTCGCGGCGGGCTTTCGCAACGTGTTCGGCGTCGCGATCGTGGAACCCTACGACACCTACATCCCCTACGACGTCTACATCGCGCCGGGCCTGGTGGGCATGGTGCTGCTGTTCAACGGCATGCAGTCCTCGCTGGCCATGGTGTATGACCGCGAGATGGGGCTGATGCGGCTCTTGCTCACTGCCCCGCTGCCGCGCGCCTGGCTGCTGTTTTCCAAGCTCTGCGCGACCGCGCTGCTGTCGGTGCTGCAGGCCCTGGCCTTCGTGATCGTCGCGGCGCTGATCGGCACGCAATTGCCGGTTCTCTCGCTCGGCGGGCTGCATGCCCTGGTGGCGCTGGCCTGCGGCGCGCTGATGCTGGGCGCGCTGGGTCTCCTGCTGTCGGTGCACATCAAGCAGCTGGAGAACTTCGCCGGCACGATGAACTTCGTGATCTTCCCGATGTACTTCATGTCCACCGCGCTCTATCCGCTGTGGAAGCTGCAGGAGTCGGGTGCCGAATGGGTCTGGCAGCTGGCGCGCTTTAATCCCTTCACCCACGCGGTCGAATGGATCCGCTTTGCCCTGTACGGAAAGGACCCGGGCGCGGCGCCCTGGATCGTGCTGGGCTGCCTGGCGGTGTTCTTCCTGCTGGCCTGCTGGGGCTACGACCCGCAGCGTGGCTTTGGCGGACTGACCAAGCGGGGTGGCGGATGAATGCCGAGCGGCGCCGCTGGCTGGTCCGTGCGGCCGCGCTGGCGCTGGCGGGGGCGCCCGGGTTCGGCGCGCGGGCCACCGAGGCCTTTCCCTTGCGGCCAGTCACGATGCTGGTGCCATGGACGGCGGGCGGCGCGACCGACCTGTCGCTGCGGCTGCTGGCCGAGCTGGCGGCGCCCGCGCTGGGCCAGCCGGTGGTGGTGTCGAACCGCCCCGGTGCCGGCGGCACGCTGGCGATGCCGGTTCTCACCCAGGCCGAGCCCAACGGCTACACCATCGCGCAGATGCCCCAGCCGGTCTTTCGCGCGCCCTTCTGGCACAAGGTGCTGTGGGACCCGTTGCGCGACGTCACGCCCATCATCCAGATTTCGGGCGTCACCTTCGGGGTGCTGGTTCGTACCGCCAGCCCGCTGCGCGGGCTCGACCAGCTGTTCGCCTTCGCACGCGCGCGGCCCGGCGAGCTGAGCATCGCCACCAACGGTGTCGGCACCACGCCGCACCTGGTGCTCGAGCAGCTCTTTACCGAGCGCGGCCTGCGCTACATCCATGTTCCCTACAAGGGGACTTCCGAGCTGACGCTGGCGGTCGAGTCGGGCCAGGTGATGGTGGGCGTCAACTCCACCGGCTTCGGGCCGGAAGTGGATGCGGGGCGCCTGCGCCTGCTCGCGACCTTGAGCAAGGAGCGCTCCAGGCGCTGGCCGCAGGTGCCGACGCTGCGCGAACTGGGCTTCGACATCGTGGCGATGTCGCCCTACGGCCTGGCCGGCCCGCGCGGCTTGCCGGACGAGGTGGTGACGGTGCTGCACGACGCCTTCAAGAAGGCGATGTTCGACCCGCGCTTTCGCGAGGACCTGGCCAGGTATGACCAGGAGATCGCCTACCTCGGCCCCCACGACTATGCACAGGCCTGCCGCGACGAGTACGCCAAGGAGCGCGCGGCCGCCGAGCGGATGAAGGCCCCGCGCGGCTGATGGCTTTGGAGGCTTCCAGATGGACCGTGACGATGCAGTGATGAGCGACTGGCGCCAGCGGGCGCTGCTGCTCGAGGCCGAGGTCGCCAAGGCGGTGATCGGCCAGGCGCGAACCGTCCGCCTCATCAACACGGCCGTCTTCGCGCGTGGCCACGTGCTGCTGCAAGGCGATGTGGGCGTCGGCAAGACCACGCTGCTGCGGGCCTTCGCCCAGGTGCTGGGCGGCGACTTCGCGCGCATCGAGGGCACCATCGACCTGATGCCTGGCGACCTGATCTACTACACCTACATCAGCGCGCAAGGCAAGCCGGCGGTCGAGCCCGGGCCCTTGATCCGGCACGGCGAAAGCCTGGCGATCTTCTTCTTCAACGAGATCAACCGGGCGCGCCCGCAGGTGCATTCGCTGCTGCTGCGCGTGATGGCCGAGCGCAGCGTGGCGGCCTTCAATCGCGAGTTCCGCTTTCCGCACCTCCTGGTGTTCGCCGACCGCAACCGGGTCGAGCGCGAGGAGACCTTCGAGATCTCGGCCGCGGCGCGCGATCGCTTCATGCTGGAAGTGACCATCGACACGCCCACGTCGCAGGCCGAGCGGCGCCAGCTGATGCTCGAGCCGCGCTTTCACGACACCGACCGGCTCATCGGCGAGCTGGACAGCGCGCTGGTCGCCTACCAGGAGCTGAACCAAGTGGCGGAGCTGATCCAGCGCTGCGTGCAGGCCTCCGAGGCCTTGCAGGCCTACGCGCTGGACCTGTGGCGCGCCACGGCCGCGCCCGCCGACTACGGTGTGCGCCTGGCGGAGCTCGACACCGCCCAGCTGATGCTTGCCGGCGCCAGCCCGCGCGGCATGAGCCTGCTGCTGCGCGCCGCCCGTGTCGCGGCCTGGCTCGACGGGCGCGGCCATGTCACGCCGCAGGACGTGCAGGCGGTCTTCGCCCCTGCCATTGCGCACCGGCTGTGCTATCAGCCGGTGTACGAGATGCGCCGCCAGGACATTTCGGGGCGCCTGATGAGCGCCATCCTGTCCAGCGTGGCAGCGCCCTGATTCCGTGGCCATGTGAAGGAGCCATGTGATGTCCCCCGTGCAGGAGCTGCACTACCGCATCGGGGCGCCGGCGCTGGGCCACTTCCCAGGCTCCCACCGCAGCACGCGGGGCGATAGCGGCTTCGAGTCCCGCGGCCATTCGCTCCTGCAGGACGCGCCCGACCCGCGCCGGCTCGACCTGCATGCCAGCCTGCGCGACCCCTTCGGCAACTGGATCGTTCGCGTCTACAGCCAGCGCAAGGCGATCCCGGTCGTGCTGGTGGCCGACCTGTCGGCGTCGATGGGCTTCGCCGCCACGCGCCGCAAGCTCGACGTGCTGGCCGACTTCGCAGACAGCCTGGCCTGGTCGGCCTGGCGGGCCGGCGACAGCTTCGGCTTCGTCGGTTGCGATGCGCAGGTGCGCGAAGACCTGCTGCTGCTGCCGACGCGCGCACGCGGCATGGGCGCCGCGCTGGCCCAGAGGCTTCGCACGCTGCAACTGGAGGGCCGCTCGGCACGCGCGCTGGCCATGGCCCCGCTGCACTTGGGACGGCAGCGTTCCCTGGTGTTCCTGGTCTCCGATTTCCACTTGCCGCTGCCGGAGGTCGAGGCCGCGCTCGCCTCGATGGCCCACCACGAGCTGGTGCCGGTGGTGCTGTGGGATCCGCTGGAATTTGCCTTGAGCGCCCGAAGCGGCCTGGTGCGCACCTACGACCCGGAAGGCGGCGCCCTGAAGCTGCTGTGGTGGCGCCCGGCGCTGCGCGAGAAGTGGCTTGCCGCGCAGCGGCAGCGCCGCAATGCGCTGCTGCAGGTCTTTGGCGCCCACCGGGTGAAGCCCCTTTTTATCGAGGGTGGCTTCGATGCCGACGCGGTCACGCGCCACTTCCACGCTTGAGGAGGCACGATGTCGAGCCGCCTCTTGACCGCCATCCTGGGATGGGCAGCTGCGGCGGCCTGCGCAGCGCAACTGGATGCGCAAACGCAGGAGCCCAGGGCCTACGGCTGGCAGGTCGGCGATGTGGTGTCGCGTACCGTCACGATCGAGGTTCCGGATGGCCTGGTGCTCGACGAATCGAGCGTGCCGCAGCCCGGCGCGCGCGGCCGCGCCCTCGAGTTGCGCAGCGTCACGCGCCGCGGCGGCGGCCGGCACCACGAGCTGACGCTGGCCTATCAGGTCTTCCTTTCGCCGCGCGAGCCGCGCACCCTGGAGATGCCGGGCTTCAAGCTGCAGTTCCAGGGGCAGCCGCGGGCGCAGGAACTGCTCATCGAGGCCTGGCCGGTGACGGTTTCGCCACTGGTGCCGGTGGAGGTCTCGTATCGGCGCGGACTGGGCGAGCTGCAGCCCGACGCGGCCCCGCCGACCATCGACACCCGAGCCGGGCGGCTGCGCCTGGCCGGCTACGGCGCCATCGCGCTGCTCCTTGCGGCCTATCTCGCCCATGTGTACATCGGCCTGCCATGGTGGACGCGCAGGCATCGGCCCTTCACGCTGGCCTGGCGCCAGCTGCGCGAGCTCACGCCGGCGGGTTCGCAGGCGCAATGGCGCGACGCGTATCGGCAACTTCACGCCGCCTTGAACGCGACCATGGGAGAAGTCCTTTTCGAGCAGGACATCGATCGATTCATGAAGGCGCGGCCGCGCTTCGCGCATTTGCGCGGCGAGCTCGCCACCTTCTTCCAGCAGTCGCGCCTGGAATTCTTCGGCGAAGGGCAGGGCAAGGCGGACCGGCGCTGGCTGATCGATTTCTGCCGGCAGTGCCGCGATGCCGAGAGAGGTTCGGCATGAACTTCGACGACCCCTGGCTGCTTTGGCTGCTGCCGCTGGCCGCGCTGCCGCTGCTGCGCGAGGCCGGCGGCGCGTTGGGCAACACCTGGGCCGCACAGGCGCCGCGCGACCGGGCGTCGCAGGTGCTGGGCTGGCTGCTGCGCATCGTCGGCGTGCTCGCCTTCGCTGCGCTGGTCGTCGGGCTGGCGGGCCCCTATTGGCCGGAGTACGAGGTCGAACGCATCGGCAAGGGCGCCGAGATCGTGCTGGTGCTCGACCGCAGCCGCAGCATGGACCAGGGCTTTGGCGGCGCGCGGCCACCGCCCGGCGTGGCGAAGGGCACCGGCCCCGAGGCGCTGGACTACTACATGGGCCGCTGGCCGGGCCGCCAGCGCGAGTCCAAGGGCAAGGTCGCCCGGCAGCTGCTGTCCGAGTTCGTCGCCAAGCGGCAGGAAGACCGCTTCGGCGTGATCGTCTTTAGCACCTTGCCGATCCGGGTGCTGGAGTTCACCCAGAAGAGCGAAGCGGTGCACGCCGCCATCGTGGCCGGCGATGTCGGCCGCGGCCTTTCGGAAACCAACATCGGCCTTGCGCTCGAGACGGCGCTGGCCTCCTTCGCCGAGCGGCCCTACACCGGCTCGCGCATCGTCATGCTGGTGTCCGACGGCGGCGACCGGCTCGACCCCGACACCCGCGAGCGCATCGCCTACCTGACGCGCAAGCACCGCGTCGCGATCTACTGGATCTACCTGCGCTCGGCCAACAGCCCGGGGCTGGTGCTGGAGAAGGGCGAAGCGCCTTCCAGCTTGGACACGGTGCCGGAGTACGCGCTGCACCGCTTCTTCGAAACGCTCGAGACCTCCTACCGCGCCTACGAGGCCAGCGATCCCGAGGCCCTGAAGCAGGCCATCGATGCGGTGGACCGGCTCGAGAAGCTGCCCATCACCTACCTCGACACCATGCCCAGGCGCGACCTGGCCGCGCACATGTTCGCTGTCGCATTCGGCTGCGTCGCGCTGCTGCTGGCGGCGAGCCTGGCGGAGATCCGGCGATGGGCCTGAGTTCGCGGCGGCGCACGCGCGTGGTGCTGGTCCTGCTCGCGCTGCTGGCCGTGGCGGCTGCGATCGATGTAGCCGTCTACTGGCGGCAGCAGCGCTGGAACGAAGTCATCGTGTCGGGCCCCTTGCCGGCGGTGGGGCAGGACGTGCCGGCGCAGGTGAAGTTCGCGCAGGCCTACGCACTGGCTGCCGAGGGCAGCGACGGCGCCGACGACGAAAGCGCACTGCGCCTTTATCGAGGCCTGGAAGGCGATTCACCGCTGGGCCAGGCGGCCCGCTACAACAGTGCCAACCTGCTGATGCGCCAGGCGATCGTGGTGCAGGCTGGCGCCGAGCCGGGCAAGGCCATCGCGCTGATCGAACTGGCCAAGGAAAGCTTGCGCAACGTGCTGCGCATCGATCCCCGGCATTGGGAGGCTCGCTACAACCTGGAGCGTGCCCAGCGCCTGCTCGCCGATCCCGAGGAGATGGACCTCGCGCCGCCCGATACGCAGCGCCACGCCGAACGTGCGGCCACCACGATGCGCGGCTATTCGCCGGGCCTGCCATGACGACGCCAGGTCAAGCTCCGTGGCAGCTTCGCGGCGAGCGCTGGCTGCTGGCCCTGGCGGCGCTGCTGCTGGCGGCCGCGCTGCTCGATCCGGGCGTGACGATGGAGCGCGCGCGCTTCGACCACGTGGTGGTGCTCGACGTCACCCAGAGCATGAACGTCAGCGACGAGCAGATCGCCGGCCGGCCGGTATCGCGCCTGGCCTTCGCCAGGCAGGCGCTGCGCGAGGCGCTGCTGCGCTTGCCGTGCGGCTCGAAGGTGGGCTGGGCGATCTTCACCGAGTACCGTGCCTTGCTGCTGTTCGCGCCGATCGAGGTCTGCGCCAACCTGGATGAACTGCGTTCGACCCTGGCGCAGATCGACTCGCGCATGGCCTGGTCGGGCAACAGCGAGATTGCGAAGGGACTGCACAGCGCCATCGGCATCGCCCGGGAGCTGCCGGAGAAGCCCTCGCTGGTGTTCGTCACCGACGGGCAGGAGGCGCCGCCGCTGAACCCCCGCTACCGCCCCACCTTCGACGACAAGCCGGGCGAGGTGCCGGGTCTGATCGTCGGCGTTGGCGACCTGCTGGCATCGCCGATTCCCAAGAGCGACCCCCAAGGCCGGCCGCTGGGCTTCTGGCGCGCCGACGAGGTGATGCAGACGGACCCGCACAGCCAGGGGCGCGGCGCCAGCGTGCGCGGCGAGAGGATGGTGGACGGCCCCAATGACGCTGCCGCGCCCATGCTCGGCGCGACGCCGGGTTCCGAACACCTGTCGGCGCTGCGCGAAGGCTATCTGCGCCTGCTGGCAGGAGAGCAGGGCATGGTTTTTCATCGCCTGCAAACGCAGGAGCGGCTGGTCGCGGCGTTGACTTCGCCGGCACTGGCCAAGCCGGTGCCGGTTCGCACCAGCGGGCGCGTCGCGCTGGCGGGGCTGGCCTTGTGCCTGCTGCTGGCGCGCTATGCGCTGCCCTTGCTGCGCGGCCCGGCGCGAAAGACCAGGGTTTCGAAGAAATAGAACTCCGCCTCCAAGGCCCAGCGGATGGTCTGGCGCTGGCGAAAGCCATGCTGCTCGCCCGCGAAGAGCAGGTATTGCGCGGTGATTCCCTTCCTGCGCAGCGCTGCGACCATTTCCTCGGTCTGGCTGGGTGGGACGATCTTGTCTTCGGCCCCCTGGAAGAACGCGACGGGCGCCTCCAGCGCATCGGCGTTGTGCACCGGAGAGCGCTCCTGCCAGGTCTGCGGCGCGATCAGCCAGTCCAGGTAGCGGGACTCGAACTTGTGCGTGTCCCGGGCCAGGGCCTGTGGATCGCTGACCCCGTAATGGCTCCCGCCAGCCTTGAACAGGCGGCGCAATGACGAGTGGGCGCTGGTCAGGCAACTGAGCACCGTGAAGCCGCCGGCGCTGCTGCCGCTGATCACCACCCGATCGGGGTCGACCAGCTTTCTTTCGCAGAGGTGGCGCACGGCGGCGGCGCAATCCTCGGCGTCGACGATGCCCCAGGCGTGGTGCAGGCGTTCGCGGTAGGCGCGTCCGTAGCCGGCACTTCCGCCATAGTCGACATCGACCACCGCGATGCCGCGGCTGGTCCAGAACTGCGTGCGCATGTCGAGCGTGCGTGCGGCCGATGAGGTGGGGCCGCCGTGGCACCTGACCAGCAATGGCGGCAACTCCCCCTCCGGTGCGCGGAAGTCGGCGTTCCTCGGTGGGTAGAACAGAGCGAAGGCCTTGTGCCCGTGCGGCGTCCCGAACTCGATGGGCAGCGGGATGGAGAGATGCCTGTTGATCGCCGGTTGGTCCGCGACGCCGGTGGCCTTTCGGATCGGGGTGGCCTGGCCCGTGCGCGGGTCCAGCACCACGACCGCACTGGCGGCCGCGGCCGCGCCGGCCACGAAGGCGACCTTGCCGCCCTGCGCCCGCACCGAAGAGAACTCGGTGAAAGGCAGGTCGAACGCTTTCAGTGCGCCGCTGTCCAGGTCCAGCAGTGCCAGGGCGCCGAACCCGCCCTCGACATAAGTGCAGACCACCTCCTTCGCCGACAGGAAGGCATAGGTCGACATCCCGAGCTTCCATTGCGGCCGGCCGAACTCCGCCTGCCGGGGGCAGAGGTTGACGGCAGTCCCGCTCGCGTCCAGCCGATGGATGTTCCACCACCCCGAGCGGTCGGACACGAAGTGGAGCACGCCATCCGGGGCCCACTCCGGCTGGAACACGGATTCGCCCGGGCCGCCCGCAACCTGGCTTGCGTTCTCCACGCCGGCGCCGGTGAAATCCCCGACCCACAGCTGCGTGCCGACCCAGGGCATGTCGGGATGGTTCCACGCCAGCCAGGCCAGGCGCCGGCCGTCCGGGCTCAGCCGCGGCGACGCGTAGAAGTCATGGCCCTGGGCCAGTACAGCGCCGGGGCCCTGCGAATCCAGCCTCAGGGCCACGATCGTGTTGATGGCCTCCCGGCCAGAATCCAGGTGATCCTCGCGCACGCCGATCCAGAGATTTCGCGCACTGTCTATCCGGCCGTCGGCGTACCGCAGGCCAGCCGGGGTCAGCGGCTCCGGGCTCGCGTTCCCGCTCCTGCCCTGGCGATACAGGCGCTGGTCGCTGAAGTTGCTGAAGTAGCTCGTCCCGCCGGCGACGATGCTCGCAGCGCCGCCGTACTCGTGCACCCGCGTGCGGGCGGAATAGCTTGCCTGCAGGACGTCGGCGTTGCTGCCGTCGGCCTGGTGGCGAACCAGCACATGGCGACCGGCCTCTTGCGGACGGCCCTCGATCCAGTACACGTCGCCGCCGTCGATCTGCACATCGAGGAGATCGACCATCGCCGTCGCCACGAGATCGGGCGTGATGGGCGACACCCAGGTGCCGAAGGGGGCGGTGGTCGGATCTGTCCGGCTCATTCGAAGACTGCGTCCGCTGTGATCAGGCGCGCCCGTGGCACGGCAATGCCGAGCGCCCTTGCCGCCCGCTTGTCGATGATCAGCTCGAGCTTGGTGGCCTGCTCGAAGGCCATGGTGGCCGGCTGTTCGCCCTTGAGGATCCTGTCGACCAGCGCCGCCGCGCGCCTGAACATGGCGGGGAAGTCCGACTGGTAGGACGCCAGGCCACCGCCGGTCAGGAAGTCACGTCCGCCCCACACCGAGGGCATGCGCCGCGAAAGGCACAGCTCGTTGAGCTGAACCCGGTTCGTGTAGGTGTTGTTGTCGGCCAGGACCACCAGGCCGTCGATGCCGTCCCTTGCCATGGCTGCAAACGCCGACTCGAAATCGCCAGGGCTGCGGGCGTTGTAAATGCGGATCTGCACGCCGAGCGTGCGTTCCCAATCGGGAATCACGGCTGAGATAGCCCCGGGGCGACCGGCATCCGGATTGGCCAGGATGCCGATCCGGCGCGCATGCGGGACGAACTCCTTCACGAGTTGCAGCCGCTTTGCCACGAGTTCCCTGGCGAAGCCGCTGATCCCGGTGATGTTGGCGCCCGGCTTCGCCATGGTCTGTGCGAGCCCCATCTGGACCGGATCGTCGACGCCGACTGCCACCACTGGAACGGTTCGAGTCGCCTCCTTGGCAACCAGCGCGGGAGCAGGGAAGGCCGCAACCAGCACATCGGGACCGATCCGCAGCAATTCATCGGCCAGCCCCGGCAGATTGGCGTACGCCCCCTGGGCCGAGCGGATCTCGAGTGTCAGGTTCCTTCCTTCGATGTACCCCAGCTTGCGCAACTCCTGCCTGAACGGTTCGATGGTTGCGCGCTGAATGATTTGATCGATGGCCGGTTCGAGGAGATACCCGATTCGAGCCACGCGCACGGCGGCTTGGGCAAGGGCGATTCGTGGCAGCGCCAACTGCACGAAACCCGCAGCGCAAAACATCCGCCGATCCATTCGGATCACGCTACGCGCCCGCATCCCCATCGTCAAGCACGACGGGGCGCGTGTCCTGTCAGGCCGTCGACCCGCTGCGCAGGCCGTGCAATGCCCGCGCCCAGCGCAGCAACTCCCCCAGCATGACCTCGCCGGCCGCTTCGTCTTCCTGCGTCGCCGCGAAGCGCCCATCGGAGATCCTGCGCGCCACCCAGGGCACGGCCACGCTTTCCAGCAGCGGGACCATCTTGAATGTGGCCAGCAACTGCTTGGCCACCTGCACCGCCCGCACGCCGCCGGAGATGCCACCGTAGCTCACGAAGGCAGCCGGCTTGTAGTGCCACTCGCGCACCAGGTAGGTCATGGCGTTGAGCCAGGCCGGGGGCGGGCCGTAGTTGTACTCGGGCATCACGAAGACGAAGGCATCCGCCTGCCCGACGCTGCGGCTCCAGCGCCGGGTGTGCTCGTGGTGGTAGTTGCCAAGGCGGGGGTGTTCGGGCTCGTCGAAGACGGGCAGGGCGAAGTTCGCGATCTCGACCAGCTGTGCATCGAAGTTGCCCTGGCGTGCCGCCAGTTCGTGTGCCCATTGACCCACCAGGCTGCCGACGCGGTCCGGCCGGGTGCTGCAGACGATGGTATGTAGGACCGGGTTCATTGTTGCGGTGCCAGGCGGAAGTCGTAGTGGGCCGACCAGTAGGGCGCGTCCATCACGCGGCCGTCCGCCGCCTTGCCTGCTTCATGCTTTGCAAAGGGCACGACCAGGCTGTCGCGCACGCCGAACACCACGTCGGATTCGATGTACGGGCTGTCGGCGACGAAGAGGTGCGTGGTGACCGGCACATGCCCTTGCGCCGACACGATCATGTGGATGTGGCCGGGCCGGTTCGGGTCGCGCCCCATGCGCTCGATCATGGCGCCCACCGGCCCGTCCATCGGGATCGGGTAGTAGCTCGGCCGGATCGACCAGAACCAGAAGCGGCCCTGCGCGTCCGTGCGGAAGCACCCGCGTGCGCGCATTTCCGCGTCGCCTTCCATCTGCATGTCGTACACGCCTTCGCCGTCGCCGGACCAGACGTCCAGCAGGGCGCCCGCCAGCGGGCGGCCCTCGGTGTCGGTGACGCGGCCGGTGTAGAGCGCGGGCTCGCCCGGCACGCCTTCGCCGATGTCGAAGCCCAGCGGCCGGTCGGGCGCGCCGGACCAGTAGTAGGGACCTTGCACCGTGGCTTCGGTGGCGGGCGTCGCGCCCTGCGCCTGGCCCGAGGCGCGCGCCTGCGCCAGCGCGACCACCAGCATCGAGACGCCCAGCGTGTCCGACAAGAGGATGAATTCCTGGCGCTTGTCGGTGCAGGTCTGCCCGGTGGCGGTCAGGAGTTCGATGGCTTGCATCCACTCCCCGGGCTGGAGGTCGACCGCGCGCACGAAGTCGTGCATGTGGGCGATCAGGCTGCCCATCACGTCCTTGAAGCGCGGGTCGGTGCAGCCGTCGAGGCGTTGCAGCACCTCGTCGGTGAGGCTGGCGGTCGCGGGTCTTGTTGTCTCTTGCATGGCGGTGTGCGTCGTTGTCGAAGCCGCGAGGGTATTCATTGAACGCACAAGGAAGAAGTGAAGATTTTCGATAAAGTCCATCGATCGCATCGATCCAAAAGAGACAAAGCCCCATGGAACTGCGCCACCTGCGCTACTTCGCCGCCCTGGCCGAGACCTTGAACTTCACCCGCGCGGCCGAGCGGGTGCATGTCACCCAGTCCACGCTGTCGCACCAGATACGGCAACTGGAGGAGGAGATCGGACATCCCCTGTTCGACCGCATCGGCCGGCGTGTGCTGCTCACCGATGCCGGCGAGACCTTCCTGGGCTACGCCTCAAAGGCGTTG
The DNA here is from genome assembly GCA_035476655.1 of Variovorax sp. Lineage (GTDB taxonomy): Bacteria > Pseudomonadota > Gammaproteobacteria > Burkholderiales > Burkholderiaceae_C > Variovorax. Next base: position 22,611 of record DATILH010000104.1, read on the forward strand.
CGGGAGGTGGATCAGGGCCTGGGCGAATTGAAGCGATCGGCCGGCGCGCTGTCGGGCGAGGTGCGCATCGGCGCCACCCACACCTTCAACATCGGCTTCGTGCCCGAATGCCTGGCTGCCTTCATGGCCCGGCATCCCACGGTGAAGATCAGCGTGGAGGAACTGGCGGCCGAGGCCATCGGCCAGCGCCTGGCGGAGGGCACGCTCGATGTGGGCATCGCCTACGAGCCGGCTGACCCGGCGCTGCTGTGGTTCGAGCCGCTGCACAACGAGGAGATGGTGCTGGTCGTCGGCCTCGATCACCCCTTCGCGCAGCGCAAGCGCCTGCGCATGGTCGAGTTGCACAAGCAGCCGCTGGTGCTGCTGCCGCGCCTGTACACCACCCGGGCGATGCTCGACGAATGCTTTGCGCGCTGCGGCGCCGAGCCGCTGGTGGCGGCCGAGATGAACACCATCGCGCCGATGATCGACCTGGTGGCGCGCACCGGCCTGGCAGCCATCGTGTCGATGCATGCGGTGCCGCCGCGTGCCGACATCCGTGTGGTTCCGCTGGAAAGCCCGACGCCGATGCGCACCCCGGGCCTCCTGTGGAAGCGCGACGCCCGGCAAAGCGCCGCCATCAAGGCCTTTGCCAACGAGATCCGCAAGGCGGCCCTGCACCGCAGCCTGCGATCGACGCCATAGATCGAAGGCATCGAAATTCTTCATTTCTCGACTTTCATGTCAATCGATAGAGTCCGGCCGCACTAGCAAAGGACCCACTGACATGAAGATCGGCAAGGAAACACTGCCGCGCACCGCGATCTCGACCTCCGACGAACACACCATCGTCGTGCGCGGCCGCAACCTGAACACCGAGCTCATCGGCAAGATCTCGTTCACCGACTACTTCCACCTGCTGGTCACCGGCCAAGCGCCGAGCCCGGCTGCGTCGGCCGTGCTGGACGCCACGCTGGTGGCGATTGCCGAGCATGGCCTGGTGCCCAGCGTGCAGGCCAGCCGCATGACGATGGCCGCCGCGCCGGATGCGATGCAGGGCGCGGTGGCGGCCGGCATCCTGGGCTGCGGCTCGGTGATCCTGGGCGCCTCGGAAACCGCGGGCCGGCTGTTCAGCGAGATCGACCAGCAAGCCGGGCCCGAGGGCCAGCTCGACGAAACGGCGCTCGCCGTCGTCAAGGCCTATCGGCAGGCCGGCAAGGCCATCCCCGGCTACGGCCATCCGCTGCACAAGGAACGCGACGGCCGCGTCGATGCCCTCTTCGCGGTGGCGCGCGCCAACGGCGTGAACCTGCGCTTCCTGGACATTGCCGAGGCGGTCGAGCGCGTCATCCCGGACGTGCTGGGCAAGCCGCTGAAGCTCAATGTCTCGGCGGCGATCCCTGCGGTGCTGCTGGGCATCGGCTTCCCGCTGCTGGCGCTCAAGGGCGTGCCGATCCTGGCGCGCACTGCGGGCCTGATCGCGCACCTGAACGAGGAACTGCAGCAATCCATCGGCTTCGCGCTGTCCTACCAGGCCACGCGCGAGGTGGTCTACGAGGGTGAAGTGCCACCCGGCTTCGGCGCCGCGCACTGAGACGACAACACAAGACATTCAACAAGCAGGAGACGAGAGACATGAGCATTTCCAGAAGACAGCTGATCGCCGCCGCCTCGCTGGCGCTGACCGGCACGCTGGCCCACGCGCAGGCCAAGCCGGCGGTCGACTGGCCGACCAGGCCGATCAAGATCGTGGTCGGCTTCGCCGCCGGCACGCCGCCCGATGTGTTCGCCCGCATCTACGGCGACTACGCCGCTCGGAAGCTGGATGTGGCAGTGGTCATCGACAACAAGCCGGGCTCGGCCGGCAACCTGGCCGGCGACTTCGTCGCCAAGGCCCCGGCCGACGGCTACACGGTGCTCTACAACGTCTCGACCGCCTTTACCATCAACCCCTACATCTACGGCAAGCTGCCCTTCGACCCGGACAAGGACCTGGTGCCGCTGGCCACCACCCTGCGCCAGGGCCTGGTGCTGATCGCCGGCCCCAACCTGCCGGCCAATTCGCTCAAGGATGTGCTGGCCGCGGCCAAGGCCAGGCCCGATTCGCTCTCGCATGCCTCCTACGGCGCCGGCAGCCCTTCGCACCTGATCATGGAGTGGCTCAAGGACGAGACCAGGACCAGCATGCTGCACGTGCCCTATCGCACGACGCCCATCACCGAGCTGATCGGCGGGCAGGTCGACATGGTGCTGGAGCCGATCGCGACGGCCTATCCGCTGATCGCCTCGAACAAGGTCAAGGCGCTGGCCTACTCGGGCCCGCAACGGCACCCGGCCATGCCCACCGTGCCGACCTTTGCCGAGAGCGTGAACGATCTCTCGATGATGTCGTGGCACGGCCTGTGGGCGCCGGCCGCCACGCCCGCCGCCAACGTCGAGCGCTTGCACGCCGCCTTCTTCGCCGCCAGCCAGGATCCGGAGGTGCAGCGCAAGGTCAAGGAACTCAATTGCGAGCCGCTGGGCCTGAGCCGGACCGAGATGGCCCAGATGGTCAAGCGCGATGCGGACATCTACAGCCGCATCGTCAAGGCGCGCAACATCCGAGTGGACTGAGCCATGAAGTTCGTCAAGGCGCTTTGCATCGGCCTGGCCGCCGCGTCGCTGGTCGGCGCGGCTGCGGCCCAGGAGACCTCCGGCACCGTTCGCATGGTCGTGCCCTTTGCCGCCGGCACCACCACCGACAACGTGGGCCGCGTGCTGGCCAATGCGCTGGGCAAGCCGCTCGCGCAGACGGTGATCGTCGACAACCGCCCGGGGGCCGGCGGCTCCATGGCCACCGACCAGGTGGCACGCGCCCAGCCGGACGGCAAGACCCTGGTGCTCGGCACCGTGGGCACTCATGCGATCAACGCCACGCTGTTCCGCAAGCTCCCGTACGACCCGGTCAAGCAGTTCGCGCCGGTGGCCTTCGTCGGCTACACGCCGCTGCTCCTGGTGGTGCCGGCCAACTCCAGCGCCAAGGCGCCCAAGGACCTGGCGACGCTGGCGCAGCGGCCCGAGGGCATCACCTTCGCCTCGGCCGGCAACGGCACCTCGGGTCACCTGGCGGGCGAACTGATGGCCAAGCTGGGCGGCAAGATGATCCACGTGCCCTACAAGGACGGCGCGCAGGCGCTCACCGACCTGATGGCGGGCAATGTGGACTTCATGTTCTATCACCCGACCGCAGTGCTGCAGCACCTCAAGAGCGGCAAGCTGCGGGCGCTGGGCGTCAGCAGCGCGGCGCGCAGCAAGTCCGCGCCGGAAGTCCCGACCTTGGCGGAGCAGGGCCTGCAGGGCTTCGACCTGGTGGCCTGGTTCGCGCTCTATGCCCCTGCGGCCACGCCCGGGCCCGTGCTGGAGCGGCTGCGCGGCGCCTCCCAGGCAGCCTTGGCGGATGCCGACTTGCAAGCGCGCCTGGCGGCGCAAGGCGTCGAGGTACAGACCCTGCAGGGCGATGCGCTGAACCGTTTCACCGGCGCCGAGATCGCCAAGTGGGCGGAACTCGTCAAGCGCTCCGGCGCGCAGGTCGATTGAGAAAGTCAAAAGTCAAATGTCCAAAGTCCTAGAAGGCATCACCGTCCTGGAGCAGGGCACCTTCATCACCGGCCCGGCGGCAGGCATGCTGCTGGCCGACCTGGGTGCGCGCGTCATCAAGATCGAGCAGCCCGAAACCGGCGACCCCTTCCGCGCCTTTCGCGGCGGGCTCTACAGCCCGCATTTCCAGACCTACAACCGCAACAAGAAGAGCATCACGCTCAACACCAAGAAGCCGCAGGACGCAGCGGTCTTCGACGAACTGGTGCGCGATGCCGACGTCTACATCCAGAACTTCAGGCCGGGCGCGGCCGATCGGCTGGGCGCGAGCTGGGAGCGGCTGCATGCGCTGAACCCGCGCCTGGTCTACTGTGCCATCAGCGGCTTCGGCCAGGACGGGCCGGCTGCGGGCCGGCCGGCCTACGACACGGTGGCCCAGGCGGCCAGCGCCTACCTGAACCTGCTCATCAACCCGGCCAACCCGCGCGTGGTGGGGCCGGCGCTGGCCGACGCGATGACCGGCTTCTATGCGGCCTACGGCGTGATGGGCGCGCTGATCGAGCGCGGGCGCACCGGCGTCGGCCGGCGTGTCGAGGTGTCGATGCTGGAGGCCATGTGCCACTTCAATCTCGATGCCTTCACCCACTACTTCTCCGAAGGCGAGGTGATGGGGCCCTTCAGCCGGCCCAGCGTGTCGCAGTCCTACGTGCTCGAATGCGCCGACGGCAAGTGGCTCGCGCTGCACATGTCATCGCCCGAGAAGTTCTGGCAGGGCCTGGCCGATGCGATCGAGCGGCCGGATCTCTTCAAGGACCCGCGCTTTGCCGACCGCGAAGGCCGCATCGCGCACCAGGACGCGCTGATCCGGCTGCTGGGCGAGCTCTTCAGGCAGCGCACGCGCGATGCATGGTGCGAGCGGCTGCAGGCGCGCGACGTGCCGCATGCGCCGATGTACGACACCAGCGAGGCGCTGGAGGATCCGCAGGCAAAGCACCTGCAGTTGGAGATCGAGGCGCCGCATCCGACCATGGGTACCTGGCGCACCGTGCGCTCGCCGGTGAGCTTCGACGGCGAGCGCAGCCTCGCAGTCACGCCGCCGCCCATGCTGGGCGAGCATGACGAGGAAGTGCTGGGTCCCATTCGCGCCCGCCTGGCCGCTCAAGACTGAGGCCGCTGCGCTTCGCCGGCGATCCGGAAGCGAGCGTGCGCTCGGTGTTCGGCTACATCGGCATCACCGAGGTCTTCGAGGCGGCCGCGGAGTACGACGAATTTGGCGGCGAGCAATTGGCGCGGTCGCTGCGTGAAGCGGAAGGCGCGATTGACCTGCTTGCGGATCGGCTCTCGAAATCCATCGCTCAGGCCGTACAATCTTGAATGCGAATCCTTCTCATCCACTCGATTCGCCCAGCCTTCCGTCGCAAGCCCAAGAACAAGGGAATGAACGCCTTGCAACTCGCCTCGCGCATCGCTGCCAGCCTGCTGGGCGGCTACGCCTTCGTCTGGGGCTTCGTCACCCTGGGCATCGCGCTGCTGCTGGCGGCCGGCATGCCCTATGACGACGCGCGCACCCTGTGCTTCCTGCTCGCCTTCCTGGTCTTTGCGGCCTGCTTCTGCTGGGCCTACGTGCCGGCGAGCGTGGCGCGGGTGTGGGCCGTGCTGGCAGGCGGCGGTGCGCTGATGACCGCTCTCGCGTGGTTGCTGCTGCCCGCGGCCTGATACCCAAGGAGCACAAGCGATGTTCTCGTCCTTTCGCCTTTCGATGGCCTGGCTGCACACCTGGTTCGGCCTGGTGCTCGGCTATGTGCTGATGATCGCCTTCTTCTTCGGCGCGCTCTCGGTGTTCGACCGCGAGATCGACCGCTGGGCGATCCCGCAGACCCGCTTCGAGCCGCAGGTCATGCCTTCCTTCGACAAGATGTTGACGCCCATCTTCCAGGGCATCGGCCCGGAGGAGGAGGAACTGGAGGCCGCGCGCCAGCGCATCGGCGGCCCGCTGCCGGCCACCCTGCCGCTGATGAACTGGAGCGCCTACACCACGCACCGCGACCCGGTGCTGTCGATGTTCGCCGAGTTCGCGGTGACCAACAACCCGAGCGACCCGGACGACCATGTGCATGGCCACGTCACCATCGATCCGCGCAGCGGCAAGTTATTGCCGCACGACCAGCTGAAGATCGGCAGCGAGTTCTTCTATCCGCTGCACTACAGCCTGCACCTGGAGTGGAAGAGCCTTGGCTACTGGATCGTCGCCCTGGCGGCGCTCGTGATGCTGGCCGCGCTGGTCAGCGGCGTGGTGATGCACCGCAAGATCTTCCGCGAGTTCTTCACCTTCCGGCCGGCCAGGCACATCCGGCGCAGCACGCTGGACCTGCACAACCTGACGGGCGTGGTGGCCTTGCCCTTCCACTTCATCTTCGCGCTGTCGGGGCTGACCATCTTCGCCGGCATCTACCTGCCGGTGTCCGAGACCATGCTCAAGCCGCAGGCGCAGGCCCATGCCATGGCGCAAGCCAAGGAGAAGGGCCTGGCCTTCAAGCCGGCGGGCGTGCCGGCGCCCATGGCCTCGGTCGACGCGATGGTGCTGGAGGCCAAGCGCCGCTGGGCTGCGCGCGACATGCCGGGCGAAGTGGGCTTCCTGCAGATCAACCATGTGGGCGACGCCAACGGCTACGTCAGCATCTACCGCGCCGGCAGCGACCGCGTCGCATTGGTGGGGCAGGCGGTGCACTTCGAGGCGAGCAGCGGCCGCGTGATCCTGGAGGAAGCGCCGCCCACGGTGGTCTCGAGCATCAACACCTTCCTCACCGGCCTGCACCTGCAGCACTTCGAGCATTGGCTGCTGCGCTGGTTCTACGTGCTGGGCGGCCTGGCGGGATGTGCCTGCATCGCCACCGGCTTCGTCTTCTTCGTCGAGAAGCGCAAGGCGCAGCATGCGAAGCAGGGCCAGAATGGGGCGCGCTGGGTCGATGCGCTGGCGGTGACCACCGTCACCGGCATGGTGCTGGCGGCGCTGGCCATCCTGGTGGCCAACCGGCTGCTGCCGGATGAGTTGGCGCATCGCGGCGATTGGGAGAAGGCCGTCTTCTGGGGCGCCTGGCTGCTGGCCTTCGCCCATGCCTGCTGGCGCTGCGCACCAGTGCGTGAAGGGCGCATCTCGCCGGCCTGGCGCGAGCAATCCTGGGCGATCGCCGTGCTGGCGCCGCTGGCCGTCGTGCTCAACTGGGTCACGACCGGCGACCACCTGCTGCGCACCCTGGGCGCGGGCTACTGGCCGGTAGCCGGCCTGGATCTGACGCTGCTGGCCACTGACGCGCTGGCGGTGCTTGCGGCGCTGCGCCTGCGCCGCCGCGAGCGTGCGGGCAGCGCCGCCGCGGCGCCGTCGGCCGCTGGCAGCAACTGCGAAGCCGCGCGCGCACCGGAGGTGAGCCGTGCCTGATGCCCTGATCGTGCTGGCCGCCGTGCTGGCCAACCTGGTCGGCCTGGCCTGGATTGCCCTGGCCATGGAGCCGCACTGGGAGCAGGTGCGCAGCGACCCGCTGCACGCCGGCCGCGCCGCCATGCTGCGCGTGCTGGGCGCATCGGCGATCGCCGGCTCGGCCCTGCTGTGCCTGTGGGCCGACCATGCGACCATGGCCTGGCTGGTGTGGACGATGGCGCTGACGGCGGCCGCCATCGTCCTGGCCTTCGCCCTGGCCTGGCGGCCGCGCCTGCTGGCGCCGCTGCTTGCCTGGGTGGGGGGGCCGCGGCGAGGCTAGACGCTTTTCTCATACCCATATCACGATTGCTTCGTTGTTGTCCGCGATACGCGCTCCTACAGTAATAGACGGATCTCATCGTCAACGACAACAAGCGGAGGAACCATGACTCTTGTCCCGACGAAGTGGTGGCGCCGCGCCGCGGCCACGCTGGCTTTTGTCGCTCTCGCGCCGGCCGCGTTCGCGCAGGCTGCGCAGGAAGGCGGCGGCGCACTGGTCTCGACCGAATGGCTCGAGCAGAATCTCAAGAACCCCAGGCTTCGCGTGATCGAAGTGAGCGTGAACCCGGGTCTCTACGAGAAAGGGCACATCCCCGGTGCCGTCAATTTCTCGTGGCACAACGACCTGAATGACCGCGTGCGGCGCGACATCGTCAGCCAGGCCAATTTCGAGAAGCTGCTGTCCGCCGCGGGAGTGGCGAGCGACAGCACGGTGGTGCTCTATGGCGACACCAACAACTGGTTCGCCGCGTGGGGCGCCTGGGTCTTCGAGCAGTACGGCGTGCCGAACGTGAAGCTGCTCGACGGCGGGCGCAAGAAGTGGGAGGCCGAGAACCGCACCCTGGAGGCACGCACGCCCGAATACGCGGCGACCAGCTTCAAGGTGACGAAGGCGAACCCGCAATTGCGTGCGCGCCTGCCGGACGTGCTCGCAGTGGTCGACGGCAAGTCGGACGCGAAGCTGGTCGACATCCGCTCGGCCGACGAGTTCAGCGGCAAGATCTTTGCGCCGCCCGGCGTGCCCGAACTCTCCGTGCGCGCCGGCCATGTTCCCGGCGCGGTGAACGTGCCCTGGGGGCGGGCGGTGAACGAGGACGGCACCTTCAAGTCGGTCGCCGACCTCAAGGCGCTCTATGCCGGCGCCGGCATCGACGGCAGCAAGCCCGTCATCACCTACTGCCGCATCGGCGAGCGCTCCAGCCACACCTGGTTCGCCCTGACCAAGCTGCTGGGCTACAACGTGCGCAACTACGACGGCTCCTGGACCGAGTACGGCAACGCGGTGGGCGTGCCGGTGAACAACCCGGCCGGCACGATCTGGGCATCCAAGTAAGCCGGTGAGCGCCTCTTCTCCTTCTTCTCGAATCGAAGCCGGGCCCTCGTGGCCCGCTTTTTTTGCGGCCACGCTGGTCGCCGCGGCCCTGCTGTGGGGCATTGCCGCCCTTGGCGTGCAAGCGGGCGGGCGGGCGCCGGCCTTCGCCCTGGGGCTGGGCGCCGCGCTGGGCGTGGTGCTCCAGCGTTCGCGCTTCTGCTTCTACTGCCACACGCGCGACTACTTCGAGCGACATGACGCGCGCGGCCTGCTCGCCATCGTCGTCGCGCTGGCGGTGGGCACCGTGGGCATGCACATCGTCATGGGCAGCTGGCTGCCGGTGCCGCAGGCGGGGCGGCTGCCGCCCGACGCGCACATCGGCCCGGTGAGCTGGGCGCTGGTGCTGGCGGGCCTGGCCTTCGGCATCGGCATGGTGATTTCCGGCTCCTGCATCAGCGCGCACTGGTATCGGCTGGGCGAAGGTTCACCGACGGCGCCCTTTGCGCTCGCCGGCAGCGCGGCCGGCTTCGTGCTGGGCTTCAACAGCTGGAACTGGCTGTACAGCGCGACCATCGCGACGGCGCCGGTGCTCTGGCTGCCGCGGCACCTGGGCTATGCAGGGTCGGCGTTGCTGCAACTCGCATTGCTGGCCCTTGCCGCCGCGCTGCTGTGGCGCCGCTTGCCGGCGCCCGCCGCCGGTGCCGCGCCGCGGCCCGCGAGCTTTGCGGCGGCCCTGCGGCGGCTGGTGCAAGGGCGCTGGGACTATTGGCTGGGCGGGCTGGCGGTCGGTCTCATCGCCACCCTGGTGGTGCTGCGCCTGCGGCCGCTGGGCGTTACCGCCGCACTGGGCAGCGCAGCGCGTGAATTGGGCAACGCGCGCGGCTGGGTGCCCGTGCGGCTCGAGGGACTGGATGGCTTTGGCGGCTGCGTGACCGCGGTGGTCGAAAGCCTCTGGCGCACGCCCAATGCGCTGCTGGTGACGGGCCTGGTGGCCGGCTCGTTCGCGGCGGCACTGGCCAGCGGCCAGTTCGCGCCGCGTCGGCCGCGCTGGCGCGAGGTGCTGCGAGGCCTTGGCGGCGGCCTGCTGCTGGGCTGGGGCGCGATGACGGCGCTGGGCTGCACCGTCGGCACCCTGCTCTCGGGCACGATGGCCGGCGCCCTGTCTGGCTGGGTGTTCGGCGCCAGCGTGCTGTTCGCGGTGTGGGCCGGCCTGCGGCTGCGCTGGGGGCCCTGAGCCGCCGCCCCCCCACGTACCTGCTTGCTCAGAGGTCCAGCTTGTTGACCTTGGTGCCGTCGACGCTCAGGTTGGCCATCAGCCCGGCATTGCTCAGGGCGTAGCCCACCACCGGCTGTTGCGCCGTCTGGGTGTCGACCCCGGCGGCCGCGCCGGTCTTCATCATGGTCACCGAGGCATCGGCGCCGGCAGTCCAGCCCTTGCTCTCGCGGAACTTCTGGAGCGACTGGTCGTTCATGAAGAGCAGGTAGACGGCCTTCGATTCGCCACCCGCCAGCAGGCCGACCGAGGCCGCGGTGGTGCTGTAGTAGCCGTCGGTCTTGCCGCCGGCGCGCAGGGCGCCCTGGCCATAGGAGCCGCCGACCACGAAGCCGGCCGAGACCACCGCCGGGAACACCAGCACGCCCTTGGCCTTGGCCACCATCTCACGGGAGCCGGGGACCTGGCCATAGAGCTTGGCAAGCGCGGCGTCGACATCGGCGTCGATGGCGCGGCGCTTGGCCATAGGATCGCCACTGGAACTGGAAGTGGTGGTGCATGCTGCCGTGGCCAGGACCAGTAGTCCGGCGGCCAAAAAGGATCGCTTGTTCATGACGGATCTCCTTGCTTGCCCTTCGGCGTTGCGGGAATTGCGCCAGGGTTGAAGTGCATTGTGTCCGTCGAGAACGACATTGCTAAGGAAAGTTACTTCAGTCTGTAACCACTTCCCTTCGGTGAAAACCACCCATCCTCAAACCCTCGGACTCGCGCGCCTGCTCCCGGCCGGCGCCGACCGCGCTGCCTTGCCTCTCCTGGCCGGGCGGGCCCTGCGGGCTTTTGGCGACGGCTACATGGCGGTGCTGATGCCGGCCTACCTGCTGGCCATCGGCCTGGGCACGCTGGAGGTCGGCCTGCTGAGCACGGCGACCCTGCTGGGCTCGGCGCTGGCCACCCTGGCCGTGGGCACCTGGGGGCATCGCATGGCGCACGGGCGCCTGCTGCGCGGTGCCGCGCTGCTGATGGTGGCCACCGGCATCGGCTTCGCCGGCATCACTTCCTTCTGGCCCTTGCTGCTGGTGGCGCTGGTCGGCACGCTCAATCCCAGTTCGGGCGATGTCAGCGTCTTTCTGCCGCTTGAACACGCGCGCCTGGCCGCAGCGGCGCAAGGCAGCGCGCGCACCACGCTGTTCGCCCGCTACAGCCTGCTGGGCGCCTTGTGCGCGGCGCTGGGTGCGCTGGCGGCTGCCGTGCCGGACTGGCTGGTGTTGCACGGCAGCCTGCAGCGCCTGACCGCCTTGCGCTGCATGTTCCTGGCCTACGGGGGCATCGGCCTCCTGGTCTTCCTTCTCTACCGGCGCCTGCCATCCGGCGGCGCCGAGCAGCAGCGTGGCGCGAGTGCGCCCGCGGCACCGCTCTGCGCCTCGCGCGGCGTGGTGCTGCGACTGGCTGCGCTGTTCAGCCTCGATTCCTTCGCCGGCGGCCTGGTGGTCAATGCGCTGATGTCGCTGTGGCTGTTGCAGCGCTTCGGCTTCACCCTGACCGAGGCGGGAGTCTTCTTTTTCTGGACCGGCCTGCTCGGCGCAGCTTCTCAACTGGCCGCGCCGCTGGTGGCGCAGCGCATCGGCCTGCTCAACACCATGGTCTTCACCCACCTGCCGGCCAATGTCTGCCTGGTGCTGGCGGCGCTGGCGCCGAGCCTGCCCTGGGCGCTGGGCCTGCTGCTGGTGCGCAGCGCCCTCTCGTCGATGGACGTGCCCACGCGCACCGCCTACGTCATGGCGGTGGTCACGCCGGGCGAGCGCAGCGCCGCGGCCAGCTTCACTGCCGTGCCCCGCAGCCTGGCGGCAGCGGTGAGTCCGAGCTTGAGCGGCGCGCTTTTTGCCGCGGGCTCGCTGGCGCTGCCGCTGGTGGCTGCCGGCCTGCTCAAGATCGCCTATGACCTCGCGCTGTGGCGTGCCATGCGGCGCCAGCGGCTCGACGGCGGATGAAGCCGCAAGACTAGACTTCCGTCATGGAAGTCGAATTCAAGTTCCAGGTTCCAGCGGACAGCCGCAAGGCGATCGAGAAGGAACTGCGCAGCGCGAAGGTGACGCGCACGCATCTGCTGGCGCGCTACTTCGACACCGAAAATGGCGTGCTGGCCAGTCATGGCGTGGCGCTGCGCCTGCGCAAGGAAGGGCGGCGCTGGGTGCAGACCGCCAAGGCACTGGGCGACGGCGCCGTGCACCGGCTGGAGCACAACGCGGACTTGGGCGCGGTGCGCGGCGCGCCGCCCGCCGTGGATGCCAGCCGGCACCGGGGCACGCCGGTCGGCGAGCGGCTCGATGCCCTGCTGGGAGAGGCCGGGCAGCCGCTCATCGAAACCTTCGCCACCGACATCTGGCGCACGGCGCGGCGCGTGCAGGAAGGCGCCACCACCGTGGAGCTGGCGCTGGACATCGGCCGTGTGTACGCACCGGCGGCGGGCGAGCGCGCCGAGCGCTCCTCGCCGGTCTGCGAGCTCGAACTGGAGTTGGTCGAGGGCGAGGTGGCTGGACTGGTCGCGCTGGCGCAGCGCTGGTCGCAGCAGCATGGCCTGTGGTTCAGCACCGTGTCCAAGGCCGAGCGCGGCGAGCGGCTGCGTGCCCAGGAGCCGGATCGCCCGCGTGCCGTCAAGGCCAAGCCGCCTCAGGTCGCCGGAGAGAAGGCCGTTGCGGGGGGCGAGGTGCAGCGCGCCGTGCTAGCGGCCTGCCTGGGCCAGGTCCTGCCCAACGCCACCGAGGTTGCCGCCGGCAGTGAAGATGCAGAGGTGATCCACCAGTTGCGCGTCGGCATCCGGCGCCTGCGCAGCGCCCTGCGCGAACTCGAGCCGCTGGCCCCGGGCCGCTTCGATGCCGCCTGGGAGCCGCCCTTGGTCGAGGCCTTTCGCGCCCTTGGGGCGCAACGTGACCGGGAGCTGCTGGTGACGAGCTTGCAGCCGCGGCTGCTGGCGGCCGGGTCGCCGCCGATCGTGCTTCCAGAGGAAGAGGGCGAGGCCGCCCCAAGCGCTCGCGAGGTCGTGCAGGCGCCGAAGTTCCAGGCGGCCCTGGTCTCGCTGATCGGGTTCGCCGCGCCCCCTGATGTCACGCCCGAGGCCGACAAGGACGAAGCCCAAGCCACTCGCCGTGCCTTGGCCAAGGGCCTGAACAAGCTGCACCGCCAGGTGACGCGGGATGGCAAGCGCTTCGAAGGCCTGGCCAGCGAGGACCAGCACCGCGTGCGCAAGCGCCTCAAGCGCCTGCGCTACCTGGCCGAATTCGTGGCGCCGCTGTTCGACAAGCAAAGGGCCGAGCGCTACATCCAACGGCTGCTGCCCGCGCAGGACGCCTTGGGCGAATTCAACGACGAGGTCGTGGCGCTCGCCACCTACGGCGAAGCGGTGGCGCAGGAGCCGCGCGCCTGGTTTGCCGTGGGCTGGCTGACGGCGCTGCGGCCGGGCAAGGCGCGGGCATGCCGCAAGACGCTGGGCGGGCTCGCCAAGGCGCGCAAGTTCTGGAAGTAGTCAGGCCGCGCGCCGTCGCGCTGCCACCGCCCGCGCCAAGTCCTGCAGCACCGGCACCGTCTGCGTGAAGCCGATGCAGGCATCGGTGATCGACACGCCGGGCCGAAGCGGCACCCCGGCCACCAGGTCCTGCCGGCCTTCCTCCAGGTGGCTCTCGACCATCACGCCGGTGATGCGCTTTTCGCCGCCGGCGATCTGCGCCGCAACGTCCTGTGCCACCACGATCTGGCGCTGGTGCTGCTTGCTGCTGTTGCCGTGCGAGACGTCGACCATCACCTGCTCGCGCAACCCGTTGGCGGCCAGTGCCTCGCAACTCGCGGCGACGTCGGCGGCCGAATAGTTGGGCGCCTTGCCGCCGCGCAGGATCACGTGGCAGTCGGCATTGCCGCGGGTCTCGAAGATGGCGGCCATGCCCATCTTGGTCATGCCCATGAAGGCATGCGGCGCACGGGCCGCCAGGATGGCGTCGGCCGCCACCTTGATGCTGCCGTCGGTGCCGTTCTTGAAGCCCACCGGGCAGCTCAGGCCGGAGGCGAGCTGGCGGTGGCTCTGGCTCTCGGTGGTGCGCGCGCCGATGGCGCCCCAGGCGATCAGGTCGGCGATGAACTGCGGGCTGAGCAGATCGAGGAATTCGGTGCCGGTTGGCAGCCCGATCTGCGTCAGTTCCAGGAGCAGGCGGCGCGCCCGCTCCAGGCCTTCGTTGATGGCGAAGCTGCCGTCCAGGTGCGGGTCGTTGATGTAGCCCTTCCAGCCCACGGTGGTTCGGGGCTTCTCGAAATAGGCGCGCATCACGATCAAGAGGTCGTCCTGCAACTCGTCGGCCACGGCCTTGAGGCGATGCGCGTAGTCCAGCGCCTGGTCGTGGTCGTGGATGGAGCAGGGGCCCACCACCACGATCAGGCGGTCGTCGCGGCCATGCAGCACGTCGGCGATGGCGCGGCGGCTTTTCTCCACCAGCGCCAGGGTGTCGTCTCGAACCGGCACGCGCTCCTGCAAGAGGGCCGGCGTGATCAGGGGGCGCACCGCGCCGATGCGCACATCGTCGATGCGGGTGGTGTCCAGGGTGCTGTCGCGCGAGCCGACTTCGGCGTCGTGGAAGGGGTCGTCAAGTTGCTGCTTCATGGCGGGCGATTGTCGCCGCTCAAGCCTCGCTCTCCATCGCCGGGCTGTACGCGCCCTGGCTTGCCGCGCCGTTCAGCCAGGCGCGCTTGCGCAGCGCGGCCTGGCAGTGGTGTCCCTGTGCGCTGTGACCGCGCCAGACCTGCATGGCCGGGTCCTGCAACGCGCGGCCATAGGAGAAGCTCAGCAACCAGGGCTGCGGGCCGAGCCGGTTCATGGCGTCGAGGTTGGCGCTGGCCTCCTCGGGCGATTGGCCGCCCGAGAGGAAATTGATGCTCGGCACCGCCGCCGGCACGGTGCGCCGCAGCACGCGGATCGTTTCCGCCGCCACCTCGGTCGGCGTCGCCTGCTGGGCATGGGCCTTGCCCGGCACCACCATGCTGGGCTTGAGCAGCATGTGCTCCAGGGCCACATGGTGGCGCTGCAGCGCGTTGAAGACCGCGTGCAACACGGCCTCCGTCACCTCGGCGCAGCGCGCCTGCGTGTGGTCGCCGTCGATCAGCACCTCCGGCTCGACGATCGGGACCACGCCCGCTTCCTGGCAGATCGCGGCGTAGCGCGCCAGCGCCTGCGCATTCGCCTCCACCGCGGCGCGGCTCGGCAGCAGGTCGGAGACGTTGTAGACGGCGCGCCATTTGGCAAAGCGCGCCCCGCGCTGCTTGTAGCCCGCGAGGCGTTGCGCGAGGCCGTCCAGGCCCTGCGTGATCTCGTCGCCCGGGCACAGCGCCAGCGGAATCTTGCCGGCATCGACCTTGATGCCCGGCACGATGTCCTGGCGTGCCGCCAGCGCGGGCAGCGCCTGGCCATCGTCGGCGCTTTGGCCCAGCGTCTCCTCGTACAGGATGACGCCGCTGATGTACTGGCCCAGGCCCGGCGTTGCCAGCAACAGGCTGCGGTAGGCACGCCGGTTCTCCTCGGTCGATTCGACGCCGATCGCCTTGAAGCGCTTGGCAATCGTCGGCCCGCTTTCGTCGGCGGCCAGGATGCCCTTGCCTTTCTGGGCCAGCGCTTCCACAGTGGCCTGCAGTTCGCTCGAGGTGCTCATGGCGATCCTCCTGTAGGGTGTCCAGTCTCCCGCTGGAAGGCCTCGCGGCGCAAGCCCCTTTAGAGCATGATGCCTTCCGCCCAAAAACGGGCAGGCTGGTGTCATACCGGCGCGGTAGATTGGATTGCGAAGAACACCAGGAGAGATACACATGCTGACACCTACCAAGACAGCCGGCGCGACTCGCAGGGCGGAGCGCCTGGATGAAGTGGTTCAACTGATCCGGGCCAAGGTCAGCGGCGGCGATGCCGCGGACCAGTTGGCCGCCTTCGTGGAGCAATACTTCGGCCAGGTCGACCCGGAAGACCTGATGGAGCGCCAGCCGGCCGACCTGTACGGCGCGGCGCTGTCGCACTGGAACTTTGCGCGCAAGCGCGAGCCGGGGCATGCCAAGGTGCGGGTGTTCAATCCCAGCATTGCCGAGCACGGCTGGCAGTCGACCCACACCATCATCGAGATCGTCAACGACGACATGCCTTTCCTGGTCGATACGGTGACCATGGAAGTCAACCGCCACGGCCTGACCTTGCACCTCATCATCCATCCGCTGCTGGCCGTGCAGCGGGATGCGCAAGGCCAGTTGGCGGGCCTGGGCGGCGAGGGCGCGGCGCGCGAATCCTTCATCCATGTGGAGGTGGACCGGGTGGCCGATGCCGCGCAGCTCGATGCGCTGGCGGCCGACCTCACCCGCGTGCTGGGCGACGTGCGCCTGGCGGTGAACGACTGGCAGAAGATGCAGGAGCGCGTGCTGGCCATCGTCGGCCAGATCGAAGCCAAGGCGCCGCCCATCGCCGCCGAGGACCTGGCGGAAGACCTGGCCTTCCTGCGCTGGCTGGCCGATGGCCACTTCACCTTCCTCGGCCACCGCAGCCACGAACTGGCGACGCAGAAGGGCGAAGACGTGCTCAAGGTGGTGCCGGGCTCCGGCCTGGGCATCCTGCGCGAAGTGGGCAAGGACCCGGGCGCCGCCTTCGCCGCGCTGCCGCCGCAGGTGCGGGCGCAGGCGCGCCTGCCGCAGCTCCTGATCATCACCAAGTCGACCTCGCGCTCCACCGTGCACCGGCCGGGCTACCTGGACTACATCGGTATCAAGCGCTTCGATGACAAGGGCCAGGTGTGCGGCGAAGACCGCTTCCTGGGCCTGTTCACCCACACCGCCTACAGCGCCAGCCCGGCCGAGATTCCCCTGCTGCGCAAGAAGGTGGCCGACGTGGTGGCGCGCGCGGGCCTGGCCAGCGGCAGCCACTCGGGCAAGGCGATGGCCAGCATCCTGGAGACCTATCCGCGCGACGAGCTGTTCCAGACCGGCGCCGACGAGCTGCTCGACACCACCATTGGCATCCTGCACCTGGAGGAGCGCCAGCGCTTCCGGCTCTTCGTGCGGCGCGAGCCCTACGAGCGCTTCATCGCCTGCCTGATCTTCGCGCCGCGCGAGAACTACACCACCGAGCTGCGCCAGAAGTGGCAGGCGATCCTGGAGCAGGCCTTCAACGGCCAAGGCTCCGAGTTCAACGTGCACCTGTCCGAATCGATGCTGGCGCGCATCCAGATCACGGTGCGCACCAAGCCCGGCGAGATTCCGCCCTACGACGTGCGCGAGCTGGAGCAGCGACTGGTGGCGGCCGCCCGGCGCTGGAGCGACGACCTCAAGTCGGCCCTGATCGAAGGCACCGGCGAGGCGCGCGGCAATGCGCTCCTGCGCCAGTACAGCGAGGCCTTCCCGGTCGGCTACCGCGACGAGTTCGCGGCCCGCGTCGCGGTGCACGACATCGAGCTGATGGAAAAGCTCAGCGAGGCCCAGCCGCTGGGCATGAACCTGTACAAGCCGCTGGAGGCGGCGCCCGGCACGTTGCGCTTCAAGCTGGTGGTGCGCGGCGCGCCCCTGGTGCTGTCGACCAGCCTGCCGATGATGGAACACCTGGGCATGAAGGTGCTGGACGAGCATCCGCACCGCATCTCGCCCCCGGGTGGCGCGCCTGTATGGATCCACGACTTCGGCCTGACCAGCGCGATCGGCGAGGCCGACACCGATGTCGATGCGCTTCGCCCGGTCTTCGAGGAAGCATTCGGCGCGGTGTTCACCGGCAGCGTGGAGAACGACGACTTCAACCGCCTGGTGCTGGCGGCCCGCCTGCCGGCACACGACATCGTGGTGCTGCGCGCCTACGCCAAGTACATGCGCCAGATGGGCTTCGCCTTGTCGCAGGCCTTCATCGAAAGCACGCTGGTGGCCAACGCGGGCATTGCGCGCGCCCTGGTCGAACTGTTCAGGCTGCGCTTCGATCCGGCAGGCAGCGGCCAGACCACGGCCAAGGTCGAAGAGATCGAGGCCGCGCTGGAGAACGTCTCCAACCTCTCGGAAGACCGGGTGCTGCGCCACTACGTCGCGCTGATGCTGGCCACCACGCGCACCAACTTCTGGCGGCGCGATGCCAATGGCCAGCGGCGCAGTTTCCTCTCGTTCAAGTTCGATTCGAGCAAGGTGCCCGACCTGCCGGCGCCCAAGCCGATGTTCGAGATCTTCGTCTACTCCACCCGCTTCGAAGGCGTGCACCTGCGCGGCGGCCGGGTGGCGCGCGGCGGCCTGCGCTGGTCGGACCGGCCGGAGGATTTCCGCACCGAGGTGCTAGGCCTGGTGAAGGCGCAGATGGTGAAGAACACGGTGATCGTGCCGGTCGGCTCCAAGGGCGGCTTCGTGCTCAAGCGCGCGCCCTCGCCGGCCGACCGCGATGCCTACCTGAAGGAAGGCGTGGCCTGCTACCAGAACTACCTGCGCGGCCTGCTCGACATCACCGACAACCGGGTCGGCGGCGCCATCGTGCCGCCGCCGGACGTGCGGCGCCATGACGAGGACGATCCCTACCTGGTGGTGGCCGCCGACAAGGGCACCGCCACCTTCAGCGACTATGCCAACGGCGTCAGCGCCGAATACGGCCACTGGCTGGGCGATGCCTTTGCCTCCGGCGGCTCGGTGGGCTACGACCACAAGGGCATGGGCATCACCGCGCGCGGCGCCTGGGAATCGGTCAAGCGCCACTTCCGCGAGATGGGCGTGGACACGCAGAGCCAGGACTTCACGGTGGCTGGCGTGGGCGACATGTCGGGCGACGTGTTCGGCAACGGCATGCTCCTGTCGCGCCACATCCGCCTGGTGGCGGCCTTCGACCACCGGCACATCTTCCTCGACCCCTCGCCGGATGCAGAGAAGACCTTCGTCGAGCGCGATCGCATGTTCAAGCTGCCGCGTTCCTCGTGGGCCGACTACGACACCAAGCTGATCTCCGAAGGTGGCGGCATCCATCCGCGCAGCGCCAAGTCGATCGCGCTGACGCCCGAGGTCAAGCAGGTGCTGGGAATCACGGCCGATGCGCTGACGCCGACCGAACTGGTCAACGCCATCCTGAAGGCGCCGGTCGACCTGATCTACAACGGCGGCATCGGCACCTATGTGAAGGCCAGCAGCGAGAGCCATGCGCAGGTGGGCGACCGCGCCAACGATGCGCTGCGCGTCAACGGCCGCGATCTGCGCTGCAAGGTCTTTGCCGAGGGCGGCAACCTGGGGTGCACGCAACTGGGCCGCATCGAGTTCGCTCGCGCCGGCGGGCGCATCAACACCGATGCCATCGACAACTCGGCCGGCGTCGACACCTCCGACCACGAGGTCAACATCAAGATCCTGCTGGGCCTGCCGCAGGCCGAGGGCGAACTGACCGAGAAGCAGCGCAACCAGATCCTGCCGGAGATGACGGACGAGGTGGCGCAGCTGGTGCTGCGCGACAACGTCTTCCAGACCCAGGTGCTCTCGGTCACCGGCCGGGTGGCGCCGCAACTGCTGGATGCGCAGACTCGCTTCATGCAGTTCCTCGAGAAGGCCGGGCGCCTGAACCGCGCCATCGAGTTCCTGCCCACCGACGAGGAGATCGCCGAGCTTCGCGCCAAGGGCCAGGGCCTGGCCACGCCCGAGGCCGCGGTGCTGCTGGCCTACAGCAAGATCTGGCTGTACGACGAGCTGCTGGCATCGCCGCTGCCGGACGACCCCTGGGTGGCAACGGCACTGGAGCGCTACTTCCCGACGCTGCTGCGCGAGAAGTTCGCTGCCTGGATGCCCAAGCATCCGCTCAAGCGCGAGATCATCGCCACCTACGTCACCAACAGCACCATCAACCGGGTCGGCAGCACCTTCGTGCACCGCCTGGTCGAGACCACCGGCGCGCGCGCCTTCGAGGTGGTGCGGGCCTACCTGATGAGCCGCGAGATCTTCGGCATGGTGCCGCTGTGGACGGCAGTGGACGCCCTGGACAACAAGGTGGACGACGCGGTGCAGTCCAAGCTCCTGATCGACACCAGCCGGCAGCTCGAGCGCGCCACCAAGTGGTTCCTGCGCTCCAAGCGCCTGGCCGAGGACATGCAGGCCACCATCGACCACTTCAAGCCCAACGTCGAGGCCCTGTCGGCACGCCTGCCGCAATTGCTGGATGCCGACGAGCGCGGCCGCGACGAGGCGGCGGTGGAGCAGTACCTGAAGGGCGGCGTGCCGCGCGAGTTGGGCGAGCGGGTCGTGACCTTCGATTCGCTCAACGCCACGCTCGACATTGCCGAGCTGGCCGGCAGCGCGCGCTGGCCGGTGGCGCTGGTGGCGGCGATCTACTTCGACCTGGCCAACCGCCTGGGCATGCCCTGGCTGCGCGACCGCATCAATGCGCTGCCGGGCGATGCGCACTGGCAGCTGCTGGCCAAGGGCGCCATGCTGGACGACCTGTCGGGCCTGGAGCGCTCCATCACGGCGGCGGTGCTGGCCGGCGGCCGCGACGAGGAGACCGAAGCGCCCGACACCCTGGTGGATGCCTGGCAGGCCAGCAACGGCCGCACCCTGGAGCGCGCGGCGCAACTCATGACCGAGCTGCGTGCCGTGCCCGCGCCCGACGCCGCCATGCTCTCGGTCGCGCTGCGCGAGTTGCGCGCGCTGGCATAGTCGGGGCCGCCACAACACTTGAAACGCTTCATGAACGAACCGCGCACCGATCTGGCC
The DNA here is from genome assembly GCA_035476655.1 of Variovorax sp. Classification (GTDB taxonomy): domain Bacteria; phylum Pseudomonadota; class Gammaproteobacteria; order Burkholderiales; family Burkholderiaceae_C; genus Variovorax. Next base: position 42,879 of record DATILH010000104.1, read on the forward strand.
AAGATCACCTTCGGCGTCCTGAGCATCGTCCTGCTGATCGCCTCCTCGCTGTGGATCCTGCGCCCATTCCTGGGCGCGACGATCTGGGCGACCATGTTGGTGGTGGCGAGCTGGCCGGCCTTCCTGTGGTTCGAGTCCAAGTTCGGCCGGCGGCGCTGGCTGGCGGTGCTGGCCATGGTGCTGATCCTGCTGCTGTTGTTCGTGCTGCCGCTGACGCTGGCGATCTCCACCATCGCCGAGCATGCGGACGAGGTGGTGGCCTGGGTCCGCAACCTGATCGCCCAGGGAGCGCCGCAACTGCCGCAGTGGCTGCGCGAACTGCCCTTCATCGGCCCCAAGCTGGCGACCTTTTGGGACGACCTGGTGGCTTCCGGCGTGGTCGGGCTGGAAGCCAAGATCGCGCCCTATGTGACCGTGGTGACCGGCTGGGTGGTCGCGCAGGCCGGCGTGCTGGGCGCGCTGACGCTGCAGTTCCTGCTCACCGTGGTCATTGCCGGCGTGATGTTTGCCAACGGCGAAGCGGCCGCCAACGAGGTGCGGCGCTTCGGCCGGCGCATCGGCAACCAGCGCGGCGAAGAGGCGGTGGTGCTGGCCGGGCAGGCCATCCGCGGCGTGGCGCTGGGCGTGGGTGTCACCGCCGTCGTGCAGGCGGTGGTCGGCGGCATCGGCCTGGCCATTGCCGGCGTGCACTTCGCGGCGCTGCTCACCGCGGTGATGTTCATGCTGTGCATCATCCAGGTCGGCCCGACCCTGGTGCTGCTGCCGGCCACTATCTGGGTGTTCTGGAGCGGCGACACCGGCTGGGGCATCTTCATGGCGGTGTGGACCCTGGTGGTGGGCACCATGGACAACTTCCTGCGGCCTTGGCTCATCAAGCGCGGCGCCGACCTGCCGCTGCTCCTGATCTTTGCCGGCGTGATCGGCGGCTTGCTTGCCTTCGGTTTGGTCGGTATCTTTGTCGGACCGGTGATGCTGGCCGTGTCCTACACGCTGATCGACGCCTGGCTGGAAGATGCGGATGAGCCGGTGACCAAGCTCTGAGAAGGAGGCTCCCATGCTCGACTACTCGATCAAGCTGCCCGAAGGCATCCTCGTGCTGACCCCCGGTGCGCCGCTGACGAAGGAGGATTTCAGCGGCGTCGCCTCGGTAGTCGACAACTACCTGGCCGACCATCCGCGCCTGCGCGGCGTGCTGATCCGCGCCAAGTCCTTCCCCGGCTGGGAGGGCTTTGCCGGCTTCACCGCCCACATGCGCTTCGTGCGCGATCACCACCACGACATCGAACGCCTGGCCATCGTGTCCGACAGCCATCTGGCCGGCGTGGCCGAGCTGCTGGGCAAGCACTTCACCTCGGCCGAGGTGCGGCACTTTGCCTATGTGGACGATGAGAAGGCAATGGCCTGGCTGCTGGAGCCGGTGAAGGTCTAGCGCTTGCGCTCGGCGCGGTTTGAGGTCGCAGATTGCGACTTCAAGTAGGCGAACCGCTCGGGGACAGTTGGAGGCTGAATGCGCTCGGGACGCGTTCACACTTTTGTCGCACCTGGTCCGTTCGGTTGGAGCGACTGATATTCGTCGCTGTCTTAATGGCCCTGGTCATTTCGTTGCTACGTCAAAGGCGGGGTGCCAATTGAGGCATGTCCGCACTCAAAGGGTCGACGGACGATACGGGCCGCAGGCGATGAGCCGACCGCCCACATGCGCTTCGTGCGCGAGCACCACCACGCTACCGTTCGGGGTTGCGTGTCGCTTTCCCCTTGGGTGGCTTCTTTTCCTCTGACGTCAGAAACCCGATGGGACGCGCGCGTGGCGCTTCGGGAGGCGCCATCAATGCGCGCAAGGCTTCGAAGACCTGCCTGAGTTGGGTACGCGTGTTCTGGCCGAAGTTCTCGTGGCTCATCTCAAGCCGCTCCGTCCGTTCCTCCAGCTCTGCCAGGCGCTTGGCCAGGTCCCGATGACCCTGTGCCAACTCCCGAAGGCGGACGAAGGCCCGGACCACGTAGGTCGATACTTCAACCGCGCGGGGGCTTCCGAGCACCATCGCAGCCATGATGGCGCCGTGCTCGGTGAATGCGAAGGGCCGGTATCGACGGCCGCCGCGACCATCTTTTGAGGTCGCAATTTGCGACCTCAAAGCTTCCCACTCCTCGGGGTTGAGTTGAAACATGAAGTCGGCCGGAAAGCGGGCCGCGTTGCGTTTGACTGCTTCGTTGAAGCGCCTGGTCGGAACTTCGTAGAGCGTCGCCAGGTCGGCGTCGAGAATGACCCGCTGCCCGCGCAACGTGGCGATGCTCAATGAGATGCCTTCCACTGCCGGCGCAGGTGCGGATCTTTCCGCGACGGTTCCGCGGCCAGCGTCGGCCGCCGAGCCCGAGTTGCTTCTTGTCATGTGCCCCCTCTGTCTGATTCTTCGGCCTATTGTTGCCCAGGACGACACAGGCGTGCGATCACCCCGGGTCTTCACCGAGGCTTGGCCGCTGGCACCGTAGTACACACACCGCATCCCCAAGGACGGAGACGACACGCATGAAGTCCACCATGATGCCGGTGCCGCTCAGCACCAACCTGATCCTGGAGCGCGCCGGCAGCTACTTCGGCGAGCGCGAGGTGCTGGGCCGGCTGCCCGACAAGTCGCTCTACAGGCGCAGCTATGGCGAGATCCGCCGCCGCGCACGACAACTGGCGCAGGCCCTGCGCGACGAATTTCAGGTGCCGCGCGGCGAGGCGGTGGCCACCCTGTGCTGGAACCATGCCTGGCACCTGGAGTGCTACTTCGGCATCCCGGCCGCCGGCTGCGTGCTGCACACGCTCAACCTGCGCCTGTCGCCGGAGGACATCGCCTACATCATGGACGACGCCGGCGACCGCGTGCTGATCGTCGACGACCTGCTGCTGCCCCTGTGGCAGCAGGTGCAGCCGCTCCTGCGCAAGGCGCAGCCGCAGGTGGTGGTCGTGCCCTTCACCGGAGGCGCCGCACCGCCGGCCGGCGCGCACGGCTACGAGGCGCTGATCGACCGCGACGCCAGCGCCTATGTCTACCCCGAGCAGGACGAGAACGAGGCGGTGGGCATGTGCTACACCTCCGGCACCACGGGCCGGCCCAAGGGCGTGGTCTATTCGCACCGTTCGATGGTGATGCATGCGGTGACCGGCTGCATCCCCGACTTGTTCAGCCTGTCGGCGCGCGACCGCGTGCTGCTGGTCACGCCCATGTTCCATGCCAATGCCTGGGCCGTGCCCTTCTCGGCCATGCTGGTGGGCGCCGGCCAGATCATGCCCGGCCCGCACCTGGGCGGCGAAGACCTGCTCGACCTGATGGAGGAAGGCCAACCCACGCTGGCGCTGGGCGTGCCCACCATCTGGATGATGATCTGGCAGTCGCTGCAAAAGCCCACGCGCGAGCGCCGGCTGCCCAAGGGCATGCGCATGCTGGTGGGCGGCGCGGCGGTGCCGCCCTCGATGATCGCCAACTTCGAGAAGTTCGACATGCACATCGTGCAGGGCTGGGGCATGACCGAGACCTCGCCGATGGGCAGCTTTCCCGTGGTCAAGCCCGAGCACCTGGCGCTGCCCAAGGAAGAGCAGCATGCACTGCGCGCCATGCAGGGCATCGCCGCGCCGCTGGTGGAGATGCGCATCGTCGACGAGGAGAAGGGCGTGCAGCCCTGGGACGGCCAGTCGCCCGGCGAGGTGCAGGTGCGCGGCCCCTGGATCACCGGCGCCTACCACGCCACGCCGAACGACCGGGGCAAGTTCACGGCCGACGGCTGGCTGCGCACGGGCGATGTCGGCACCATCAATGCGCAGGGCTACATGCACATCGTCGACCGCAGCAAGGACCTCATCAAGTCCGGCGGCGAATGGATCAGCTCGGTCGACCTCGAGAACCTGGTGATGGCGCATCCCGAGGTGGCCGAGGCGGCGGTGGTCGCCATCGCCCATCCCAAGTGGGGCGAACGGCCGCTGGTGGTGCTGGTCAAGCGGCCCGGCAGCACGCTCGATGCGGCGCAACTGCGCGAATTCCTGCTGCCCAAGCTGGCGCGCTTCCAGCTGCCGGATGACTTCGAATGGGTCGACGCCATTCCCAAGACCTCCACCGGCAAGTTCCTGAAAACCCGCATGCGCGAGATGTACAAGGAGCGCATTTCTGTCTCACCCGGTTGACGGATGCGCCATGGCACCGGCATAACCGGGCCGATGGACTTTCACCATCCCTTGTTCCAGAGCCTGGCGCTGCCGCTGGTGCTGGCTTTTGCTGCCACCGGGCTGCTGCGGGCGCTGCTGGGTCCCGGCTCGGGTGCCCGCTGGGCCGCGGCCGGGCTCGGGCTGGCGCTGATCGTCAGTGTGAGCTGGACGCTGGGCTGGCGCCTGCCGCCGGGCACGCTGACCGAGAAGCTGCCCTGGGTCTACGCCGCCGCCGCGGTGGCCGGCCTGGGCCTGGAGGCCGTGCGCGCCGACCGGCGCGCGCAGTGGCTGGTGGCGGGCCTGTTGTGGGCGATCGTCATCGTCGCGCTGGGCGGTCGGCAGCCCTTGCTGCTGCGCGTGGCGAGTTGGCTGGTCGGCATGGGGGTGATCGGCGCAGTGCTGAGCGAGCTGCATTCGCGCGCCGTCGCCGCGGCGATGCTGGAGGTGGCGAGCTTCGGGCTGGCGGTCCTGGCGATGATGTCCGGCTCCGCCCTGCTGTTCGAATTGAGCCTGGCCCTGGGCGCGGCCGTGGCGGGGGTGGCGCTGTGGCTGTGGCCGGTGTCGCGCATCGCCTTCGGCGCCTGCGGCGTCATCGTTGCGCTGCTGGCCTGGCTGGCGCTGGCCCACGGGACGGCCGCGCTGACCACGGTGCGGCCCGGACCGCTGCTCTTGCTGGCGGCGTCCTTCTCGTCCTCGGCACTGGTGCGCGGCCTGCGGCGACGCTGGCGCCTCGGCGAGAGCCGGCCGTGGGTCGAGACGCTCGTGGTGGCCGCGGTGGCGGCCCTGTGGGTGGCGGCCGCGCTGGCCCTGGCGCAGTGGGGCGGACCCGTGCGCGCCGGCGGGGCTACGATGGACGATCCCTACTACACGCCCAAGTGGTGATTCCCTTGTTCATGAGAACCTTCGCCGAACCCGCTGCCGCGCTTGGCGTGGATGCCCTGTGGTCGCACTGCCTGGCATTGGTGGAGGCGCGCCGCGGGGGCAGGGCCTTCCTTCCAGCGGATGGTCCGCTGCACTGGCGAGGCGCCGACGGCTGGGCGCTGGGCCCGGGCTGGGACGCGCAGGCGCTTGAAATGTTCGCGCTGCTCAAGCCGCTGCTGGACCGCCCGGCCGGCGGCGCCGCCTGGGTCATCGGGCAGCTCGGCCAGAGCCTCAACGGCTGCATCGCCACCCGCGGCGGCGACGCCAACTACGTCAATGGCGCTGAAGTGCTCACGCACCTGCACCGGCTGCGCGCGCTCAGCGACGCGGTCATCATCGGCGCCGCTACTGCCGCCATCGACAACCCCCAGCTCACCACGCGCCGCGTGCCGGGTGCGCATCCGGTCCGGGTGCTGCTCGATCCGGCTCTGGGACTTTCGCCTGGCTTGCGCGTTTTCTCGGAGCGCCAGGCGCCGACCCTGCTGGTGTGCGATGCGGGGCGCGCGGCCGAGGCGGCGCAGCGCGTCGGTGCCGACCAGGTGCTGGGCGTGCCTGGTCTCATCGGTCCCGACGGCGGCGGCATGCGGCTGCGCCCGCTGCTGCAGGCCCTGGAGCAACGGGGCCTGCGTGTGCTCTTTGTGGAGGGCGGGGGTGTCACCGTGTCGCGCTTCATCGGCCAGGGCTGCATGGACCGGCTTCACCTGAGCATCGCTCCGGTGATCATCGGCGAGGGGCGACCCGGCCTGATGCTGGCGCAAAGCGCGGCCATGCGTGATTGCCCGCGGCCGGTTGGCCGCGTCTTCGGCATGGGGGCGGATGTGCTGTGGGACCTGGACCTGCGGGCACTAGCGGGCTGCGCCGGCTGAGCCGGGAAGGGCGAGCAGGTCCAGGTGGCCGACGCGCAGCGATGTCTGCGCTGCAAGGGCGAGCCTCCTGAGCCGCCATGTCAGCACCGGGTCGCGCGCACCGCTGTCCTGCTCCATGGCGGCGTTGGCCAGGCCGTCGATCATGGTCTCCAGCATGGCACCGCAGGAGGGTGCGATCTGCCAGTCGCCGGGCGCCTGCACGCAGCGGTAGCCCTGTGCGTCCAGGCGCTCCACCGCAAGGCGCACGGCATCCGCGCCGAGCGCTGGGCCGAAGCCCTTGTCGCGCTGCTGGTGCGCGGCGAACAGTTGCTGCACCTGTACGTCGCCGGCGACGAGGGGTTTCCAGTCCAGGCGGCCGTCGACGTTCAGTGCGCAAAGAAGGGCGGCATTGGCATCGCGCAACTTCGCGATCAGTGCTTCCAGCCAAGGCAGCGACACCAGGTCCAGCAGGGCCGAGGCGGTGACCAGATGCGCGCCTTGGAAGGGCAGGGCGTCGAGTTCGCTGGCCAGGTCGGCGCACTGCCAGTGAAGTTCGGCGCTCCAGCCTTGCCCTTCAAGGCGCAGGCTTTCGGCGCCGAATTCGTGCAGGGCCAGGCGCTGCTTCTCCGCCCATGCGGCCATGGTGCGCGGTAGCGCGGCCAGCAATCGGGCATCGTGGTCGACCAGGTGCCAGACTTGGTGGCCGCCCAGGCGCGGCGCCAGAAAGCGCAGGTTGGCGCCGGTGCCGCAACCCAGGTCGAGCACGTGCAAGGGGCGCGCCGTCAACTCGGCCAGATCCAGGCCGGCGTCCTCGCGCGCCGTGCGGTCGAAGGCTTCGCGCAGTGCCAGCCAGTCGGTGCTGAAGCTCATCTCAGAACTGCTCCTTCGCAAAGCGCCGCAAGGCTTGGGCAAAGCGTGCGCTGCTTTCTTGCCAGGTTGGAAGTCGCTCGCGGGCAGTCCGTGCGCCCGCACGCAGTTGCGCGCGCCAGGGCGCGTCGTCCAGCAACTGCTTCAGGGCGGCGCGCAGGGCCGGTACATCGCCCGGCGGCACCAGCAGGCCGGCCTCGGGCGGCACGGTGTCGGCAATGGCGCCGGCGCGCGTGCTGATCACCGGCAGGCCGTGCGCGATGGCCTCGGCCAGGGCCATGCCGTAGCCTTCGTGATAGGAGGGCAGCACGAAGGCATCGGCGTGCTGATAGAGCCTGCGCAGGCCGGCCTCGTCCTGTTCGCCATGCAGCATGATGCGCTGCTGCAAGCCATGGCGGGCGATGCTGCGGCGCAACTCGTCGCTGCAGGCCGGATCCATCGTCATGCTGCCGGCGCAGTGCAGCGTCCAAGGGCGGTCCTGCAGGCCGGCCAGGGCCTCGGCCAGCAGGGCATGGCCCTTGCGCGGCGTGATCGTTGCCACGCACAGCAGCGAGAGGGCGTCGTCCTGCGAGCCTGTTGCCAACGGCGCCGGCTCGGTGCCCGGTACCACCACGGCGACGCGCTCGGACGGCACGCCGAAATCCGCCACGAGGTTGCGCGCAGTGAAGGGGCTGGTGACGATCACGCCGCGCGCCGCCGCCAGCGCGCTCATCTCGCTTTTCTTGAGCGCCCGCCGTTGCGGCTCGGCGAGCCCGGTCTCCAGCGCGAGCGGGTGATGCACCAATGCCACCCAGCACAGCCGCCGCGCATGGCGATGCGCCAGCGCGTCGAGCACGCCGAAGGCCAGGCCGTCGACCAGCGCCAGGGTGCCGTCGGGCAGCCCGTCGATGACGCGTTGCGCCTGCGCCAGCGCCGCCGAATCCGGCATCGGGAAACCCTCTCCCAAGGCATGCACCGGAACGTCCCAGCCGAGCGCGCGCAGGCC
>DATILH010000105.1:0-5244 GCA_035476655.1 Variovorax sp.
CTCTTCGCGGCGGGCACCGGTCAGCAGCAAGGCGCGCAGGTAGACGGACGCGGTGCGGTTGCTCAGTTGCTCCACACCAGACCACCAGCCGGGCACCTGGGCAGCTTCCAGCGCATCGGTGCGGCGGGTGTTGCTGGGCAGGCTCTCCACGATGGCGGCGGCCCGGCCCGCGTCCCGGTCGGTCAGCTTGCGGTATTCGGGTCGGGCGCTGCACCAGCGCAGGAAGCCCCGGAACATCATCAAGGCGCGAGCGGCTTGGTGCTTGCTGCCTTGGGCTTCGCGGTCAAACCAGCTTTTCAGACTGTCCTCGTTCACGCTGGCCAGCGGCAGCGCCAGCAAGGGAAACAGCGGCCCCGGCCGGGTCAGCCCCTTGCCGCGCTTTTTCTCCACCCCGCCGGGCGCGGCCATCGCTTCCAGGTCGGCCCGGTAGCCGGGCTTCCAGGCATCGCGGCGCTTGGGCTTACCTTGGGCCAGGTACAGCGGCCACACCTCGCCCACGGTCAGGGCCTGGGCGTCTGCATCGGCCTGTCGGGCTGCATCGGCGGCCAGCGCGTCACGCTTCAAGCTGCGCGGGTCTTTCCCTTCGTCAATCAGGCGTTGCAGTTCGCGGGCCTTGGCTTGGGCGTCTGGAATGCTCCAGGCAGTGGGGCTGCCTATGGTCAGGCGTATGTCCTTGCCTTGGTACACGCTCTGGAACACATAGGCCGGTTTCCCGGCTGGCGTTGCCCTCAGCCCCAGCCCCGGCGCGGTCACATCCCACAAGAAAGCCTGCTTCTTGTCAGGCGGGCACTTGAACCCGGATACCCGGCCAACGGTGAACGAAATCTTTGCCATGTGGTGCCCCTAGCGGTCTTACATCGGCCAGGATGTAAGGGCGGATGTAAGACGATTTCCGAAACAATCCCGAATTTCCATCAACACTCACACTGTTTTTGCTTCCAGTAAAAGCAACGTAAGCTGTTGATTTATATTGATTGTATCGACATCACTCAACAGAGGCAAATACCGACATCCGTTCATTCGTAATGAGAAGGTCGGGTGTTCGATTCATCTCTCCGGCACCAAGTAAACAAAGGAAAGCCCGCTATCTGAACGATAGCGGGCTTTTTCTTTGGGTACTGCATGTAGGCCATTGGTAAGCAAGTTGCGTCAAACCCTTTGTGCTTCCCCTGGTTGGGCAAGCACCACGATGGGGGTGTTTTCAGGGCCAAAACACACGCTGTGTTCGGAGCAGGCTTCGCAGGTGGGCGAGCGGCAGATCGACAGCTCTTCACGCAGGCAGAGCTGCTTGTAGAGGAACTTCTTCCACCGCATGTGCTGCGTGTTGCGGGCCGCCAGGGCCGGAAACCAGTGGGCGATCAGCTGCGAAAGGGCCTCGCGCGAGGGCAGGCCCATGTCTTGCCACAGGTGCCCATCGCCCAGCGTGGCGCAGGCCATGGCCCACGACACCTGGCGCAGCTCGTCGGCCGGGCCCACCGCCATGTCGGCGTGCTCCAGCAGCAGGCTCAAGACATCGTCGACCTCATCGCGCCGGCGTTGCATGCGCTCGGCCAGTGCGCGCCAGTCGGGTCGGGGAGTGGCCAGCTCGGGCATGGGGGTTCAGGCCGGTGCGGCGGCGTGCGAGTAGCACTTCTTCGGGCAGATCTTCGAGCAGGCGGTGCAGCCGATGCACAGTTCCTGGTGCGCGATGGTCATGACCTTCTTTTCGTATTCCTCGTCGTCGTCATCGTCGTCGAGGTTGACCGAGATGCGCTCGCCTTCGTCGGTGAGGCCCACGAGTTCGAGCACGCCGCGCGGGCAGACCTTGAAGCAGCGACCGCAGCCGATGCATTTTTCTTCGTCCAGGGCGGCGACAAAGGTCGGCGTCCAGGTGGCACCGCTGGGCATGGTGATACTGAATGTGGCGCTCATGCGGTTCTCCTTCAGCTTTCAGCGGCCGCGGCAACGGCCTTGCGCAAGTCCATCAGCGTGGCGTGGGTGTCGTGGCAGCGCTGGGCCACCGAGAGGATGTTTTCCCAGCCTGTGGGAAGGTCCTCGGACAGGTCGTGCAGGTCCATCTTGGCCTGCGTGGCCTGGGCGTTGGCCTTCTTCAGGCGCGCCTTGAGTTCATCGGCTTCGGTGCTCATGGTCAGGCTCCGTACTGGGCGACTGCGGGGAACTCGCGGATCATGGCGACAGCTTCGGTCAGGAACTTGCTGCCGGCGTCGGACAATTTGGCCAGCGAAGGGAAGCCGAAGCGGTGCACGTCGCGCAGCTGCTTGTTGACCACCACCAGGCGGCCGGCGATCAGCACCATGCGACCGAAACCTTCGTGGCTCATCTTCATCATGGGCGAAACCATCTGGCCGGTCTCGCGCTCGATGGCGACCGCGATGGCGTTGTAGAAGATCTCCAGGTGCCACAGGGTCTCGGGGTCCGGGTCGCCGAGGATCGGCAGGGCGCGGCGCTCTTCGGCGGTGTGGATGAAGGGCTTGAGCAGCTGCAGGTCGGTCTTGCCTTCCCAGCTGCCGTGCGTGTCCTGCGCGCGCATCTGTTTGATCAGCTGCTGCACGAAGGGTGTGGAGAGAAAAGCCTCGTCGCTCTCGGGCGCGAGTTCGGGGGTGGCGGTGGCGTTCATGGGGTGACCTCGTCGTCTTCAAAATCGAATGCGCGTTCGCTGTCCTTGGCCATGGCCTTGCGCAACCAGGGCGGCGGTGTGCCTTGCAGCACGGCCTGCAGCTTGTCCAGGATCTCGGCGATGCTCTCGGGTTGCGGCACCTTGATCGGGTGGATCTTCATGGCCACGACGCGCGCCGCGCCCGAGCCGCCGATGGCGGCCACGTAGAGGATCGCGCAGTCCTTGATGGCTTCGAGCTTGGGCGCGAGCTTGTCCTCGTCGCCATCTTCTTCGAGCTTGTCACCGAACTCGAAGCTCTCGACGAAGTGGTGGCCGGCGGCTGATATCTCGTAGACATCGATGCTCTTGGCCCAGCCGAAGTGCGCGTCCACGCGCTCCTTGTCCTGGGTGGCGAAGGCGATCTTCATGACGTTTCTCCTTGTGATGACAGAGGTTCTGGAATGCGGTCAGCCGCCCAGAGCACCCGTGGAACCGGCCTAGCCGGGCCACTGGGTGCGTCCCCCTGCAAGGGGGAAGACGCGAAGCGGCGCAGGGGGTTTTTCATGCTTCAGGCGCTGGCAGCTGCCAGCGGGGTGGGTGGGAGGGGTTCGTGGTGGTCCATGCGCCTGGTGGCCAGCTGCGCTTCGGGCGTGAGCGGCCAGTCACCCGCGTGGTGGTGGGCGATGCGTTCGATCATCAGGTTGGCGATTTCAAAGATCAGGTTCATGGTGCCGCGGTAGCCCACGCTCACCTTGTGCGCGTTGCCGACGCGGTCGAACACCGGAAAGCCCACGCGCAGCAGCGGCTTGTTCAGGCGCTCGGCGGCCTGGCGGCCGTGTGAGTGCGTGACCAGCAGGTCGCAGTCGGCGCCGGCGGTCTCCAGGTCTTCCAGGTCGCCGAGCAGCACCTGCTCGGCCGGCAACAGCTCGTGGGCTTTGGACTGCCTGGTGCTGATGCAGCACGTCAGCTCGGCGCCCATTTCGTGCAGCAGGCCGCCCAGGGCCAGCATCAGGTCGGGCTCGGCGGCGATGGCCACCTTCATGCCGCCGGTGTAGAAATGGCCGTCGAGCATGGCATCGAGCAACTGGCTGCGCTGGCGCCGGTACTTGGCAGGCACCGGCTTGCCCGAGAGCAATGAGAGACGCTGCAGGAAACGGTCGTTGCTGGCCAGGCCGGTCAGGCGCTCGAAGATCTCCAATGGCGTGCCGGCAATGGCCTCCAGCGCCTCGGCACCTTCGCGCGTCTGCTCGCCGATGCCCAGCGTGAAAGCCGAGGCGCCCGCGGCGCGGATCTGTTCCAGCGTCGTGCCGCCCAGCGTGGTGCCGCGCCAGTCGGGCGCGATGTGGCCGTCGAGCGAGCCCGAGATGTCGGGCAGCACGATGGGGGTCAGGCCAAACGCCTGGATGATCTCGCGCAGCTCGTCGATGTCGCTGGGCGTGAGGTGGCTGCCGGGCAGCAGCGTGACCTGGTCGGCCACCACCGGCAGCGGCTTGACCTGCGACTTCACGATGGCGGTGATGGCGTGTTTGAAGCCGTCTTCGAACGCGCCCACGTAGTCGGGCGTGGAGACGTAGATGATCTGTGTGTCGGCCAGCTCGGGGTGGCGCTTGCGCGCGGTGACGAGGTAGCCGTCGACGTCGTCGCCCTTGGTTTCGGTGAGGCCGGTGGAGCAGATCGCAATGACTTTGGGCGCGGCGCGCTTGCGGATGTTGAGCAGAGCCGCCTCGATGTTCTCGTAGCCGCCCATGATGGTCGTCACCTCGTTCATGGCCGTGGTCTGCAGCGGGATCGCCTCTTTGAAGTGGCGCACCAGCAGCACCAGGCCGAACGAGGTGCAGCCCTGCGAGCCGTGCATCACCGGCATGCAGGCGTCCAGCCCCAGAAACGCAAAGCTCGCGCCCAACGGCTGGCTCATCTTGAGCGGGTTGACGGTGCAGGCTTTTTTGGATTCGACGACGCGGGCCATGGTGGTTTCCTGTGGGTTGCGTCAGGCGGGGATTTCTTCGGGCTCCAGGCCCATGGCCTTGGCCGCAATGCCGCTCAGGTGATCGGTCGTGACGGTCGGCGTCACGGCGCCCAGGCTCTCGCCGTCGTCGCCCCAGGGCGCGGGGATGCGCACCTGCTGCCACACCGGGTTGAAGATGGCGCGGTCGATTTCGTGGACCAGCTCGACCATGCCCTCGTAGCCGCCGTAGGGATGGTGGCGTTCCTGGTTGATGTCCAGCCAGGGCATGCGGGCCTTGAGCGCGACGAACTGCGAGCGCCCGCCGCTGAGCATGATGTCGGCGCGCGCCTCTTTCAGCATCGCGTACATCTCGCGCGGCGTCATGTCGTCGATCATGTGGGCATCGGCGCCCTCCCCCATGATCTCCTTGATCTTTTCCTTGTCTTCCTTGGTGCTCTTCTTGACGCTGGTGCCGACGATTTCCATGCCGCCTTCCTGCAGCGCCGCCACCACCGACCACGACTTCACGCCGCCCGTGATGAGCAGCACGCGCTTGCCCTGCAGGCGCTGCTTGTATTCGGCGATGCGCTTGTAGGCGCGCGCTTCTTCCACCTCGATCAGGCGCTCGGTGCGTTCGATGAGTTCGGCGTCGGCGCCCTGCTTCACCAACAGGCTGGCGATCTGGCGCAGCGTCTCGCTCATG
>DATILH010000106.1:0-6290 GCA_035476655.1 Variovorax sp.
ACCAGGCGCCAATCCTCACCCAGCCCGATCACCTCTTCCTGGGGTTGCTCTACTGATTCCTCCATGAGACACCTCCAACTCAGCCGTTGCGACAGCTGAAGGATATCTCAAGTTAAGTCTTTAAGTTAGCGCTTATGGGACCTGATCCGGCATCCACGACTACCGCCCAAGCTTGAACACAGGCCTGCGCTCGCCGACCTGCGTGCCCCGCCAGTTCGCTATGGCTTCGGCGCGCCAGGGCCGCAGCTCTTCACGCTGGCGAACGTCGAGCCAACCAAGCTGGTCCAACACCGCCACGGTGGCGGCATTCAGGGCCGTGGAATTGCCATCGGAGATCTTCAGCGCGAAGCCGTGGCCGCGGCTGCGGCTGGCCACGACCTGCACACCGTCGGCGCCGGCCTTGGTGACCCAGTCGCCGCGGCCGGCGCGCATGAAGGCCAGGTCGCTGCGCGCCGTGCCGGATACCAACTCGGGATGGGACGTCATCGCGTCGGCGAGCTGCACGAAGCTCTCGCCGAACTCCGGGTCGGACAAGCCGCTCGCCAGCCGCGCGTAGCCGCGCGCCAGGCTGGCCAGCGGCATCGCGTAGTTGGGCGCCGAGCAGCCGTCAATGCCCATCTTGAGGTCTTCGGATGCAAGGCCCACGGCCCGCGCCACTTCGCGCCGGATCGCCTGCTGCAGCGGATGGCCCGGCGCGAGGTAGTTGCCCACGGGCCAGCCCTTCTGCACGCAATGCGCCAGGAAGCCGGCGTGCTTGCCGCTGCAGTTGTGATGGCGCTCGTCATATTGCCCGGGTCCCGGCGCCGGCGCGACTCCAAGGTCGGCAAAGATCGGCACATGGCAGCCGCACTGCAAGGTCTTGTAGGTGAGCCCCGCCTTGTCCAGCATGCCCTGGACCTGGGCCACGTGCATGGGCTCGCCGCTGTGGCTGGCGCACATCATCGCAAGGTTTTCCTGCGAGAAGCCCATGGCCTTGGGGCCACCCGCCTGCATGAATGGCAGCGCTTGCAAGGCCTTGAGCGTGGAGCGCGTGAAGGTGATCCGGTGCGGGTCGCCGGCGCGCGCCAGCACCTTGCCTTGGGCGTCGGCGACAGCCACGGCGCCAAAATGCACGGACTCCAGCGTGCCGCCGCGCAGCAGTTCGATCAGCGGGACAAGAGGAGTCACGCGACGATTATGGCGCGCGCAGCAGCAAAGTCGAGCACGGTAAAGCAGGCGACCGTGGAAGGCCACGACAGCAGATATATTGGTCCGAGCAAAACCCTGAAGGGATAGCCTAGATGTTCCGGAAGATTCTGATTGCCAATCGCGGCGAGATCGCCCTGCGCCTGGTGCGCGCGGTGCGGGACCTGGGCGCGGTGAGCGTCGCGGTGTACGCGCTGGACGATGCCCAGGCGCCCCATGTGCGTCACGCCGACGAAGCGTTGGCGCTGGACAGTGCCGGCCCGCGAGCCTATCTCGATGCCGCCCGCGTCATCGCCCTGGCCAAGTCCAACAGCTGCGATGCCATCCACCCGGGCTACGGTTTCCTGAGCGAGCGGGCCGACTTTGCCCAGGCCTGTGTGCAGGCCGGCATCGCGTTCATCGGCCCGACGCCCGAACAGCTCGCCCTGTTCGGCGACAAGGCGCGTGCGCGGGCACTGGCTGAGGAATGTGGCGTGCCCTTGATGCCGGGCAGCCCGGGTCCGGTTTCCCTGCGCGAAGCTCAAGACTTCTTCGCAGTCCAGGGCGGCATGGGCGTGATGATCAAGGCGATCGGCGGCGGCGGCGGTCGCGGCATGCGCGCGGTGGTCGAGGCCAGTGACCTGCCCGAAGCCTACGCCCGCTGCGTCTCCGAGGCCCATGCGTTTGGCGTGGATGGCGTCTACGTCGAACGGCTGATGCCGCACGCGCGCCATGTCGAGATCCAGATCCTGGGTGACGGTGTCCACGCCATGAGTCTGGGCGATCGCGAATGCTCGCTGCAAAGGCGCTTTCAGAAACTGGTGGAGATCGCGCCCAGCCCGTCTCTCACCGATTCGCTGCGCGGCGAGCTCACCCAGGCCGCCCTGAAGATGGCGCGCGCCGTGAATTACCGCAACCTGGGGACGTTCGAATTCCTGGTGGACGAGAGTTCAACCGATCTTCCATTCGTTTTCATCGAAGCCAATCCGCGCCTGCAGGTCGAGCACACGGTGACCGAAGAGGTCACCGGGCTGGACCTGGTGCAATTGCAGATCGCAGTGGCTGCCGGGCAGACCTTGGGCTCGCTGGGGCTGGATCCAGAGCACGCTGCGCCTGCCCAGGGGTTTGCCATCCAGTGGCGCATCAACGCCGAAACCCTGGACGCCCAGGGCAACGCCCGCCCTTCCAGTGGCACGCTGGCGCGCTTCGAGCTTCCCAGCGGCCCGGGTATCCGCATCGACACGCATGGGGTCGCGGGCGCCTCGCCCTCGCCGCACTACGACACATTGCTGGCCAAGCTGATCGTCCACTCGCGCAGCCCCTCGTTCGCCGATGCCGTGCGCAGGTCGCGGCGGGCCCTGTCCGAATGCCATATCGACGGGCTGGCCACCAACCTGGGTTTGTTGCAGGCTCTGGCCGCAAGGCCCGAGTTCGCGAGCCAGCAGATCCACACCCGCTTCCTGGAAACGGAACTGCCGGCGCTGCTGCAGGAATCGGGCCGGGCGGACCAGCCCTACCCCGTGTTGGAAGAGGGCCTGACCACCCTGTCGATCGTGCGCACGCCAATGGCGGCGCGCCTGGTGCAACTGGACGCGGTGGCGGGCCAACGGGTGGCTGCCGGAGCGCAGATCGCCGTGCTCGAAGCGATGAAAATGGAACACGTGCTGCAGGCCCCCAGCAGCGGGCGCGTCGTGGAAGTTCGTGCGACGCCGGGCGAGTACCTTGGCGAGGAACAGATCCTGCTGGTGATGGAACCGGCCGACGCCGAGGCTGGAGTGGCGCAGGAGCAGACCCAGGCCGCTCTCGACGCCATACGCCCCGACCTGCAGCGCGTGATCGATCGCCACGCCTTCACGCTCGACGCCAACCGGCCGCAAGCCGTTGCGCGGCGCCATGCCGCGGGCGGCCGCACCGCCCGCGAGAACGTCACGCACCTGTGCGAAGGCGGCAGCTTCATCGAGTACGGTGCACTCGCCGTGGCCGCCCAGACGCGGCGCCGCAGTATGGAAGACCTGATCGCCAACACGCCGGCGGACGGCCTGGTCACCGGCATAGGCGCGGTGAACGCCAAGGAGTTCGGCCCGGAGAAATCACGCTGCATCGTGCTGGCTTATGACTACACGGTGCTGGCCGGAACCCAGGGCATGCGCAACCACCACAAGAAGGACCGGATGCTGGCGCTGGCGCACCAGCTCAAGTTGCCGGTCGTGCTGTTTGCCGAGGGCGGTGGCGGCCGGCCCGGCGACGTCGACATGCCCATCGTGGCGGGACTGAACAACCACACCTTCAGCCAGTTTGCGGCGCTTTCCGGCAAGGTGCCGGTGGTCGGTATCGCGCATGGCCGCTGTTTCGCCGGCAACGCCGCCCTGCTGGGTTGCGCCGACGTGATCATCGCCACTGAATCGAGCAACATCGGCATGAGCGGCCCCGCCATGATCGAGGGCGGCGGCCTGGGCACTTTCAGACCCGAGCAGATCGGCCCCAGCGACGTTCAGTCGCGCAACGGCGTGATCGATATCGTGGTGAAGGACGAAGCAGAGGCTGTCGATGCCGCGCGGCGCTACCTCTCCTACTTCCAGGGTCCGCTGGCGCACTGGGATTGCGCCGACCAGCGCGCGCTGCGCCATGCCGTGCCCGAGAACCGCCTGCGCGTGTACGACATGCGGGCGGCCATGAAGGGCCTGGTCGATACCGGTTCGCTGCTGGAACTGCGCGCCGGATTCGGCGCCGGCATGATCACGGCCCTGGGCCGCATCGAGGGCCGGGCCATCGGCCTGATCGCCAACAATCCCAAGCACCTGGGCGGCGCCATCGACGTGCAGGCCGCGGACAAGGCAGCGCGCTTCATGCAGCTGTGCAATGCCCATGGCCTGCCGATCGTCTCGCTCACCGACACGCCGGGCTTCATGGTCGGGCCCGAGATAGAAGCCCAGGCCCAGGTACGGCACGTCTGCCGCATGTTCGTGATGGCGGCCCATCTCTCGGTGCCGTTTTTCGCCGTGGTGCTGCGCAAGGGGTACGGGCTGGGCGCGCAGGCCATGACGGCGGGCGGATTCGATGCGCCGGTGTTCACGGTGTCATGGCCCACCGGCGAGTTCGGCGCCATGGGGCTGGAGGGCGCGGTGAAGCTGGGTTTTCGCAAGGAGCTGGAGGCAGCCCCGCCGGGCGCCGACCGTGAGGCGTTGTACCAGAAGCTGGTGGCGCAGCAGTACGAGAACGGCCAGGCGATGAACATGGCGGCCACGCTGGAGATCGATGCCGTGATCGACCCGGCGCAAACCCGCGACTGGCTGGTGAACGGGCTGGCTTCGGCCACGCACAAGGAGCCGACGGGGACGCGCTACGTCGATACCTGGTAGCTGGCTGGCGTGACAACTAACCGGCGTTCCATCCACCGCCCAGGGCTCGAATCAGCGCCACGGTTGCCTGGTACTGGCCGGACCGCACCTGCAGAGCCTGCCGGCGGTTGCCCAACTCGCTGCGGCGCGCGTCGAGCAGCTCCAGCTGGCTGTCCAGGCCGAGCCGGTAGCGCGACTCGGACAGCACCGTGGCGCGGCTGGCCGATGTCACGGCGCGAGCCTGCGCCTGTGCCTGTTCATGCAGCAGCCGCAGCGATGACAACTGGTCTTCCACTTCCTTGAACGCCACCAGCACCTGGCCACGGTGGCCGGCCAGCGCCTCGTCGAGTTGGGCCTGTGCGCCTTGCACCCCGGCTTCGCGGCGGCCCCCATCGAACAAAGGCAAGGACAACAAGGCGCCCACCCCCCAGGCACGCGCCGACCACTTGAACAGGTCGCCCAGTTCGGGAGAGGCAAAGCCCCCGGCAGCGGTGAGCGAAACGTTGGGGAACCAGGCCGCGCGGGCCACGCCCACCCGCGCCTGTGCCGCCAGGATGCTGCTCTGCGCCGCCGAGACATCAGGCCGGCGGGCCAGCACCGAGGCCGGAACGCCTGCGGGAATCTGCGGCAGCGCCGTGCGCCACTCCTCCACGCCCAGGGTGAAGCTGGACGCCGCGTCGCCGACCAGCACGGCCAGCGCATGCTCCAGCTGCGCCCTCTGCCGGTCCAGGGCCAGCGCCTGCGATTCGGTGGCGGCCAGTTCGGTCTCCGCCCGCACGACATCCAGCTCGGCAATTTCGCCCGCCTGGTGCCGCCGCTGTGTCAGGCGCAAGGTGTCCTGATAGGCCGCGACCGCTTCGCGCACCAGGGCACGCTCGCTGTCCAAGGCCCGCACCGCCAGGTAGGTCTGCGCGACTTCGGCCTGCACCAGCAGGCGGGTGCTCTGCAGCAGCGCTTCGCGCGACTGGGCGTCGAGTGAGGCGGCGTCGCTCGCACGCGCCAGCCGGCCGAACAGGTCGACCTCATAGGACAGGCTGGCACCGGCCGACGTCAAAGTGGCTGGAGCGGGCCCACCGGGCGCCCCGGCCCCGGCCCGGCGGCTCGCCGCGGCGGCGACGCCGATCTGCGGGGCTTGGTCGGCCTCGGCACTGCGCGCCAGCGCGCGCGCCTCGGCCAGCCGGGCCGCGGCCTGATGGATGCTGGTGTTGTCGATGCCGGCGCGTTCGACCAGGCCGTCGAGCACCGGGTCGGCAAAAACTTTCCACCATGCGCCGCGGTCCTGCGCCTCGGCCGGCGCCGCGGTGGTCCAGCGCTCGCCGGCTTCCTTGAACTGCGCGGGCGGCTCGATGGGCTGGGGAAGCTCAGCGGGTGCGGTGGCACAGCCGGCCAACACCAGGGCCGCGAGCAGTGGCAGCAAGGCATGGCGCAGGGGAGAACTCGATCGCTTCATTGCGGTGATTCCTGGAAGCAGGTTCATGATGCATTGGCCTTCAGTGGTGCGGCGGGAACCGGGCGCGCGGAAGCGCCGCCGCCGGAGCCGACGGGGCCGGCAAAGGCTTCGAGGTGTGGCACTTCGCCGTGCAGTTTCAGCGGCCGGTTGCCGGTCAGCGCGCGCAGCGTTACGTAGAACACCGGCGTGAGGAACAGGCCGAACGCGGTGACGCCGATCATCCCGGCGAACACGGCGACGCCCATCGCCTGGCGCATCTCGGCGCCGGCGCCCGTGGTCAGCACCAGCGGCAGCACGCCCATGACGAAGGCCAGCGACGTCATCAGGATGGGGCGCAG
>DATILH010000107.1:0-13221 GCA_035476655.1 Variovorax sp.
GCAACGGCAACGGCAACGGCAACGGCAATGGCAACGGTGTCCAGCGCGCCGAGGCGGTACCGCTCAATTTTTCGACCCAGCTGGAGCGCGGCGCGACGCCCCGTGCCGGCCACGTCGACCAGGAACTGCTGGCGGCGCTGGGCTGAGCGCACAACAAAAAAGGCCACCCGCTTGGGTGGCCCTTTCTTCAAGAATCTGGAGCGGGAAAAGAGTCTCGAACTCTCGACCTCAACCTTGGCAAGGTTGCGCTCTACCAACTGAGCTATTCCCGCATTTGTTCGTGTGAACGAAGCGAATTATACAGGAACAAATGCGCCCCTTTTTCGCCCGCCGTTCACTCCAGGAGACCGGCCAGCTCCAGCCCCTGGCGACCGGCCGGATGGCGGCAGTCGATCTCCTCGAACTCGTTGATCTTGTCGATCTCGGTGCCCATCGCGATGTTGGTCACCTTCTCCAGGATCACCTCCACCACCACCGGCACGCTGTACTTATGCGCCATGGTGCGCGCCTCCTGCAAGGCCGACTGGATCTTCTCCGGGTCGGTCACGCGCAGCGACTTGCAGCCCAGCCCGCGCACCACCGCCTCGTGGTCGACGCCGTAGTTCTGCAGCGTGGGGTCTTCCACGTTCTGGTTGTCGAAGGCCAGCTGCACGCAGTAGTCCATGTCGAAGTTGCGCTGCGCCTGGCGGATGAGGCCCAGGTAGCTGTTGTTCACCAGCACATGCACGTAGGGCAGACTGAACTGCGCGCCCACCGCCAGTTCCTCGATCATGAACTGGAAGTCGTAGTCACCCGACAGGCCGACCACCGTGCGGGTCGGGTCCGCTGCCACCACGCCCAGGGCCGCCGGCATGGTCCAGCCCAGCGGGCCGGCCTGGCCGCAGTTGATCCACTGGCGCGGGCCGTACACGTTGAGGAACTGCGCGCCGGCGATCTGCGACAGGCCGATGGTCGTCACATAGACCGTGTCGCGCGGGAAGGCCTTGTTCATTTCCTCGTAGACGCGCATCGGCTTGATCGGCGTCTCGGTGAAGTGGCTCTTGCGGTGCATCAGCTTCTTGCGCTCGGCGCAGCGGCCCGACCACTGGCTGTAGTCGCGCAGCGTCTTGGCGGCCATGCGCTCGCGCGCCACCTGCACGAAGAGTTCCAGCGCCGCCTTGGCGTCCGACACGATGCCCAGGTCGGGGTTGAACACGCGGCCGATCTGGGTGGGCTCGATGTCCACGTGCACGAAGGTGCGGCCCTTGGTGTAGACCTCGACCGAACCGGTGTGCCGATTGGCCCAGCGGTTGCCGATGCCCAGCACGAAGTCGCTGGCCAGCATGGTCGCGTTGCCGTAGCGGTGGCTGGTCTGCAGGCCGCACATGCCGGCCATCAGCGGATGGTCGTCGGCAATTGCGCCCCAGCCCATCAGCGTGGGGATGACAGGCACGCCTGTCAGTTCGGCAAACTCGACCAGCAGGTCCGCCGCATCGGCATTGATGATGCCGCCGCCGGCCACGATCAGCGGCTTCTCGGCAGCGCTGAGCATGTCCAGCGCCTTCTCGATCTGCTTGCGCGTGGCGGCGGGCTTGTAGACCGGCAGCGGCTCGTAGGTGTCG
Source organism: Variovorax sp. (assembly GCA_035476655.1). Lineage (GTDB taxonomy): Bacteria > Pseudomonadota > Gammaproteobacteria > Burkholderiales > Burkholderiaceae_C > Variovorax. Next base: position 1,602 of record DATILH010000107.1, read on the forward strand.
ATGTCGAATTCGATCTCGGCCATCTGCACGTCGAAGGGCAGGTCGATCAGCACCGGGCCCGGGCGGCCGGAACGCATCAGGTGAAAGGCCTGCTGGAAGACGCGCGGCACCAGCGCCGGCTCGCGCACCGTCACCGCCCACTTGGTGACCGGCTTGGCGATGGATTCGATGTCCACCGCCTGGAAGTCTTCCTTGTACAGCCGGGCGCGCGGCGCCTGGCCGGTAATGCACAGGATCGGGATGGAATCGGCAATGGCCGAGTAAAGGCCGGTGATCATGTCGGTGCCAGCTGGCCCCGAGGTGCCGATGCACACGCCGATGTTACCGGCACGCGCCCGGGTGTAGCCCTCGGCCATGTGCGAGGCACCTTCCACATGGCGCGCCAGGATGTGGCTGATCGACTGGCGCTCGCGCAGCGCCGCATACAGCGGATTGATCGCCGCGCCCGGCACGCCGAAGGCCTGCGACACACCTTCCTTTTCCATCACCAGAACCGCCGCCATCACGGCTTTCATCTTGGCCATCTTGTCCCCTCTCACATTAGTTACATGAATGGGCAGATGGTCGCGGCGAGGCCGGCGCCGCGCTAGCCGTCCGCGCCGCATAACGGCTATTCCGTGCGGGAATGAAGAACGGCTAGTGCGGGAAGTCCAGAGGCACGATCTGCGCGATCAGCTCGGTGCCATCGGCCAGCAGGAAGTCCTTGAAGGCTTGCGCCACCGGCGGCAGCCGTTTGGTCCGCCGATGCACCACATACCAGTTGCGCATCAGCGGAAAGCCCTGCACGTCAAGCACGCAAAGGCTCCCGGTCTTGAGCTCCAGGCTGATGGTGTGCGCCGACATGAAGCTCAAGCCCATGCCGGCGATCACCGCTTGCTTGATGGTCTCGGTGCTGCGAATCTCCATGGCAACGCGCAGTTGCTCCAGGTATGAGCCGAAGCCCTCCTCCATGGAGTTGCGCGTGTCCGAGCCCTTCTCGCGCACCACGAAGGGCTCCTTCATCAGCCGCGCCATGGGAATGCGTCTCTTGCCGACCAGCGGGTGATTCGGCGGCGCCACGATCACATAGGGATGCGGCGCGAAGGGCTGGTTGATGGTGTCCAGGTCGGTCGGCGGGCGCACCATGATCGCCAGGTCGGTCTGGTTCTCCGCAATGTGGCGCAGCAGGCCTTCGCGGTTGTGCACCGTGAAGTTGAGCGACACGCCCTTGTGCCGGCCGGCAAACTCCACCAGGAGGCGCGGAAAGAAATAGTCGCCGGCACTGATCACGCCCACGTTGAGCTTGCCGCCTGAGACGCCGCGGTATTGCGTCATCGCGTTCTCGGCCGCTTCGAATTGCGAAATGATGGCGCGGCTGATCTCCAGCAGCTCAATGCCCGCGGGCGTCAGGTAGATCTTCTTGCCGAACTGCTCGAACAGGGCGTTGCCCGCATGCTCTTCCAGCTTGCCGACCTGCGTGGACACGGCCGGCTGCGTCAGGTGCAGCTCTTCGGCGGCACGCGAGAAGCTCAGGTGCCGCGCAACGGCCTCGAACACCTTCAGCTGGCGCAGCGTCGCATGCTTCACAGGGTGAGGATGGTGCAGCCGGTGGTCTTGCGCGCTTCCAGGTCGCGGTGCGCCTGCTGCACGTCTTCCAGCGCGTAGCGCTGGTCGATCGGGATCTTGACGGCACCACTCTGCACAACAGCGAACAGGTCGTCGGCCATGGCCTGCGTGCTCTCGCGATTGGCGATGTGCGTGAACAGCGTCGGCCGCGTCACATAGAGCGAGCCCTTGGAAGCCAGCGTGCCCAACGAAACCGGTGGAACCGGGCCGGAGCCGTTGCCGAACACGGCCAATAGGCCGAAGGGGCGCAGGCAGTCGATCGAGCCTTCCCAGGTGTCCTTGCCCACCGAGTCGTACGCCACCTTCACGCCCTTGCCGCCAGTGATCTCCTTGACCCGTTCGACAAAATTTTCCTTGCTGTAGTTGATGGCATGCGCCGCGCCATGCGCGAGGGCCAGCTGGCACTTGGCGTCGGTGCCGGCCGTGCCGATCAGCTGCAGGCCCAAGGCCTTGGCCCATTGGCAGGCAATCAGGCCGACGCCGCCGGCAGCAGCGTGAAAGAGCACGAAGTCGCCGGGCTGCAGGCCCTCGGCCGGCAGCGTCTTCTTCAGCAGGTACTGGGTGGTGAGGCCCTTGAGCATCATGGCCGCGCCGGTCTCGAAGGAGATCGCATCGGGCAGCTTGCAGACGCACTTGGCCGGCATCACCCGCAGCTCGCAATAAGCGCCCGGCGGCTGACTGGCATAGGCGGCGCGGTCGCCCACCTTGAGGTGCGTCACACCATCGCCCACAGCCTCGACCACGCCGGCCGCTTCCATGCCCAGCTGCAGGGGCAGCGGCAGGGAGTACAGGCCGCCGCGCTGGTAGGTGTCGATGAAGTTCAGGCCCACGGCTTTGTGCCGGATGCGGATCTCGCCCGCGCCTGGCTCGCCCACCTCGACTTCGACGATCTTCAGTTCTTCCGGACCGCCATTGCGGTCGATGCGGACGGCTTTGCTCTTCATGGCTCAAGTTCCTTCAAATGCAACAGGCGCGCATCCTGCCACGAAGGACTTGGGCGCGCTTGGGCTCCGCTCAGTAGGTCCCGGGGTAGGCTCCGCCATCAGCCAGCACGTTCTGGCCCGTCAGGTAGCCGGCCTGCTGGCTGCACAGGAAGGCGCAGATGGCACCGAACTCTTCCGGCGTGCCGAAGCGCCTGGCGGGAATGGCCTTCTTGCGCGCCTCCCACACCGTGGCGAAGTCCTGGCCGCTCTTCCTGGCGCTGCCCTCCATGGTGCCCTTCAGGCGGTCGGTCTCGAACGCGCCGGGCAGCAGGTTGTTGATGGTCACGCCCTTAGCCGCGATGGCGCTGCGCGCCACGCCGGCCACGAAGCCGGTCAGGCCGCTGCGCGCGCCGTTGGACAGGCCCAGGATGTCGATCGGCGACTTCACCGAGCTGGAGGTGATGTTGACGATGCGGCCGAAGCCGCGCGCCGCCATGCCGTCCACCGTGGCCTTGATCAACTCGATGGGGGTGAGCATGTTGGCATCCACCGCCTTGATCCAGGCCTCGCGGTCCCAGTCGCGAAAGTCGCCGGGCGGCGGGCCGCCGGCGTTCGTGACCACGATGTCGTAGTCGCCCTGCACGGCAAACACCGCCGCGCGGCCGGCTTCGGTGGTGATGTCGGTTGCCACCAACTTGACGAAGGGCTTGCCGGGCGCCCCGGCCGCCAAGGCCGAGAGCCTGGCGACGGCTGCGTCCAGCGGCTGCGCCCCGCGCGCCACGATCACCACGTTGACGCCCTCGCGCACCAGCGCCTCTGCGCAGCCGAAGCCCAAACCCTTGCTGGCGCCGCACACCAGCGCCGTCTTGCCTGCAATACCCAGATCCATATGAAATTTCCTTCAGCGCCCGGAGCGCGTGAAAACGAAGATACCTGCGATGACCAGGAGCGTACCCGCGGCGATCCACAGCGTGAATGGCTCACCCAGAATGACCACGCCCATCAGAATGGTCGACATCGGCCCCACCATGCCCGTCTGCGCCGCCATCGGGGCGCCGATGCGTTCGATCGCCATCATCACCGCCAGCACCGGCAGCGCGGTGCAGACGGTGGCATTGAGCACCGACAACCAGATCACCTGCGGTGCCACCTCGAAGGCGGTGCCAAGCGGCCGCAACAGCACGAACTGCGCGATGCACAGCAGGCAGGCCACGCTGGTGGCCAGGCCAACGAGCCGCATCGAGCCCAGCCGCTTGACGAACTCGCCGCTGTAGACCATGTACAGCGCATAGCTCACTGCGCTCAGGAAGACCAGCAACGCGCCCCAGGCAGCCGAGGCGCTGGTGCCCAGTGCCGCCTCGTGCCCGAAGACCAGCAGCACGCCCACATAGCTGATCGACATGCCCAGCATCTGGATGCGCGCGATCTTGCGACGGTAGATGAGCCAGCCGAACAGCAGCACCAGCGTCGGGTTCAGGTACAGGATCAGCCGCTCCAGGCTGGCCGTGATGTAGGCCAGGCCGGCAAAGTCCAGGAAGCTCGCCAGGTAGTAGCCGCAAAAGCCCAGCCCCAGCACGCCCAGCCAGTCCCTGCCCGTCAGCGGCGCCTTGCCGCGGCCGGCCCACCATGCCATCACCGCAAAGAGCGGCAGCGCAAAGAGCATGCGCAGCATGATGAGCGTGACTGCATCCACGCCGTAGCGGTAGGCCAGCTTGACGATGATCGCCTTGCCGCTGAAGGCGATCGCGCCCACGGTCGCCAGGATCAGGCCGGGGGCGAGGTTCCTGCTGTCGGCATGGGGCGCGCTGGCTGCCATCAAGGGCCGGTCAGTACCCTGCGGCGAGGCCGTCGCGACGCGGGTCGCTGGCGGCCACATAGCCTTCCACCGCAGGGTCGCCGGCGCGCCAGATGAACTGGCCGGCACCGAAGTCCTGGTAGGAGTCGTTGATCACTTCCACCTGGTGGCCCAGCGCCGACAGGCCCTGCACCGTGGCCGGGTTCATGGCCGCCTCGACATTGATCTCGAGGCCTGCATTGAAGCGCCAGCGCGGCGCGTCGCAGGCCACCTGCGGCGCCTGGCCGTAGTCGAGCATGCGCACCAGGGTCTGCAGGTGGCCCTGCGGCTGCATGTTGCCGCCCATCACGCCGAAGCTCATGACCGGCTGGCCGTCCTTCGTGAGGAAGGCCGGGATGATGGTGTGGAAGGGCCGCTTGCCCGGCGCCACGCGGTTCGGGCTGCCCTCTTTCAGGCTGAAGCCGTGGCCGCGGTTCTGCAGGCTGATGCCGAAGGACGGCTCCACGCAACCCGAGCCGAAGCCCATGTAGTTGCTCTGGATGAAGCTCACCATCATGCCGCTCTCGTCCGCGGCGGTGAGGTAGATGGTGCCGCCCTTGACCGGGTTGCCCGCCTTGAAGTCCTGCGCCTTGTTCACGTCGATCAGTTTGGCACGCGAAGCGAGGTAGGCGTCATCGAGCATTTGCGCGGGGGTCAGCTCCATCGACGATGGCTCGGCCACGTAGCGGTACACATCGGCAAAGGCCAGCTTCATGGCCTCGATCTGCAGGTGCTGCGAAGCCACCGAGTCGACCGGCAGCGAGGCGATGTCGAACTTCTCGAGGATGCCCAGCGCGATCAATGCAGCGATGCCCTGGCCGCTGGGCGGAATCTCGTGCAGGGTGTAGCCGCGGTAGTCGCGCGTGATGGGCTCCACCCACTCGGGCTTCCAGGCCGCCATGTCGCTGGCCTTCAGGCTGCCGCCGTGCTCGACCGAGAACTTCTCCAGCGCCTGCGCGATCTCGCCGCGATAGAAGGCCTCGCCCTTGGTCTTGGCAATGGCCTTGAGGGCGCGAGCGGCCGAGGGAAACTTGAACAGCTCGCCCACCTTGGGCGCCCGGCCCCAGGGCAGGAAGGCTTCGCGAAAGCCCGGCTGGTCTTGCAGGAGCGGCGTGGCCGCCGCCCACTTCTGCTGCACCACCGGCGGCATCAGGTAGCCGCGCTCGGCGACCTCGATGGCCGGCGCCATCAGTTGCTCGAAGGGCAGCTTGCCGAAGCGCTCGGACAGCGCCATCCAGCCGCCCACCGCGCCGGGCACGGTGACCGAGTCGATGCCGCGCTGCGGCGGGGTCGTGGCATCGGCGCCATATTTCTTGGCGAAGTATTCGGGAGTCCATGCCTTGGGCGCACAGCCCGAGGCGTTCAGGCCGTGCAGCTTCTTGCCGTCCCACAGGATGCAGAAGGCATCGCTGCCCAGGCCGTTGCTGACCGGCTCCACCAGGGTCATCACCGCGGCGGTGGCGATGGCCGCATCGACCGCGTTGCCGCCCTGCTGCAGGATGCGCAGGCCCGCCTGCGCCGCCAGCGGATGCGAGGTCGACACCACGTTGCGGGCGAACACCGGCAGGCGGGTGCTGAGATAGGGGTTGTCGTAGTCGAATTTCATGACTTGTCGCTCAGTCGTTGGTGATCTTGCGGTCGATGATGATCTGCTTCCACTTGGCGGCGTCCTGCGCCTGCAGCTTGGCCAACTGATCGGGGGTGCTCGTCACCGGTTCGATGCCCAGGCTGGAAAGCTTGTCGCTCAGTTGCGGATCGGCCAGCGCCTCGTTGGCCGCCTTGTTGATGCGTGCCACCACATCCGCCGGCAGCGCCTTCGGCCCGTACAGGCCGAACCAGGTGTTGGACTCGAAGCCCGGCAAGCTCTCGGCGACGGCCGGCAGTTCCGGCGCCAGCGGACTGCGCTTGAGGGAGGTCACGCCCAACGCCTTCAGTCGCCCATCGCGCACGAAGGGCATGCCGGTGGGCAGCGAATCGAAAAGGACGTCGACCTTGCCGCTCATCAGGTCGGGCATGGCCAGCGCCGTGCCCTTGTACGGGATATGCGTCACGAACACGCCGGCCTGCGACTTGAACAGCTCCGCCGTCAGTTGCACGATGGTGCCGTTGCCGCTGGAGGCGTAGTTGAGCTTGCCGGGGTTCTTCTTGGCATAGTCGATCCACTCGCGCACGTTCTTCACCGGCGCATTCACCGGCACCAGCATGATGCTGGGCGCACTGCCCACATGGGCGATGGGCGTGAAGTCCCGCACCGTGTCGTAGGGAACCTTGCCGATGGACGGGCCGATGGCATGCGTGCTGGTGGTGGCCAGCAGCAAGGTGTAGCCGTCCGCCGGCGCCTTCGCCGCCAGGTCGGAACCGATGGCGCCGCCGGCACCCGGCTTGTTGTCGACCACCAGCGTGGTGCCGAGCCTTTCGCCCATCTTCTGCGAGAGCGTGCGCGCGAAGAGGTCGGTGGCGCCTCCTGCAGGGAAAGGCACGATCAGGCGGATCGGCTTGGCCGGGTAGGTCTGCGCCTGCGCCGACAGTGCAGGGACGAGGGCAGCCAGCATGGCCGCGGTGGCGAGGGTTCTGCGTTTCATGGCTTCATTTTCCGCTACGGGGGGTTTTCGTTCCTTGGAGAAACGGAAACGGCACCCGAAGGTGCCGTTGTCTGGTGGAGGAAGGGCCTCAATCGACTTCGACGAAGGCTTCCTCCCGTTTTGATTTCACTGCCGGCAACAGCACGATCACCAGCAGCAAGGCGGCTGCGCAAAGCAGGCCCAGCGAGATCGGACGGGTAAGGAACACGCTCCAGTCGCCGCGCGACAGGAGCAGCGCACGGCGCAGGTTCTCTTCCATCATCGGCCCCAGGATGAAGCCCAGCAGCAGCGGCGCCGGCTCGCAGCCCAGCTTGTAGAACAGGTAGCCGACGAAACCGAAGATGGCGACCATCCAGATGTCGAAGGTGTTGTTGTTGGTCGAGTACACGCCGATGGCGCAGAACAGCACGATCGATGGGAACAGGAAGCGGTAGGGCACCGACAGGAGCTTGATCCACATGCCGATCAGCGGCAGGTTCAGGATCACCAGCATCGCGTTGCCCAGCCACATCGAGGCGATCAGGCCCCAGAACAGCTCGGGGTTGCTGGTCATCACCTGCGGGCCCGGCTGGATGTTGTGGATGGTCATCGCGCCCACCATCAGCGCCATCACCGCGTTGGGCGGAATGCCCAGCGTCAGGAGCGGGATGAAGGAGGTCTGGGCACCGGCGTTGTTGGCGGCCTCGGGAGCGGCCACGCCGCGGATGTTGCCCTTGCCGAAGGGCACTTCGCCCGGTTGCAGCTTGGTCTTCTTCTCGATGGTGTAGGCCGCGAAGGCCGCCAGCAGCGCGCCGCCGCCGGGCAGGATGCCCAGCGAGGAGCCCAGCGCCGTGCCGCGCAGCACGGCAGGCGTCATGCGCTTGAAGTCTTCCTTGGTCGGGAACAGGCCGGTCACCTTGGCGGTGAAGACCTCGCGTTCCTCTTCAGGGCGCGCCAGGTTGGCGATGATTTCGCCATAGCCGAACACACCCATGGCGATGGTGACGAAGCCGATGCCGTCGGTGAGTTCCGGAATGTCGAAGGAGAAGCGCGCCACGCCGGAGTTCACGTCGGTGCCGACCAGGCCCATCAGGAGGCCCAGCACGATCATGGCCACCGCCTTGACGAGCGAACCCGAAGCCAGCACCACGGCGCCGATCAGGCCCAGGATCATCAGCGAGAAGTACTCGGCCGGGCCGAACTTGAAGGCCAGTTCGGTCAGCGGCGGCGCGAAGGCGGCCAGGATCAGCGTGCCGACGCAGCCGGCGAAGAAGGAGCCCAGGCCGGCGGCCGCCAGGGCCGGGCCGGCGCGTCCGCGCTTGGCCATCTGGTGGCCGTCGATCACTGTCACCACCGAGGACGATTCGCCCGGCAGGTTGACCAGGATGGCGGTGGTGGAGCCGCCGTACTGGGCGCCGTAGTAGATGCCGGCCAGCATGATCAGGGCCGACACCGGCGGCAGCGCGTAGGTGGCCGGCAGCAGCATGGCGATGGTCGCCACCGGGCCGATGCCGGGCAGCACGCCGATCAGCGTGCCCAGAATGCAGCCGATCAGGCAATACAGCAGATTGACGCCGGTGAAGGCGACGCCAAAACCGATCGAGAGGTTGTTGAGCAATTCCATGATCTGGCCTTTAGCCGGTGATGAAGGTGGGCCAGACCTGGATCTGCAGCTTGAGCAGCCAGATGAAAGCGATGTAGCTGCCCACGGCAAGCACGGTGGCCAGCGCGAACACGGACTTCAGCGCATGCTTGCTGCCCGCCTGCGCGGCAATGAACACCAGCGCGTAGATGGCGATGATCAGCCCCATGGCCGGCACGCCGAAGCTGGGCAGTCCACCCAGCAGCACGCCGAAGGCGAGGTTGGCGCCCAGGATGAAGAACACCTGCCTCCAGGCCCACCTGCCGATCGGCTCGCCGTCGGCGGTTTCCACGGTCATGGCTTCGAACATGATGACCAGGCCGATGAAGGCCAGCACGATGCCCAGCATCAACGGGAAGTAGCCTGGACCCATGCGCGCGCCGCTGCCCACGTTGTAGGTGGTCGCACCCCATGCGAATGCGACACCGACGGCGCTGAACATCAGGCCCGCGAAAAAGTCTCTCTGACTTTTGATTTTCACGAACAGTCTCCTCGAAACGAACTTCGAACCGGAGGATTCTGCGGGCAGGCCGGTGGGCCATCGATGTGGATTCCACCTAGCGCGAAGCTAGGGAAATCCCTGAACGACCTGGTGCACTACTCGAGCGGCGGCGTCGCGCTCAGCACTTCTTCGATGGTGGTGTGGCCCTCGGCCACGCGCAGCGCGCCGGCCAGGCGCAGGGGTCGCATGCCGTCGGCCACTGCCTGCCGGCGCAGGGTCGCAATGTTGGGTTCCTTGTGGACTTCCTTCTTGAAGTCCTCGCTCAAGGTCAGCAACTCATAAAGGCCCATGCGGCCGCGGTAGCCGGTCATGCGGCAGTCCACGCATCCTACCGGCCGGTAGGCTCGCACTGCGCCGGAGATCTGCCAGGGCTTGACGAACTCGTCGAGCCGCTCGCGCGTGACCGACTCGTCGGGCTGCTTGCAGTGCGGGCACAGCGTTCGCACCAGGCGCTGCGCCAGCACCCCCAGCATCACGGCATTGATCAGGTAGGAGGGCACGCCCAGTTCCATCAGGCGCGTGATGGCGCTGGGCGCATCGTTGGTGTGCAGGGTGCTGAACACCAGGTGGCCGGTGAGCGCGGCCTGCACCGCCATCTCGGCGGTGGCGAGGTCGCGGATTTCGCCCACCATGATGATGTCCGGGTCCTGCCGCATCAGCGCGCGCAGGCCCTCGGTGAAGCCGAAGTCCAGCTGGTGCTGCACCTGCGTCTGGTTGAAGGAGGCCTCGATCATCTCGATCGGGTCCTCGATGGTGCTCACGTTGACCTCTTCGGTGGCCACCCGCTTGAGCGTGGAATAAAGCGTGGTGGTCTTGCCCGAGCCGGTCGGCCCGGTCACCAGGATGATGCCGTGCGGCCGCGTGACCAGCTGCTCCCAGCGCTTGGCGTCGTGCTGCGCAAAGCCCAGCTCGTCCAGGTTCTTCACCGTCGTGTCGGGGTCGAAGATGCGCATCACCATCTTCTCGCCGAAGGCGGTGGGCAGGGTCGACAGGCGCATCTCGACCTCGTCGCCGCGCAGGTTGCGCGTCTTGATGCGGCCGTCCAGCGGGCGGCGCTTCTCCACCACGTCCATGCGGCCCAAGAGCTTGATGCGCGCCACCATCGCGTTCATCACGCCCATGGGCATCTGGTAGGCCGGGTGCAGCACGCCGTCGATGCGAAAGCGGATCACGCCCTGCTCGCGGCGCGGCTCCAGGTGAATGTCGCTGGCGCGCTGGTCGAAGGCGTATTGCCACAGCCAATCGACCACCTGCACCACGCTCTGGTCGTTGGCATCGAGCTGCTTGTTGCTCTTGCCCAGCTCGACCAGCTGCTCGAAACTCGCCGCGCTCGAGGCGCCGCCGGCCTTCTGCGCGGCGCGCACCGACTTGGCCAGCGCAAAGAACTCGGCGGTGTAGCGATGGATGTCGCTCGGGCTCGCCACCACGCGGCGCACCGAGCGGCGCGACTGGCGCTCCACCTCGCCCACCCAGTCGGTGATGAAGGGCTCACAGGTCGCCACCACCACTTCGCTGGGCGTGACCTGCACCGGCAGCACCTTGTGGCGCTCGGCATAGGCGGCGCTCATGGTGTCGGCCACCTTGCCCACGTCGACCTTGAGCGGGTCGATGCGAAGGTAAGGCAGGCCGGCGCGGCCGGCCAGCCACTGCGTGAGCATCTCCAGGTCGAGCGGCTTGCCGTCGCTCTCGCGCGTCATGGCCACGGCAGCCAGGCGCACCAGCGGCGCCTGCTTGCTCTCGGCGCGGGCGCAGCGGGCGATGGTGCGTTGCGCCTCGGCCGGCGAGATCACGCCGTCGCGCGCCAGCCACTCTATCACCCGGCTCAATTCGAGCGGGCCCTGGTGGGCGGCAGGCGCAGGGGTGGCAGTGGGAACGGACAGGGGCGAGGCGCTCATAAAACGTGGGCTTTGAACACCCGCAGCCACTTGGGCGCGGGCAATGCCCAGCGAGTCTGTATGGTTTGCGCGCGCTCGGCAAGCTCGGCGCGCTTGGGCCGGCTCGGCGTGCGCTGTGCCAGCACCACCGTGTTGCCTTCGCGCGTCGGCCGGAAGGCCCAGACCGCCTCGGCCCCGAAGGCGGCGATGATCTTGTCCAGGCTGCGCTCGTAGCTGGAGGAGCGGCCGAAGAGGTTGACCGTCATGCAGCCATCCTCGGTCAGGAGGCCGCGGCAGTCGCGATAGAAGTCTTCCGTATCAAGAACGGGCGCCGCCGCCTCGTGGTCGTACAGGTCGACCTGCAGCGCATCCACGCTTCCCTGCCATTGGGGCTTGCGGATTTCCAGCGCGGCATCGGCCACCACCACGCAGAGCTTGGCATCGTCGGCCGGCAGCTTGAACCAGCCGCGACAGGCCGAGATGACTTGCGGGTTGAGCTCGATCGCGGTGGTGCGCATGCGCAACTGCTTGCGGCAGAACTTGGTGAGCGCGGCCGCGCCCAGGCCCAGCTGCATGGCATGGCGGTTCATCACCGACGAAGGCTCGACAAAGAGCAGCCAGGCCATCATCCGCTGCACGTATTCGAGCTGGATCTCGAAGGGCGCATCCAGCTTCATCG
>DATILH010000108.1:0-4151 GCA_035476655.1 Variovorax sp.
GGCTCCCGGGTCCTTCATCAATGGGTGACGCGTCCCCGCATCGATGCCGGGTGCCCTGCCAGGGGGAAAGTTTGGCCGGTATTGACCAGCGTGTCACCCTCCAATCGAAGTATGCTGACAGTGCGGTCGATGAAGTTGCCCACGTAGAGGTAGCGGCCGTCGTCGCTCCACACGGCGCCTTCGGGCAGGCCCTGCACCTCGACCTCGTTGCCGCGCGTGATCTTCTTGCCGTCGATCTTGACAAGCACCACCGAGCCGTTGCGGTTGTAGAAGTAGGCGCTCTTGGCCGCGTTGCTGCCGCGCAGCAGCACCGCCACCGCGTGCCGGCCGGTCGGGCTGACGGCCAGGCCCTCGGGACCATCGCCGATCACCAGCTTGTCGACCACACGCGGCGGATCGAGCTCGAGGTCGATCACGCTGACGGTGTCGATTTGCCCGTCGGAGGCGCCGGAGTTGCCGTTGTCGGCAGTCAGGGCCAGGCGGCCGTCCGGCGTGACGTCGACGTTGTAGGGCCAAAGGCCCGCGGCGAGGTCGACCTTGCCGTAGCTCACCTTCTCGCCCTCGACCTGCAGCAGCGCGATCTTGTGGTTCGGGAACTTGGCCGCCAATGCGCGCTTGCCGTCCGGCGTGAAGCGCACATGCGCGACCGATTCGCCGATGGCCACCGTGTCGATCAGCGTCACCTTCTGCCCCGCGATGCGCAGCACGCTGACCGAGTTGTCGGCGCGATTGGCCACCAGTGCCAGGTTGCCGGCGCGGTTGATCGACAGGCCCGAGGGCTGCTTGCCCAGGTTGAGCGTGTCTATCAGCTTCGGCGGCGTGCTCGCGAGGTCGATGATGAAGAGGCGCGTGTCGGGCACCTGCTTGCGCGTGCCGCCTTCCTCGACCACGTTGAGCGAGTTGGCCGCCAGCGCCAGCTTTTCGTCGGGCGTGATGGCCAGGTTGACCGGCGGCCCGGCGATGGTGTTGTCCAGCGCCAGGGTGGCGATCAGCTTCGGCGCCAGCGGATCGCTGCCGATGTCGAGGATCTGCACGCTGTCCTTGCCGTGCGGGCCCAGCACGACGCGGCCGGCCTCGTCCCAGCCCTGCTTCTCGTCGTTGCCGACGATCATCAGCTGCCGCTTGCCGCCGCCGGAAGGCGCGGGGCCGGCACAACCGGCCAGCAGCGCCAACGCACAGAGCCAAAGGGCCGGATTGCGCATGCGCATGGTGTCTCTCTCCTGCAGCGGCCCGATCGGCCGACGCGCATCCTAGTCCTGTGCGGCGAGCGCCGCCAGAGGGTGTTCTTGGCCCGCGCCCCGCCATGCATCAGCCATAGACCGTTCGCCAAATTGCCGCGCAGGGGCCAGGATGAAATATTGCGCGCTGCAGCAAGCCAGCACGAGGACTCGATGGAAGACGCCATACGGGACATGGTCAGCGTGCGTCGCAAGGCGCTCTTCGGCGAAGACGATGGTCGGCGCGCCTGGGGGCTCGCGCTTTCCGGCGGTGGTATTCGCAGCGCCACGTTCTGCCTGGGCCTGCTGAAGTCGCTGGCGCAGCATCGCCAACTGCTCAACTTCGACATCGTCTCGACCGTCTCCGGTGGCGGCTATGTGGGCTCGACCTTGGGGCGCATGTGTACCCGGGCCAAGGATGCCGACGGCGTGCGGGCGGTGGAGGGCGCCTTTGCCGAAGTCGACAAGGTTCGCTTCGGCTGGTGGCTGCGCAGCAATGGTCGCTACCTGATTCCCGGCGGCATGCGCGACACGCTCTATGCGGTGGCGCTGTACCTGCGCAACCTGCTGGGCACGCACATCGAGATCGCGATCGTCGCCACCTTGGTCGGCCTGGTGCTGGCGGCCATCAATCTCGGCGCCTGGGAAATCATGGCGGGCCTGGTGGACCTGGACAACGCCCAGCTGGTCATCGCGCCGGTGCGCTGGGCGACGCAACTGCCCACCTTGTGGCTCACCGCGCTCATACCGTGGCTGATCTCGATCGTGCTGGCCGACAGCTACTGGGCGGTGCGCGACCGCAGCACCACCGGCGGCATGCTGGGCCAGGTGGCGCTGTGGACGGTGCTGGGCACCTGCGCCTGGTGGATCGGCCCGATCCTGGAGGAGCGCTACGGCGGGCCCCTGTGGCTGGCGCCGCTCTTCATCGTCTTTGCCTCCTGCTGGGTGGTGGCTCTCTTGTGGGTGCTGTGGCGGCGCATGGCCGGCGAGTCGCCGGCGGTGCTGCGCAACGACTTGACCGACGGACTTGCCAGCGTGCTCTACGTGGTGCTGATCATCGGCCTCCTGGGCATGCTGGACTGGGCGGCCTGGTGGCTGGCCGCGCACACCCGCGAACTGCGCGCCTCCTACGGCGGCGTGCTGCTGATCGTGGCCGGCGCCCTGCGCGGCGTGCTGCCGATGCTGTTTGCCGGCAAGCGCGAGACGCCGGGCATCGGCAAGCAGCTGATGATGGTGCTGGCCAGCATCTTCGGCCTGGTGGTGGCCTTCTGCCTGGCGGCCTGGTGGATCGGCGTGCTGTACGCGGCGGTGCTGCTGCCGGTGTTCACGCCGCAGGGGCTGGACTTCTCGCGCGGCTGGATCTGGTTCTTCACCATCGGCGGGGTGATCGGCACCTACGCCCTGTTCACCGGGCGCAACTTCGGCTTTCTGAACGAATCGTCGCTGCACATGTTCTACAAGGCGCGCATCGTGCGCGGCTACCTGGGCGCGGCCAACCGGAAGCGCCTGGGCGCCGACCCGATGGCGGCGCTGTCGGGCCTGGCGCCGCCGAAAGTGCCGGTCGGCGAGGTGGAGGAGGACGACGACGTTGCGCTGGCCGACTACGCGCCGCACCAGCACGGCGGCCCGGTGCACCTGGTCAATGTCTGCATCAACCAGACGCACGACCCCAAGCAGCAGTTGTTCAACCGCGACCGCAAGAGCCTGCCGCTGACCGTGGGCCCGCAGGGCTGGATGCAGGCGGTGGGTGCGCAGTGGAAGAAGGCGAAGTCGCATGGCGCGTTGAGCCTGGGCGCCTGGGCCGCGATCTCGGGCGCTGCCTTCGCACCCGGGTTGGGGCGAATGACCAAGCGCGGCATCGCAGCGGTGTCGGTGTTTGCAGGCTTGCGCCTGGGCTACTGGTGGGACAGCAAGGAGGCGGGGCTGGAGCAGCCGGGCGCGGCGAGGCGCGTCAGCACCCTGCTGATGAAGTCGCGCTTCATCCTCTTGGAGTGCTTTGGCGCCTTTCCGGGCAGCGGCTCACCCTTCTGGTACTTGAGCGACGGCGGCCACTTCGAGAACACCGGTGCCTACGCGCTGCTGCGCGAAGAGGCGGAGCTGATCGTGATCGCCGATTGCGGCGCCGATCCGGACTACTGCTTCCACGACCTGGAGAACCTGATCCGGCGCGCCCGCATCGACCTCAACGCCGACATCGACTTCCTCAAGCCCAACAAGATCGCGAGCTGGCGCAAGCTGGGCGTCTTCGGCTCGCTCAACGACCTGGCATCGAGCAACAGCCAGGCCTGCCTGGCGCTGGCGCGCGTCACTTATGCGAGCGGCCAGCGCGGCCATATCGTGCTGGTCAAGCCCAACGTCTCGGCGGACCTGGCCGTGGACCTGGTGAATTTCAAGGCGGCCAACCCTCTTTTCCCGCAGCAGCCCACCACCGACCAGTTCTTCGACGAGGCGCAGTGGGAGTGCTACTTCCGCCTGGGCGCGGCCATCGGCGAGCGCCTGGATGCCGACCTGCTGACGCGCGTGGCGCAGGGCGTGCCGGGGCTGTTCGAGGTGGACGACGGCCAGCCGGGCACCGTGTCGGCGGCTGCGGCGCTTGGGAACAACAATGGCAGCGTTTCCGGCGCCGTGGCCACCATGGGACGGCTGCAGGCGCGGGTGTTGAAGGCCGGCGCGGTGACGGCCTCGCTGGGCATCGGCACCGCCGCCACCTTTGCGGTGGCGCTGTGGCAGAGCATCGACACGGTGCGCACCGAGGAAGACAACAAGCAACGCGTCGAGAGCGCTGCCTTCAAGGACCTGACCGAACGCTGGGCCCGGCTGCGCGCCGGCACCGCCGGCTCGGCGGAAGCCACCTCGTTGCTGGCGGCCGAACTGCTGCGCACCGGCGACCTGCTGTGCCGCCAGGGCCGCGAGAACTTCATGGCCAAGTTCAAG
>DATILH010000109.1:0-13488 GCA_035476655.1 Variovorax sp.
ACCATGACGCACGATTACAAGCGCAACGGCACGACCACGCTGTTTGCCGCGCTCAACGTGCTGGACGGCCAGGTCATCGGCCAGTGCCAGCAGCACCACACCCACATCGAGTGGCTGAAGTTCCTGCGCCAGATCGATCGCGAGACGCCCAAGGACAAGACGCTGCACCTGATCGCCGACAACTACGCCACGCACAAGCATCCGGCCGTGCAGGAGTGGCTGGCCAAGCACCCGCGCTTGAACATGCACTTCACGCCCACCTCGGCGTCGTGGCTGAACATGGTCGAGCGGTTCTTTCGCGACATCACCACCGAGCGGCTGCGCCGAGGCGTGTTCACCAGCGTGCCCGAACTCGTCGCTGCCATCGACGAGTATGTCGCGCATCACAACACCAACCCCAAGCCGTTTATCTGGACCAAGAGCGCGCGCGACATCCTGCAGAAGGTCATTCGTGCAAATCGCCGCTTAAGTTCCAAACAGAATGGAACACTGCACTAGGGAGGCCATGCGCTTCGCGCAATCGAGGCAACCCAGGCATCGAGAATTTCCCGGACTGCGGGAAAAGAAGTGGATTCCTTGATTCAGATCAAGGCTTCGCGCGAAGCGCGGTCTGCACGCGTGCGCTTCGCACGTGTCTTCTCAACAATGGACCCCGGTCGCAAGCAGTTCAGCCGGCGACCTGGTTGCAATTCACAACCTTTGCTTAAGACACATTCAGGGAGATGAAATGACGGTACTGTTTACCCGCGTCGCGACACCCGTTCCCGGCAAGATCTTGAAAGCCGTTCAATATGCACAGGCCCGCAGGGATGCGGTCAACAAGACCTTCGCGCTGCACGCCGAAATGTATGTGCGCTTCGGCGGCCCGGTGGGTCAGGTCGTGATGATCGAGACCTTCGAAAGCCTCGACGCCAAAACTGCGGATGGCCATGTACAGCAACACCGTTGACGGCAAGATTCCGAAGGCGCCCGAAGGCGTGTTCCAGAGCCTGGACGAGTTCGTCTGGTTGAAGGCACCCTGAGCAATAGGGTGAGTGCCTGGGCCGCGGCCCGGGCCGCGTCTGCCAAAAGCGCCACTGCCGCCCCTGGTTGCATCGAACCAGGGGCGGCAGTGGCGTTTGGAGAGATGGATATTCAGTGCCGCGCTGCGCAGGCCCGGCAAGCGCCTGGGCAGGCGCTCAAACCGACCACTTCTCGAGCAGCTTCTCAGCGCCGAGCGAGTCGTAGGTCTCGAAGGGCTGGTGGATCCAGGGATTGGTGGCCAGGTATTCCACCGAGTAGTCCGGAGTGAAGGTCGACAGCGCCTTGGTCCAGATCACCGCGCTGCGCAGTTCGCTGATGGGCTGGTAGTTGTTGCGCAGCATGTCCATCACGGCATGCAGCGTGTGGCCCGAGTCGGCCAGGTCGTCCACCAGCAGCACCTTGCCGGCGATCTCGCCCTTGGGCGTGGTGATGTAGCGCGCGATGTCCAGGTGGCCGCGCACCGTGCCGGCGTCGGCGCGGTAGGAACTGGTCGACATGATGGCCAGCGGCTTGTCGAAGATGCGCGAGAGAACGTCGCCCGGGCGCATGCCGCCGCGCGCCAGGCACAGGATGGTGTCGAACTCCCAACCCGACTGGTGGATCTTGATGGCGAGCTTCTCGATCAGGTTGTTGTATTCGTCGTAGCTAACGTAGAGGTGCTTGCCGTCTTCGGTCAACATTTCTTGGGCTCCAGGTGGGGGTGTAGCTGCTCAGTCGGCCAGGTAGGGGTGGCGCATCATGATCGTGTGGTCGCGGTCCGGGCTGGTCGACACCATGTGGATCGGCACGCCGGTGACCTGCTCGATGCGCTGGAGGTACAGGCGCGCATTAATCGGCAGCTTCTCGTACTGGGTCACGCCCACAGTGCTGTCGCTCCAGCCTTCCATGGTTTCGTAGACCGGCGTGCAGCGTTCGATCTCGTCGGCGCCCATCGGCAGGATGTCGGTGTACTCGCCGTCCAGCATGTAGCCGGTGCAAAGCTGAAGCTCCTTCAGGCCGTCCAGCACGTCCAGCTTGGTGATGCACAGGCCCGACAGGCCGTTGACCTGGGCAGAGCGCTTGAGCAGCGCGGCGTCGAACCAGCCGCAGCGGCGGCTGCGACCGGTGGTCACGCCCTTCTCGGCACCCACGTTGCTGAGGTGATAACCCACGGTGCCCGGCGTTTCCCAGTCCAGCTCGGTCGGGAAGGGGCCGCCGCCGACACGCGTGCAGTAGGCCTTGGTGATGCCCAGGATGTAGTGCAGCATGCCCGGGCCCACGCCCGAGCCGGCGGCCGCATTGCCGGCCACGCAGTTGCTGGAGGTGACGTAGGGGTAGGTGCCGTGGTCCACGTCCAGCAGGGTGCCCTGCGCGCCTTCGAACAGCAGGTTGGCGCCATGGCGATTGGCCTCGTTCAGCTCGCGCGAGACGTCGGCCATCATCGGCTTGAGCAACTCGGCATGACGCATGGCCTCGTCGTACACGGTCTGGAAATCGACCGGCTTGGCGCCCAGCACTTCCACCAGTACGTGGTTGTGCAGGTCCAGGCAGACATGCAGCTTGGCGGCGAAGCGCTCGGGGTGCTTCAGGTCCTGCACGCGCAGCGCGCGGCGGGCGATCTTGTCCTCGTAGGCCGGGCCGATGCCCCGGCCGGTGGTGCCGATCTTCTCGATGCCGCCCTTCTCGCGGTAGGCCTCGCGCGCGATATCAAGCGCCGCGTGGAAAGGCAGGATCAGCGGGCAGGCCTCGCTGATGCGCAGGCGCGAACGCACCTCGACGCCGGCCTTCTCCAGGCCCTCGATTTCCTCGAAGAGCTTGGCCGCCGACAGCACCACGCCGTTGCCGATGTAGCACTTGACGCCCGGGCGCATGATGCCGCTGGGGATCAGGTGAAGCGCGGTCTTCACGCCGTTGATGACCAGCGTGTGGCCCGCGTTGTGGCCGCCCTGGAAGCGGACCACGCCCTGGGCGCTTTCGGTCAGCCAGTCGACCAGCTTGCCCTTGCCCTCGTCGCCCCACTGGGTACCGACGACGACCACGTTTCTACCGGTGGTTACGCTCATAGTCATTCCAATTGATCAAACAGGTTGCACCTTCCATTGGCCGCCTTGCTCGATGAGCTCGCGGTCGCAATGGAATTCATCGATCTCGCTGTCGTGGCCGGGCAGCACGCACACTACGGTCTCACCCTGGCCACGCAGTTGCGCGATGGCAGCGCGCAGGCCGGCCGCGTCGCGCCAGGGCGCGCGGATGGCGGCGCGCAGCGGGCGCGCCGGCAGCACGCCGACCAGTTCGCGCACGTCCAGGCTGAAGCCCACGGCCGGGCGGTTGCGGCCGAAGACCGCGCCGACCTCGTCGTAGCGGCCACCGCGCACCAGCGCATCGGCCGCGCCGGGGGCGTAGATGCCGAAGCGCATGCCGCTGTAGTAGGCGTAGCCGCGCAGGTCGGCCAGGTCGAAGCTGATGGCTGCCCCTTCCAGATGTCTGGCCAGCAGGCGCAGCTCGGCCAAGGCCTGTTCCACGCCGGCGATGCTGCGCAGGGCGCCCTGCGCCTCGTCCAGCACTTTCGCATCGCCGAACAGCTGCACCAGCGCCAGCAGGCCCTCGCGCGAGGCGGCGGGGAAGTCGCCCGTCAAGGCGCGCAGTTCGCTCGCATCCTTGGCCACAAGCGCGGCGTGAACGCGCGCAACCATGACTGCATCACTGGTGGCGCCGGCCAGCAGGGCACGCACGATGCGGGCATCGGCCAGGTCGACGATGGTGCCCTCGCGGATGCCGGCGGCCTGCAGGCAGTCCAGTGCCAGGCGCAGGCTTTCGATGTCGGCCTCGATGCCGGCATGGCCGTATATCTCGGCGCCAAACTGCAGCGGCTCGCGGGTCGCGTGCGGGCGGTCGGGCCGGGTGTGCAGCACCGGGCCGCAATAGCACAGGCGGGCCACGCCCTGGCGGTTGAGCAGGTGCGCGTCGATGCGTGCCACCTGCGGCGTGGTGTCGGCGCGCAGGCCCATGGAGCGGCCGGAGAGTTGGTCGACCAGCTTGAAGGTCTGCAGGTCGAGCGCCTCGCCGGTGCCCGACAGCAGCGACTCCAGGTGCTCGAGCAGCGGCGGCATCACCAGCTCGTAGCCATAGCCGCGAGCGGTATCGAGCAGTTGACGTCGGAGTTCTTCGATGTGGCGCGCCTCGGAAGGCAGCACATCGGCTATGTGATCCGGGAGAACCCAGGCAGACATGTGGGGGCGAAGGAACGAATGTCCCGGGCGGTTAAAACGGGGATTTTACAGGCCCGGTAACACCCGTTACCCGGGGCCCGACAACACGCGTCAGGCGACCAGCCAGAGAAGCAGCAATCCGAAGACGATGCTGCACAGGCCGAAGAAGCGCAGCTGCCCGTCGCGCAGCTGCATCAATTGCGAGAAGCCGCGCCGCCAGCTGCCCGGCGAGAAGAAGGGCAGCAACCCCTCGATCACCAGCACCAGCGCCAGCGCACTCCAGAAGACCTCGCTGGCCACGCCTGCCCCGCCCTGCCCGCCTGGGGGTCAGCGACGCGGTGCGGCGCTGCCCGCACCGTGCATCGATCGGAAGAAGTCGGTGCTCGACGGATCGATCACCAGCACGTCGCCCTTCTTGTTGAAGCTCTGCTTGTAGGCCTCGAGGCTGCGGTAGAACTGGGCGAACTGCGGATCGCGGCCGAACGCTTCCGAATAGGCGGCTGCGGCCTGGGCATCGCCCTGGCCCTTGATGGCCTGGGCGTCGCGGTAGGCATTGGCCACCACCACTTCGCGCTGGCGATCGGCATCGGCGCGGATCTTCTCGCCTTCGGCCAAGCCGGTGGAGCGCAGCTCGTTGGCCACGCGCTTGCGCTCGGCCTCCATGCGGCGGTAGACCGATTCGGTGATCGCTTCCACGTAGTCGACACGGGTGATGCGCACGTCGATCACGTCGATGCCCCAGGGCTTGGCGCCCTTGACCACGGTCAGCACCTCGCGCTGAACGTCGGCCATCAGGGCCTCGCGGCGCACCGAGATCAGGTCGCGCACCGTGCGCTTGTTGATGTTTTCCTGGAAGGCGTTGCGCACCACCCGATTGAGCTGGTTGGCCCCGGCGTTCTCGTCCAGGCCCACGTTTCGGATGTACTCGGAGGGGTTGGTGATGCGCCAGCGCACATACCAGTCGATCACCACGCGCTGCTTCTCGGCAGTGAGCATGGGTTCGGTGTCCAGGCTGGCCAGGGTCAACAGGCGCTTGTCGATGTACGACACGTTCTGGAAGGGCGGCGGCAGCTTGACGTTCAAGCCCGGCTCGGTGATCACTTCCTTGATCTGCCCCAGCGCATAGACCACGCCGAACTGCCGCTGGTCGACCACGAAAAGGGTCGAGCTCAGGATCATGAGCACGACGAGGAAGGAGGTGGCGATGAATCCGATTCTGTTCATTTCTTTTCTTCTTCTCTCTCAGCGCCCATCTCGCTCGCGCGAGCGGCCATCGCGTGCCCGCGAGTCACCGCTGCTGCCCGGCGCCACCAGCGAGGACTGAGGTGGCGTGGTGCCCGCAACGCTGGGCGGCGGCGCGTCGGCCGGCGCGCCGGTGCCGGCCTGGCCGGCGAGCTGCGTCAGCTTGTCCAGCGGCAGGTAAAGCAGATTGGAGCCCTGCTTGGAATCGATCAGGACCTTGGTGGTGTTGGTGTATATCTGCTGCATGGCGTCGGTGTACATGCGGTCGCGCGTGACTTGCGGCGCCTTCTGGTACTCGGCCAGCACCTGGGAGAAGCGCTGTGCATCACCCTGAGCCTGCGCCACGATGCGCGCCTTGTAGGCTTCCGACTCCTCCTTCAGGCGCGAGGCGGTACCGGTGGCGCGCGGCACGACGTCGTTGGCATAGGCCTGCGCCTCGTTATTGGCGCGCTCGCGCTCCTGGCCGGCCTTCAGCACGTCGTCGAATGCGGCTTGGACCTGCTCGGGCGGGCGCACGCCGCCCTGTTGCAGGTTGATGCCGACCACCTCGACGCCCACCTTGTAGCGATCCAGGATGTTCTGCATCAGCGCGCGCACGCGCGGCGCGATCTGGTCGCGCTCCTCGGCCAGGGCGGCATCCATCTTCATCTTGCCGACCACTTCGCGCACGGCGGTCTCGGCCACCTGCACCACCGTCTCGGCCGGCGCCTTGCTCTCGTAGAGGTAGGCGCGGGCATCGCTCAGGCGGTACTGCACGGCGAACTTGATCTCGACGATGTTCTCGTCCTCGGTCAGCATGGCCGATTCGCGCAGGCCGGTCAAGCGCACGATCGAGTCGCGGCCGACGTCGACCGAGCGGATCTGCGTCACCACCACCATCTCGTGGCGCTGGACCGGGTACGGCAGGCGCCAGTTGAAGCCGGCGCCCACCGTCGTCTTGTAGCGGCCGAACTGGGTGATGACGGCCTGCTGGCCTTCCTGCACGATGAAGAAGCCCGTGCCCAGCCAGATCAGCAGCGCTACCGTGGCCACCAGGCCCAGGCCGACGCCGGCGTTCTTCATGTCGGGCTTGAAGCCGCCGTTGCCGCCATTGCCGCCCGAGGGCGGCTGGTTGCCGCCGCCACGGCCGCCGAACAGGCCGCCGAGCTTGCGGTTGAAGTCGCGCCACAGTTCGTCCAGATCGGGCGGGCCCTGGTTGGGGCCTTGGCCGCGCGGCCGCTCCGGAGGGCTGGGCGGCCGGCTTGGCGGGTCGGCATCGGGTCGGTTGCCGGTGGGACGATCACCCTCGGACGGGCTATCGTCACCGCGTCCCCAGCGGCCATCGTTCAAATTGAACATGCCGTGAAACCGTCTCCACAGTGGCTTAGCAATCATTCGCGTTCTTTTCTTCTCTTGCAATCGGTGGCGCAGATTGTGCCAATCAATGGGCGGCGCCATGCAATGGCGCAGCGTCCGCAAGGGGCATCGCCTCTGCGTTGGCCAGGGCACGCTGCGACAGTTCGCTGCGCAGGGCCGGCACGCCCTCGCCGGTGCGGGCGCTCAGGAAGATGCGGTCGACCTGGGTGCCGTCCACTTCGAGCGAGTCCGTCATGCGCAGGGGCCGCTGGGCCGCGTCGATGGCGTCCAGCTTGTTGAAGACCAGCAACTGCGGGATGGTGTCGGCTCCGATGTCGCGCAGCACGCCCTGCACCTCGGCCATCTGTTCGGGGTGGTGCGGGTTGGAGGCATCCACCACGTGCAGCAGCAGGTCGGCATCGACCGCCTCCTGCAAGGTGGCCTTGAAGGCATCGACCAGCCCGTGCGGCAGTTCGCGAATGAAGCCCACCGTGTCGGAGATCGACACCTGGCGCCCGGCATCGCCCAGGTACAGGTGGCGAGTGGTGGTGTCCAGCGTGGCGAAGAGCTGGTCGGCCGCATAGGCGCGTGCTTTCACCATGGTGTTGAACAACGAGGACTTGCCGGCATTGGTGTAGCCCACCAGCGAGATGTTGAAGGTGTCGCGCCGCTCGCGCCGGCGCCGCTGGGTGCCGCGCTGGCGCTGCACCTTGGCCAGGCGCTCGCGGGTGCGCTTGATGGCTTCGCCGATCATCCGGCGGTCCAGCTCGATCTGGGTTTCGCCCGGGCCGCCGCGGGTACCGATGCCGCCGCGCTGGCGCTCCAGGTGGGACCAGCGGCGCACCAGCCGGGTGCTCAGGTACTGCAGGCGCGCCAGTTCGACCTGGAGCTTGCCCTCGTGGCTGCGCGCGCGCTGCGCGAAGATCTCCAGGATGAGGAAGGTGCGGTCGTAGACGGCGATGCCGATGGCGCGCTCCAGGTTGCGCTGCTGCGCAGGGCTGAGCGCCTGGTCGAAGATGACTTCGCTGGCGCGGTGCATCTCGGCCAGTTCGCGGATCTCGTCGGCCTTGCCGCTGCCTACGAACAGGGCGGCGTCGGGCGCCTTGCGCTTGCAAGCGAGGGTGGCGACGGGCGACAGGCCTGCGGTCTGCGCGAGCAGGCCGAGTTCTTCGAGCTCGCCATCGAAATGGGGAAGTCCAAAATCGACGCCGACGAGGACGGCGGCGCCTTCTTGGCGGGGGATCAGTTCAGACAAGCGGATTGAGACCGTTCAAAAAACGCGGCAGCTGGAGGGCCTGCCACGCCGTGCCGGTCAGGCGGCCGCGTCGTCGCTCTCGTTGGCCGAGAAGTTGACCGCGCGGCCCGGCACGATGGTGGAAATGGCGTGCTTGTACACCATCTGCGTCACCGTGTTGCGCAGGAGGACGACGTACTGGTCGAAGGATTCAATCTGGCCTTGCAGTTTGATCCCGTTGACCAGGTAGATCGACACCGGCACGTGTTCACGGCGCAGGGTGTTCAGAAACGGGTCTTGAAGAAGCTGCCCTTTGTTGCTCACGATATTCTCCGTGTTCAAGAGGTTGTTGTTGGATAGCTAACCTTAACACAGGGTTTCTGCGGTGCAGCATGCCTGGTCAATGGCCTTGGAAAAATAAAGGCACTTCGGCGAAGGAACTTCTGCTGCCCCTATTCGTCCTTGTCGGCGAAGGGATTGTGCGATGTCTTCAACTCGATGCGCAGTGGAGTGCCGACCAGGTCGAATTCCTTGCGGAAGCGCCCCTCGAGAAAGCGCTTGTAAGCGTCCGTCACGTGCTCCAGCGAGTTGCCGTGGATCACGATCACCGGCGGGTTCATCCCGCCCTGGTGCGCATAGCGCATTTTCGGGCGGAACATGCCGCTCTTCTTGGGCGCCTGGAACTGCACCGCCTCGAGCAGGAGGCGCGTCAGCACCGGCGTCGACATCTTGCGCGTGGCCGCCTTGTGCGCCTGCGCGATGGCCTGCCACAGCGGCCCCAGGCCCTGGCGCTTGATGGCCGAGATGTAGTGCAGCGAAGCAAACTTGAGGAAAGGCAGGCGGGTCTCGATCTGGCGGTTGACCTGTTCGCGCTGGTAGCTGTCGACCGCGTCCCACTTGTTGATGGCGATCACCACCGCGCGCCCGCTCTCCAGGATGTAGCCGGCGATGTGCGCGTCCTGGTCGGTCACGCCTTGTGTGGCGTCCAGCAGCAGCAGGACCACGTTGGCCGACTCGATGGCCTGCAGAGTCTTGACCACTGAGAACTTCTCGATCGCCTCGAACACCCGGCCCTTGCGCCGCAGCCCTGCCGTGTCGATCAGCTCGAATCGCTGGCCGTTGCGCTCGAAGGGCACCATGATGGCGTCGCGCGTCGTGCCCGGCAGGTCGAAGGCGACCAGGCGCTCTTCGCCCAGCCAGGTGTTGATCAGGGTCGACTTGCCGACATTGGGCCGGCCGGCCACCGCCAGGCGGATCGGCTTGTTGCCCTCGCCGGTTTCCTCGTCGTCCTCGTCGGGCTCGGGCAGGTTCAGGGACTCCAGCGCCAGGTCGACCAGGCCGCGCATGCCCTGGCCGTGGGCGGCCGACACGGCATGCACTTCGCCGAAGCCCAGCTCGTAGAAGTCGACCAGCTTGGCGCTGCTCGCCATGCCCTCGGCTTTGTTGGCCGCCAGCAGGCAGGGCTTGCCAAGTCGGCGCAGCTCGTTGGCGATGTCGTGGTCCTGCGCCGACAGGCCGTCGCGCGCGTCCACCACGAAGATCACCACGTCGGCTTCGGCTACCGCCTGCCGGGTCTGCTTGGCCATCTCCTTGAAGATGCCGCTGCCGGCGTCCGGTTCGAAACCGCCGGTGTCGATCACGATGTATTCGTGCTTGCCAGCGCGGCCGTTGCCGTAGTGGCGGTCGCGGGTGAGGCCGGCATAGTCGGACACGATCGCGTCACGCGTCTGCGTGAGGCGGTTGAACAGCGTCGATTTGCCCACATTGGGGCGCCCGACCAGGGCGATGACCGGTTTCATGCGCAGTCTTTCTTCTTTTTCTTTTGTTGGGACACGAAAAGTCAAGGCCGGGCCCGGCGCCTTACTCGGGGCGATAGCCGAACACGCCGCCCTTGCGCGTGACGACCACGACCGTGTTGGCCGCCAGCACCGGGTCGGCCGCGATGGCCGAGCCGTCGGGCGCGACGCGATTGAGCGCCGAGCCGTCTTCGCGGTTGAGGAAGAGCACCTGCCCGCTGCCTTCGCCCAGGATCAGGGTGCGGCCTACCGCCAGCGGGGCCGTGAGCTGGCGGTACTTGTACTGGTCCACGCTCCACAGGCGTTCGCCATCGGCGCGGCGCCAGGCGTTGACTACGCCGTTGGACTCGACACCGTAGAGGGCGTTGTCATCGCCGCCCAGGCCATCCGAGCCCTGGGCCGGCTTGGTCCACAGCAGTGCGCCGCGCGAGGTGTCGACACAGCCGATGGTGGCGAAGTAGGCGCGAGCGCAGATGCTGTTGCCGGCGCGGCTGACGCTGCCGGTCAGGTCGACCAGGCGCTCCACGTCGTTGGTACCGCGCGGCGCTGCAATGGGCGATTCCCAGCGCGATGCACCGTTGGCCGGATTCATGCCGACCAGGCGGCCGCCCACGCCGGCGATCAAGGTGTCGCCCACCGCCAGCATGACGCCGGGGCGCTTGAGCACCAGCGTGTCGGCGGTACGGGTCTGGGTCCACAGGCGGCGGCCGCTCTGGCCATCCCACGCGGTGGTGGTGCGGTCGGCGGTCTGCACGAAGATGCGGCGGCCGGCCACCAGCGGCGGCGTGTAGGTCTCGGCGCTGAGCTTCTGCTTCCACAGCACCTTGCCGCCCTGCAGCGCCACCAGGTTGTTCTCGTTCGTCACCACCGCGGCCAGGGTGCCGTCGCTGCCGACGCCGGCCACCAGCGGCGCGCCAGCCTTGGCACGCCACATTTCCGTACCGTTGCGCGCATCGATCGCCACCACCGTGCCGTCGCCCCCCGCCACCGTGACCACATCGCCGGAAACGTTGGCCACGAGCGCCAGGTTGGCAGTGGACGGGATCTGCACCGACCAGGCCTGGCGCACGCCCATCACCGGGGCGTTGGCCGGCAGCTCGGCCGGCTTCGGCTTGGAGGTGCCCTGGCAGGCCGCCAGGATCGCAATCGACAGCAAGGCGGCGGCGCCCTTGAGCAGGCGCGCGCCCGAAGGCGTGAAACGCGGAAGGTTCATGTGGCGGTTCACTGGGGCTTGTTGGCTGTTGCGGTCGTGGTCTTGAGCGATTGCGGATCGACCCCGACCGCGTTGAGCTTGACCTCCACCAGGCGGCGGTACTCGGAGCGCGCATCGAAGGCGTTCCAGGCCTGCTGGTAGGCTGCCTTGGCTTCCTCGCGCTTGCCTTGGGCCAGGTGGATGTCGCCCTTGCGATCTGCCACCAGCGCTTCGAATTCCTTGGGCACCGGAGCGGCGAGTTGCTTGAGTGCCTCGTCGTAGGACTTGGCATCCATCAGCTCGGCCGCCAGGCGCAGGCGAGCGATCGCCTGGTAGCCCGGATCGGTCGCCTTTTCGGCAACCCAGGCGAGCGCCGCGCGCGAGGCATCGGCGTTGCCCTTGTCGTGCAGCGCCTTGGCGGCCAGGAGGCCGGCCTGCTGCGCATAGGCGGTGCCACCGAACTTGTCCTTCATATCGGCCAGGGCGCGCTCGACGCGCGCCATGTCGCCGGTCTCGGCGCCGCGCTGCATTTCGTCATAGAGCGCGGAGGCGCCGGCCGCCTTGTTGCGCTGGTAGTACTGCCAGCCGTTCCAGCCCATGAAGGCCAGGGCCGCGATCACGACGACTGACGTGATCAGGGTGCCGTAGGTGTTCCAGAAATGCTTGAGCTGGTCGAGCTGTTCCTGTTCTTCGAGATCGAGATGGGTGGCCATGCGCTGTCAGTCCTTGGGAGCGGGGGATTGTAGGTGGCTGGCCAGACTGGCCAGCTCGGTGAGCGCATGCGCGCGCTGCTCGCCCTTGCCATCGCGCAAGGATTTCACCGTGAGTTCGCCGCGCGACAACTCGTCGGCGCCGAACACCAGGGCGAAGTCGGCGCCGCTGGCGTCGGCCTTCTTGAATTGCGACTTGAAGCTGCCCAGGCCATCGGCACCGGCGGCATGCATCTGCACCCGCACGCCGGCTTCGCGCAGTTGCTGCAGGGTGCGCAGCACCAGCGGCATGGTGACGGCGTCGGGCACCACGGCATAGGCATGCGGGGCTGGCAGCGGCACCTGGGCGCCCTGCTCTTTCAGCAGCTCGAGCACGCGTTCGATGCCCAGCGCCCACCCCACGGCGGGGGTCGGCTTGCCGCCGATCTGCACGATGAGGTCGTCGTAGCGGCCGCCGGCGCACACCGTGCCTTGGGATCCCAGGCGATCGGTGACGAATTCGAAGACCGTCAGGTTGTAGTAGTCCAGCCCGCGCACCAGGCGCGGGTTGATGGTGTAGGCGATGCCGTTGGCATCGAGGATGGCCTTCAGGCCCTCGAAGTGAGCCAGCGACTCGGCGCCCAGGAAATCGATCAGCCGGGGCGCTGCTTCGACCACCTCCTGCATGGCCGGATTCTTGGTGTCCAGGATGCGCAGCGGGTTGCTGTGCAGCCGGCGCCGACCGTCTTCGTCGAGCTTGTCGGCATGCTTCTCGAAGTGCGCAACCAGTTGGGCGCGGTGCAGCGCCCGCTCGGCCGGCTGGCCCAGGCTGTTGAGCTCCAGCCGCACGTCGGTCAGGCCAATCGCCTTCCACAGGGAGGCCGCCAGCAGGATGACCTCTGCGTCAGTGTCGGGGCCTGCAAAGCCCAGGGTCTCGACACCCACCTGGTGAAACTGGCGATAGCGTCCGCGCTGCGGCTTCTCGCGGCGGAACATCGGGCCCATGTAGAACAGGCGCTTGCCGCCGTCATAGAGCAGGTTGCTCTCGATCACCGCGCGCACCACGGCGGCGGTGCCTTCCGGGCGCATGCTCAGGTGCTCGGCCTGGCCGTGCTTGTCGGAGCGGTCTTCGAAGGAGTACATCTCCTTCTCGACGATGTCGGTCACCTCGCCGATGCCCCGCACGAAGAGCGCGGTTTGTTCCAGGATCGGGGTGCGGATGTTGCGGAAGGCATAGCGCGCCATCACCTCGCGCACAATCGATTCGAGCCATTCCCAGCGGGCCGATTCCGGCGGCAGGATGTCGTTCATGCCCTTGACGGCCGACAGTTTCTCCGGCTTGGGCTGCTTCGAAGGAAAAACGGGCGCCTGCGCGCCCGGAGCTTGGTTCTGGGACATTCTTTGAATCAGGCCGGATCAAGGGCCTCGGTCTTGTTGCTCTGGCCGAAGCGCCTTTCGACGTAGTTCTCGACCAGCGCATGGAACTCGTTGGCGATGTTCTCGCCGCGCAGTGTGAGCGCCTTCTGGCCATCGATGAACACCGGCGCCGCCGGCGCCTCGCCCGTGCCTGGCAGGCTGATGCCGATGTCGGCATGCTTGCTCTCGCCGGGGCCATTGACGATGCAGCCCATCACGGCCACCTTCATGCCCTCGACACCGGGGTACTTCTGGCGCCAGACCGGCATCTGCATGCGCAGGTAGTCGTCGATCTGCTTGGCCAGTTCCTGGAAGGTGGTGCTGGTGGTGCGGCCGCAGCCGGGGCAGGCAGTGACGCTCGGCACGAAGCTGC
>DATILH010000110.1:0-18309 GCA_035476655.1 Variovorax sp.
GACCGCGGCTACCAGCTGGCCGCACCCTGTCGGGCGGCGAACAGCAGATGCTGGCCATGGGCCGCGCGCTGATGGCGCGACCCAAGGTTCTGCTGCTGGACGAGCCATCGATGGGCCTGTCGCCCATCATGGTCGACAAGATCTTCGAGGTGGTGCAGGAAGTCTACAAGCAGGGCGTCACGGTCCTGCTGGTGGAGCAGAACGCCAGTCGCGCCCTGCAACTGGCCGACCGCGGCTACGTGATGGAGTCGGGCCTGATCACCATGAGCGGCGACGCCAAGGTGATGCTCAACGATCCGAAGGTGCGCGCCGCTTATCTGGGCGAATGATTTGAACGCGGCGCAGCCGCGTTCAAATCTCAGTCCACTCGTGCGCCGGTGGCCTTGACCACCTTCTCGTACTTCGCGAGTTCGCTTTTCATGAAAGCGCCGAACTGCTCTTCGCTGTTGCCGACGGGTTCGGCCATCAGGGCGGCGAAGCGGGTCTTGGTCTCCGGGGCGGCGAGAGCGGCGACGAAGGCCTTGTTCATCTTGTCCAGCGTCTCGCGCGGGGTGCCGGTGGGCGCGACCAGGCCCCACCAGGTGTCGATGGAAAAGCCCTTGAGCGTGTCGGCCACCGGCGGCACCTCGGGCAGCATCGGGCTCCTGGCCTGCGTCGTCACGGCCAATGCCTTGAGCTTGCCCGAGCGGATGTTGGGCGCAGCCGTCGCCAGGTTGTCGAAGTTGAAGTCGACCTGCTTGGACAGCAGCGCCAACTGCGCCGGGTTGCCGCCGTTGTACGGAATGTGCAGGGCGAAGATGCCCGCTTCCTTCTTGAACATCTCGCCCGCCAGGTGGCCTGCGCTGCCGTTGCCACCGCTGCCGTAGTTCAGCTTGCCCGGGTTGGCCTTGCCGTAGGCGATCAGGTCGGCCAGGCTGTTGATCTTCAGTTGCTGCGCGGCCTCGGCGTTCATCACCAGAACATTGGGCACGCGCACCATCTGCGTGATGGGCGCGAAGTCGGTGGCTGCATTGAAGGGCATCCTGGCGTAGAGCCAGGGGTTCACCGCGTTGGTGGCGGTGGCGGCGATGCCGATGGTCAGGCCGTCGGGCGCAGCCTTGGCCACGGCATCGGCGCCGATGTTGCCACCGGCGCCCGGCTTGTTGTCGATGATGACGGTGCCCAAGGAGTCCTTCACCCGCTCGGCCAGCGCACGGGCGGTGACGTCGATCGGACCGCCCGCGGCGTAGGGCACCACCAGCCGGATCGGGCGGTTCTGTGCGTGTACGGGGAGGGCAGCGGCAGCGAGCGTGGCAAGGGTGGAAGCAAGCAGAATGCGTCGTGATGTCATCGTGTTTTTCTTAGGGCCCGGCCTTGTCGGCCTCGGTGGTGAAAGCGTCAGCGAAGAATTCCTCGTCGGGCAGGCCGGCACGCGCAACGTAGTCGTGCCGTGCCGAGTCCACCACGATCGGGGCGCCGCAGGCATAGACCTGGTGGCCGGACAGATCAGGCATGTCTTCCAGCACCGCCAGGTGAACGAAACCGGTGCGGCCGGTCCAGTTGTCGTCCGGCACCGCATTCGAAACCACCGGCACATAGCGCAAATTTGGCATGACGGCCATGCGCTCGCGCATCCAGTCGTCCATGTACAGGTCTTCGGGACGGCGTCCGCCCCAGTACAGCACGGCCGGCCGAGTGATGCCCTTGTGGGCCATGTGTTCGATGAGCGCCTTGATCGGCGCGAAGCCGGTGCCGGAGGCCAAGAGCACGATCGGCTTGTCGGAGTCGTCGCGCAGGAAGAAGCTGCCATAGGGGCCTTCGATGCGCAGGATTTCCTTTTCCTTCATCGCGCCGAACACGTGGTCGGTGAAGCGGCCGCCTGGCATGTGGCGCACATGCAGTTCCAGCCCGGCGCCCGGCGCGGCCAGGCTGTGCGGAGCGTTCGCCATCGAGTAGCTGCGCCGCACGCCGCCCTGGAGGATGAATTCGATGTACTGGCCGGCATGGAACTGCAGCGGCTCACCTGCCGGCATCTGCAGCTTGATCGCCATCACGTCGTGTGACTGGCGGGTCAGGGCCTGCACGCGCACCGGCATCTTGCGGATCGGGAATGCGCCGGCTTCCGACACCTGGCGCGATTCCAGCACCACGTCGCTTTGCGCAACCGAGCAGCAGGTCAGCACATAGCCGTTGATCTGCTCCTCGGCGCTCAGCGCCTTGCTCTGATGGGCGCCAACCGCCACCTCGCCCGACAGCTTCTTGCACTTGCAGGAGCCGCAGGCGCCGTCCTTGCAGCCGTATGGCAGGCCGATGCCCTGGCGGATCGCCGCGGCCAGGATCGTCTCGTCACCTTGCGCGACAAAGCTGCGCCCGCTTGGCTCGACGGTGATGGAATAGATCGCGTCGGACGCGCCTGCACTCATGGGTATTCTTCGGACAGAGATGGAAAAGGAATGAATTTTGCCCGCAAACCATAGTCCCCTCGGCGCGCTGCCGGCACGCTTTCGCCGCGAGCGGGTGCTGATCGTCGGATGCGGCGATGTCGGCCTGCGCGCCGCGCGCCTGCAGGGTGAGCGGGTGCGCTTGCTGGCCGTGACCTCATCGCCCGGCCGCGTGGCCGAACTGCGCGCCGCTGGCCTGACGCCCCTGGTGGCCGACATGGACCAGCCCGCCAGCCTGCGCCGCCTGGCCGGCCTGGCCACGCGTGTGCTGCACCTGGCGCCACCGCCGCGCGTGGAGGGCGGCGGCGCCTGGTGGCGCGATGCCCGCACCACGGCGCTGGTTCATGCGTTGCGGCGCCGCAGTCCGCCGCTGTCCCTGGTCTATGGTTCGACCAGTGGCGTATACGGCGACTGCGGCGGCGCCCGCGTGCACGAATCGCGCGCGCTGCACCCGGACACGCCACGCGCGCACCGCCGCGTGGACGCCGAGCGCGCGGTGCGTTCGCTCGCCCGTGCGGGCGTGAGGGTGCGCATCCTGCGCATCCCCGGCATCTACGCGCCGGACCGTGAAGGCGGCACGCCACGCGAGCGTTTGATGCGCGGCACGCCGGTGCTCAGGAGCGAGGATGACGTCTACACCAACCATATCCACGCCGATGACCTGGCGCGCGCCTGCCTGCTGGCGCTGTGGCGCGGCGGGGCGCCGCGCGTCTATCACGCGAGCGACGACAGCGAACTGAAGATGGGCGACTACTTCGACCTGGCGGCTGACCTGTACGGCATGCCCAGGCCGCCGCGTATCGCACGCAGCGAGGCCAAGGGCCAGTTGCCTCTTCAACTGCTGAGCTTCATGGGAGAGTCGCGGCGCTTGGACAACACCCGGCTCAAGCGCGAGTTGCGCCTGCGGCTGCACCATCCCACGGTGGCAACTGGCTTGACGGGGGCGTGAGGCTCCACAAGCAAACAAGCCCGCCATTGGCGGGCTTGTCTAGCTGGTGCCCGAGGCCGGAATCGAACCGGCACGCCTTGCGGCGGGGGATTTTGAGTCCCCTGCGTCTACCAATTTCACCACTCGGGCTGTGAGGGGGAAGGGAGCCCGAAATTATGGCACAGTGCTTGCCATGAAGTACCCGACGATCGAAGACGCCATCGGCAAGACGCCCCTGGTGGCGCTGCAAAGAATAGAGGCTGCGGAGAACGCCAAGCGCGGCAATGTCATCCTGGGCAAGCTCGAGGGCAACAATCCGGCCGGCTCGGTGAAAGACCGGCCCGCGCTGTCGATGATCAAGCGCGCCGAGGAGCGCGGCGAGATCAAGCCGGGTGACACGCTGATCGAGGCCACCTCCGGCAACACCGGCATCGCGCTGGCGATGGCGGCCGCGATCAAGGGCTATCGCATGGTGCTCATCATGCCGGAAGACCTGTCGGTGGAACGCGCCCAGACCATGAAGGCCTTCGGTGCCGAACTGCTGCTCACGCCCAAGAGCGGCGGCATGGAATACGCCCGCGACCTGGCCGAGCAGATGCAGGCCCAGGGCAAGGGCCGCGTACTCGACCAGTTTGCCAACCCCGACAACTCGCGCATCCACTACGAGACCACCGGCCCCGAGATTTGGGAAGACACGCAGGGCCGCATCACCCACTTCGTGAGCGCCATGGGCACCACCGGCACCATCACCGGCGTGTCGCACTTCCTGAAGGAAAAGAACCCGGCGATCCAGATCGTCGGCGCGCAGCCCGACGAGGGCTCGCGCATTCCGGGCATCCGCAAGTGGCCAGAGGAGTACCTGCCCAAGATCTACGAGCCGAGCCGCGTCGACTTTACGGTGAACGTGAGCCAGGACAACGCCGAGGAAATGTGCCGCCGCCTGGCGCGCGAAGAGGGCATCTTTGCCGGCATCTCCTCGGCCGGGGCGCTGTGGGTCGCCCTGCAGATCGCCAAGGCGGCGGAGAACGCCACGATCGTGTTCGTGGTGTGCGACCGCGGCGATCGCTATCTGTCGACCGGCGTGTTCCCCGCCTGAGCAAGATCATGTCCCACCCCAGGTTCTGCCAGGCGTGTGCCACGCCGCTCGAACGGACGGCCCAGATGGAAGACGGCGGCCCCAAGGAGCGGCTGCGCTGCCCTGCCTGCGGCCACACGCACTGGAACAATCCGACCCCCGTGCTGGCGGCCATCGTCGAGTACCGCGGCCAGGTGCTGCTGGCGCGCAATGCCGCCTGGCCGGGCAAGATGTATGCGCTGATCACCGGCTTCATGGAGGCCGGTGAGACGCCCGAGGAGGGCATTGCCCGCGAGGTGAAGGAAGAGACCAACCTCGACGTGAGCTTCACGAAGATCGTGGGCGCCTACGACTTCCAGCGCATGAACCAGGTCATCATCGCCTACCACGTGGTGGCCGATGGCGAAGTGCGGCTGTCGCCCGAACTGGTGGACTACAGGCTCTACGACCTGCCCCAGCTCAAGTGCTGGCCCGCGGGCACGGGTTACGCATTGGCCGATTGGCTTCGCGGCCGCGGGCACGAGCCGGTATTCTTCACGCAAGCCGAGAACGAAGAGCGGCGCAGGGGCCTGAACCTGCCACCCGAGGAGCCAACACGTGCAAGTTGATCGCGAAATCGATACACGCGGACTGAATTGCCCGCTGCCGATCCTGAAGGCCAAGAAGTCGCTCAACGACATGCAGAGCGGCCAGTTGCTGCGGGTGGTCTCCACCGACCCGGGCTCGGTGCGCGATTTTCAGGCCTTCTCGCGGCAAACCGGCAACGAGCTGGTCGAGCAGCAGACCGCCGGCACGGACTTCATCCACGTCCTGCGCCGGCGCTGAAATTCAGAGCGCCAGGCTCTTGAGGTAGCGGCGGAATTCCTCGCCAACCTCTGCGTGCTGCAGGGCCAGTTCCACCGTGGCCTGCAGGAAGCCCTCCTTGCTGCCGCAGTCGTAGCGCGTGCCCTGGTAGGCGTAGGCGTAGACCGATTCCTTGTCGAGCAGTGCGGCAATGCCGTCGGTGAGCTGGATTTCGCCGCCCGCCCCCTTGGGCTGGTTGCGGATTTCGGCAAAGACCGAGGGCGAGAGGATGTAGCGGCCCGCCACGCCCAGGCGCGAGGGCGCCGCTTCCGGGCTCGGCTTCTCGACCATGCGGCGCACACGGGTGAGCGCATGCTCGACCGGGTCGCCCGCCACGATGCCGTAGCGCTTCACATGCGCGAGCGGCACTTCCTGCACCGCCAGGATCGAGCCGCCCAGGCGTCCGTGGGCCTGCACCATCTGCGTCAGGACACCCAGGCCATCGTTGGGCCCGACCATCAGGTCGTCGGCCAGCAGCACGGCAAAGGGCTCGTCGCCGACCAGGTGCTCGGCGCACAGCACGGCGTGGCCCAGGCCGAGCATGCGCGGCTGGCGCACGTAGGAGCAGGTCATGTCGTCCGGCACCACCGAGCGCGCGATGTTCAGCAGGGCGGTCTTCTGGCTGGCCTCGAGCTGGCTTTCCAGCTCGTAGGCGGTGTCATAGTGGTCTTCGATGGCGCGCTTGTTGCGGCCGGTGACGAAGATCATGTCGCGGATGCCCGCCTCGTAGGCCTCTTCGACGGCGTACTGGATCAGGGGCTTGTCGACCACGGGCAGCATTTCCTTGGGCTGCGCCTTGGTGGCCGGGAGAAATCGGGTGCCGAACCCCGCCACGGGGAATACGGCCTTGCGGATGCGCGTCGTCGAAGTGGGCATGCTGTTCCGGTTGGAGGTGTCGTGAATCGCCGATGGTAAGCGCCGCGACACCCCCGCCGTGTCAGCCGAGACGCACTACCTGGTCTTTCAGCCTAATCAGCATGGCGGAAAACTCCGCGACCCGCTGCTTTTCCTGGGCGAGCACGGCCGGCGGCGCCTTGGCCACGAAGGCCTCGTTGCCGAGCTTGGCGTTGGCCTTGGCGATCTCGCCCTCGATGCGTGCCAATTCCTTGCCGATGCGCGCCTTCTCGGCCGCCTTGTCGATCTCCATGTGCAGGCACAGGCGCGCCGGCCCGACCACGGCGACTGGTGCAGCTTCCGCCGCGGCAGCCCAACTGGCCTCGTCGTCGAAGACCTTCACTTCCTTGAGCTTGGCCAGGGTCTGCAGTACCGGGGCGGCCTTGCGCAGGAACTCGGCGCTGTCCGCATCGTCCGCCACTGCGTAGAGCGGTAGGCGGGTGGCGGGGGAGACCTTCATCTCGCCGCGCAGCGTGCGGCAAGCGTCGACCAGGGCCTTCAGGCGCGCCACGTGCGCCTCGGCGGTTTCGTCGATCTTGCCGCTCTGGCTCTCCGGGTAGGCGGCGATCATGATCGACTCGCCCTGGCGGCCGGCCACCGGCGCCACCTTCTGCCACAGCGCCTCGGTGATGAAGGGGATGATGGGGTGGGCCAGGCGCAGCAGTGCTTCCAGGGTGCGGATCAGCGTGCGGCGCGTGGCGCGCTGCTGTGCGGCGTCGCCGGTCTGGATCTGCACCTTGGCGATTTCCAGGTACCAGTCGCAGAACTCGTCCCAGGCGAACTGGTAGATGGCGTTGGCCACGTTGTCGAGGCGGAACTCCTCGAAGCCCTTGGCCACCTCGGCTTCCACGCGCTGCAAGGTCGAGGCGATCCAGCGGTCGGCCTGGCTGAACTTGAGATAGCCGTGGGCCGGTCCGCCGGGCTGGCACTCTTCCTTCGTGTGTTCGCGCAGGCCGCAGTCCTGACCTTCGCAGTTCATCAGCACGAAGCGGGTGGCGTTCCAGAGCTTGTTGCAGAAATTGCGGTAGCCCTCGCAGCGCTTGGGGTCGAAATTGATGCTGCGGCCCAGCGAGGCGAGCGAGGCGAAGGTGAAACGCAGCGCATCGGCCCCGAAGGCCGGGATGCCCTCCGGGAATTCCTTCTGCGTGTTCTTGCGCACCGTGGGCGCGGTCTCCGGCTTGCGCAGGCCCTGCGTGCGCTTGTCCAGCAATTCGGGAAGGGCGATGCCGTCGATCAGGTCCACCGGGTCCAGCACGTTGCCTTCGGACTTGCTCATCTTGTGGCCGTGCGAGTCGCGCACGAGGCCGTGGATGTAGACGTGCTTGAAGGGCACCTGGCCGGTGAAGTGCTTGGTCATCATGATCATCCGGGCGACCCAGAAGAAGATGATGTCGTAGCCGGTCACCAGCACGCTGGAGGGCAGGTACAGATCGAGATCTTTCGTCTTCTCCGGCCAGCCCAGCGACGAGAAGGGCACCAGGGCCGCGGAATACCAGGTGTCGAGCACGTCCTCGTCGCGGCGCAGTTGCTTGCCGGGTGCTTGGGCCTGTGCGGCCGCTTCGTCTTCGGCCACGTACACATTGCCTTGCTCGTCGTACCAGGCGGGGATCTGATGGCCCCACCAGAGCTGGCGAGAAATCGTCCAGTCCTGGATGTTTTCCATCCAGTGGTTGTACGTGTTGACCCAGTTCTCGGGCACGAACTGCACCTCGCCGGACTTCACGGCATCGATGGCCTTCTGCGCGATCGACTGGCCCTTTGCGTCAGGCGCACCGGCGCCGGGCCGCCCCAAGCCGGGGCTGGCCCCCTCGGGGGGCAGCGAACCACGCGCAGCGGGGAGCGTGGGGGCCTTGTTCATGGCGACGAACCACTGGTCGGTCAGCATCGGCTCGACCACCGCGCCGGTGCGGGCGCAGCGCGGCACCATCAGCTTATGCTTCCTGGTTTCGATGAGCAGACCGAGCTCCTGCAGGTCGGCCACCACTGACTTGCGGGCGTCGAAACGGTCGAGCCCGCGGTATTTCTCAGGCGCGTTGTCGTTGATGGTGGCGTCCAGGGTCAGCACGCCGATGATCGGCAGACCGTGACGCTGGCCCACCGCGTAGTCGTTGTGGTCGTGCGCCGGCGTGACCTTGACGACGCCGGTGCCGAATTCCTTGTCGACGTAGTCATCGGCGATCACCGGGATCAGGCGGTCCACCAGTGGCAGCTTCACCTGCTGGCCGACCAGGTGCTTGTAGCGTTCGTCTTCGGGGTGGACCATTAGGGCCACGTCGCCCAGCATGGTTTCGGGGCGGGTGGTGGCCACGGTGAGCGAGCCGCTGCCATCGTCCAGCGGGTAGGCGATGTGCCAGAGGAAGCCGTCTTCCTCCTCGCTCTCGACTTCGAGATCGCTCACGGCCGTCTTGATCACCGGGTCCCAGTTCACCAGGCGCTTGCCGCGGTAAACGAGGCCCTCGTTGTAGAGCTGCACGAAGGTCTGGGTCACCACCTTCGAGAGCTTGTCGTCCATGGTGAAGTACTCGCGGCTCCAGTCCACCGTGTCGCCCATGCGGCGCATCTGGTTGGTGATGGTGTTGCCGGACTTTTCCTTCCACTCCCACACGCGGGCCACGAAGTTCTTGCGGCCCAGGTCGTGGCGGCTGATCTTCTGCTCCTGCAACTGGCGCTCCACCACGATCTGGGTGGCAATGCCGGCATGGTCGGTGCCCGGCAGCCACAGCGCGTTGGCGCCCTTCATGCGGTGGTAGCGCGTCAGGCTGTCCATGATCGTCTGGTTGAACGCATGGCCCATGTGCAGGGTGCCGGTGACGTTGGGCGGCGGCAGCTGGATGGCGAAGGATGGCGCGCCCTCCTTGGGTTCCTGGGTGCCGCGGTAGCCGGCCTGCGCGTAGCCGCGCCGTTCCCACTCGGGCCCCCAGTGCGCCTCGATGGCGGCGGGTTCGAAGGATTTGGACAGGCTCTCGAGGCCGGGTTGGTTCAGGGTGTCGCTCATGACGGTGCTGGGGTGCAAACAGGAACGGGCATCCCGCAGGATGCCGTTGGTGACAGGGGCGCGCAGGCCGCCGATTTTATTCGAGCCGCGCCTCGTCGGTCGGGGCCGCGTTGTGAAGGCGTACCGGCCAGTCTGCGGCGATGCCGAACTCATCTCCGGTCGTCCACACAATTTTGACAATTCCCGGCAACGCCTGGGAAATTTCTGCAAATACACGCGGACATCAATTTGATTGTGAACCATGCATGACAGTGGCCTTCGTTACTTGTCTTCTTGTAAAAAAACGATTCCGCCGCCGGACAATTGGCGCTGGATTTTCTACAACATGCAACAGGGAAGGAAACTGAAATAGGATCGAAGAAGACTGGCATTGGTGCGGGCACTCTGCAAATTGGCCAATTCGTGATGAAGCGCCCGGCACACGCCGTGCTGCTGACACTGGCACTGACGGGTTGCGCGGTATCGCCGCAGCCTTTTGACGCGCAGCAGAACAAGGACCGCGCCTCGGATCTGATCCAGCGCGTGGCGGCCGACCAGGAGCCCGTATCGGCCCCGATCGACCTGTACGAGGCGATGGCCCGGGCCATCAGGTACAACCTGGACGCCCGGGTGGAGATGATGAGCCTGGCGCTGAGCCAGCGCGAATTGGACCTCACTACG
The DNA here is from genome assembly GCA_035476655.1 of Variovorax sp. Classification (GTDB taxonomy): domain Bacteria; phylum Pseudomonadota; class Gammaproteobacteria; order Burkholderiales; family Burkholderiaceae_C; genus Variovorax. The sequence continues at coordinate 9,816 of DATILH010000110.1, forward strand.
ACATGCTGCCCAAGGTGGTCGCTTCGCTGGACTACGCGGGGCGCGACAACTACTCGGGCGGCACCAGCAAATCGCTGCTGACGGGGCGCACCTCGCTGGAGCCCTCGACCTCCTCGGACCGCAACGTGCTCGCTGGCGACCTGTCGCTGAGCTGGGACGTGCTGGACTTCGGCCTGTCGTACGTGCGCGCCAAGCAGGCGTCCGATGAAGTGAGCGTGGCCGAAGAGCGCAAGCGCAAGGTGGTCAACCGCATCATCGAGGACGTGCGCACCGCCTACTGGCGCGCCGTGAGCGCCCAGCGCCTCTTGGGCAAGATCGACGAGCTGGAAAAAGTCACGCAGACGGCCCTGGAGCAGGCGCAAAAGCAGGAAAAGGCCGGCCTGACGGCGCCCCTGGCGCCCCTGAGCTACCAGCGCGAACTGTTGAGCATCCGGCGCGAGGCGCAAAACCTCGGGCGCGAGCTGAGCGTGGCCAAGCAGCAGCTGGCGGCGCTGATGAACCTGGCGCCCGACACCACCTACCAGATCGCCATGCCCTCGCGGACGCTGGCCTGGAAGCCCTTTGCGCTGCCAGGCAACAACGTGAACCTGCTGCAGACGGCCATCGAGAACCGGCCCGAGCTGCGCGAGGTGGCCTACCAGCTGCGCGGCAACGACCGTGAAGAGACGGCCGCGTACCTGCGTGCACTGCCCAGCCTGCGCCTGTTCGCGGGCGCGGACGTGAGCAGCAACAGCTTCCTGTACAGCAGCAACTGGCTGGGCTGGGGCGCACGGGCCAGCTGGAACCTCCTGAACGTGTTCCGCCTGCCGGCCGAGCAGGCCAAGGTCAAGGCGCAGGGCCAACTGCTGGACCAGCGCGCCCTGGCGCTGACCACCGCGGCGGCCACGCAGGTGGAGGTCAGCCGCGCGCGCTACACCTTCCGCCTGCGCGAGCTGGACACGGCGCAGAACTACTACACGGTGCAGGACAAGATCGAGAAGCAGATCGACGCGGGCTTCAAGGCCGAGAAGCTCAGCCGCCAGACGCTCATCCGCGAACAGATGAACACGCTGGTCTCGGAGGTGCGCTACGACATGGCGCTGGCAGACCTGCAAAACGCCTACGCCATCCGTGGCACCGATCTTGCCGTCGAAGCGCGTGTCTTCGTTGGTCGAGATGGTGTGCTCGCCCGTGTCCGGGTCCACCGTCTGGCCCGGCACGCCGGGGTCGGTGATCTGCGGCAGGTCGTTGACCGCCGCCACATCGATGTGCACCGTGGCCGTGGCGGTGCCGCCTTGGGCATCCACCACCGTGTAGACGATGTCCACCGGCCCGTTGTAGTTGGCTTCGGGCACGACCTGCATGCTGCCGTCCGCGGCGATCACCACCTGGTCATGCGGCACGTCGATGGTCTGGGCGCCGCCCGTGACGGCCTGGCCGTTGATCGTGGCGAGCACCGGCTTGCCGTCTTCAACGTCGCTGTCGTTGGCCAGCAGATTCAGCGTGACAGGCGCGTCTTCGCTGGTGGCGTAGCCCTCGCCCTTGGCCACCGGCGCGTCGTTCACGGCGTCGATCGTCACGTCCACGGTGACATAGATCACGTTGCCATGGCCGTCGTCGACCGCCACGATGAAGCTGTCGTCGCCGTTGTAGTTCGGCTGCGGCATGTAGCTGAAGCTGCCGTCGTCGTTGATCACCACCGCGCCGTGCGCCGGCGGGGTGTCGATCGCGTAGGTCAGGTCGTCGCCATCGGCAACGGCGACATCACGGTGCACTACACCGTGAGCGACGACCAGGGCGGCCGCAACGGCGGCACCCTGCACCTGCAGGTGGTGAGCGGCGGGATGGCGAACAGCCTCGACTACCCCTTCGTCTTCTGGCCGCAGGACACGGCCCGCGGCGACGACGGCGGCGCGGCACGCGGCGCGGCCGGCTTCGGCGGCGACACGAGCATCGTGCACGACGCGGTGAACGCCATCGACTCGCTGCACGGCACGCCGAGCATCGATGCCGAAGGCGCGGTGCTCAAGGCGGTCAACGGCGTCAAGTCGCTGTCCGGCACGCAGGTGCTGCGCGCCGACGGTGCGGTGCTGCAGGCGGTCAACGGTGTGGATTCGCTGGGTGGCATCGACCAGGGCGGCCAGAGCGCGCTGCAGCGTCACTTCGACGCCAGCCGCTCGCAGGACGGCTTTGACGCCTCCGGCGCGATGACCTCGCTGCGCCTGCCGGGCAACGTGCACCTGGAGCTGTACACCCGCGGCGCGCAAAGCTGGATCGACGTGAGCGAGGCCAGCGCCTCGGGCAAGTCGGACATCACGCACGTCAACGCCAGCCAGGTCGACGGCAAGGCGCTGCCGAGCTGGATCCGGGTGGATGGCCATGGCTACATCGCCATCGACCGTCCGGCCGGCGCCGACCTGCTGCGCCTGCGCATCACGGTGGAACGTCGCGGCGGCGTCGCCATGACCCATGTCATCGAGATCGACAGCAATGCGAACGAGATGCGTGCGGTGGGCGAGCCGGCCAAGGGCAAGGGCGCCGACAAGGCCCAGGCCGGCGGCAAGCGCGCCGCGGCGGCGGCCTCGATGGACTTCGCCGGCCAGCTGGCCCAGGCCAGCCGCGGCCAGGCGGACGCCGACGCCGAGTTGATGGCACTGCTGGGATAAGACAGCACAGCGCCACCGGCCCCCCGAATCGCCCGGCCGTTGCCCGCCCTCGCAAGAGGACGGCGCAGCGGCCGGACGATTCCTTTTTGAGGCTCCCCCGATAATTCCGCCATGCTCTTTCTGCTGTCCCCCGCCAAGTCGCTCGACTACCAAACCCCCGTTCCCGCCGATCTTCCCGCCACCCGCCCCGTGTTCGAGGCCCCGCATGGCCCCTCGGTCGAACTGATCTCGCTCTTGCGCCAGAAATCGGTGCAGGACATCGCACAGCTGATGGACCTGTCGGACAAGCTCTCCGCCCTCAACGTCGCGCGCTATGCCGCCTGGGCCAAGAAGAGCACGCCGAAGAATTCCAGGCAGGCCGCGCTGGCCTTCGACGGCGATGTCTATGGCGGCCTGGACGCCAAGACCCTGGGCGCCGAAGAGCTGGATTGGGCCCAGCAGCACATCGTGATCCTGAGCGGCCTGTACGGCGTGCTGCGCCCGCTGGACCGGCTGCAGCCCTACCGGCTGGAAATGGGCACGCAGCTTGCCAACGGCCACGGCAAGAACCTGTACGCCTTCTGGGGCAGCCGCATTTCCGAGTACCTGAACAAGCGTGCCGCCGCCGACCGCACGCCGGTGGTGATCAACCTGGCCTCGCAGGAGTACTTCCGCGCGGTCGATGTCAAGGCGCTCAAGGCCCGGGTGGTCGAATGCGTGTTCGAGGAATGGAAACCCGCGCCCGGCGGCAAGAAAGGTGGCCAGTACAAGGTCATCAGCTTCTTCGCCAAGCGCGCCCGCGGCCTGATGGCGCGTTGGGCGGTCCTGAATCAGGCCGTTACGCCGCAGGCGCTGGAGCGTTTCGATCTCGAGGGCTATGCTTTCGACGCGGCCGCTTCCCGGCCCGATCGCATGGTGTTTCGCAGGAAAAGCCCATGAACCGCTTGAAGGAAACTGCCTCGTCGCCCGCCCAGCCCGTCAGCGAGGATCTGCGCCGCTGGGTGTCCGAACAACTGGCTGCCGGTCACGGCATCGATGCCTTGCGCGAGTCGATGCGCGCGGCCGGCTGGATCAGCGAGGCCATCGACGCAGCCCTGGGCACCGTGGTCGTTGCCGCGCCGGTGGCGCCGCGCAGCGCCATGCCCGGTCCGGCGCTGGACGGCGCGCCGCTGTACCTGGACGGTGGCGACCGCCAGGTGGTGGTGCAGCTCACCATGCGCCATCCGCGCGTGGTGGTGTTCGGCGACCTCCTGTCCGACGAGGAGTGCCAGGCCCTGATCGACGCCGCCAGCGAGCGCCTGGCGCGCTCGCTCACGGTGGAGACCAAGACCGGCGGCGAGGCCATCAATGTCGACCGCACCAGCGAGGGCATGTTCTTCACCCGGGGCGAGAACCCGGTGGTGGAGCGCATCGAGGCCCGCATCGCGCGCCTCTTGAACTGGCCGGTCGAATACGGCGAGGGCCTGCAGATCCTGCGCTATTCCCCCGGCGCCCAGTACCGGCCGCACTACGATTATTTCGACCCGGCCGAGTCCGGCACGCCCACCATCCTCAAGCGCGGCGGCCAGCGCCTGGCCACCCTGGTGATCTACCTGAAGGAGCCGGAGCAGGGCGGCGCCACCACCTTCCCCGACATCGGGCTGGAGGTCGCGCCCAAGCGCGGCACCGGCGTCTTCTTCAGCTACGAGCGGCCCGACCCCGCCACCCGCACCCTGCACGGCGGCGCGCCGGTGCTGGCGGGCGAGAAATGGGTGGCCACCAAGTGGCTGCGCGAAAGGGAGTTCGCTTGAAAATCAAGGCCAACGGCATCGACATCGAGATCGAGGACACCGGCGCCGACGGCAGCCAGGCCGGCCGCCCGGTGGTGCTGCTCATCATGGGCCTGGGCATGCAGCTCATCGCCTGGCCAGACGACTTCGTGCAGCCGCTGGTCGACGCCGGCTACCGCGTGATCCGCCACGACAACCGCGACATCGGCCTCTCGGACGGCTTCGACCATGCACCGCGCCACAACTTCCTGTGGCAGACGGTGCGTGCACGCATGGGGCTGCCGGTGCGCTCGCCCTACACCCTGCAGGACATGGCCCACGATTCGCTGGGCGTGCTCGATGCGCTGAGCGTTTCGCAGGCCCATGTGGTGGGCGCATCGATGGGCGGCATGATCGCGCAACGCATCGCCTCCAGCGCGCCGGCGCGGGTGCTCTCGCTCACCAGCATCATGAGTTCCAGCGGCGCTCGCGGCCTGCCCGGGCCCGATCCGAAGATCGCTGCCGCACTGCTGCGCCCGCCGCCCGCGCGCGACGAGGCCTCACTGGTCGCTTTCAGCCTGGGCTTCATCCGCATGATCGGCAGCCCGGCTTTCCCCAACGACGAGGCGCTGCTGCGCGAACGCCTGACGCTGAGCCTGCGCCGCGGCTACCGCCCGGCCGGCCTGATACGCCAGTTGCTGGCCATCGGCGCCGACACGGGCCGCCGCCCCGACGAACTGGCGCGCATCCGCTGCCCGACGCTGGTGTTGCATGGCGAGGCCGATCGCCTGGTGCCGATCGAGGCCGGGCGTGACACAGCCCGGCGCATTGCCGGCGCCCGCTTCGTTGCCATTCCCGGCATGGGGCATGACCTGCCGCCGGGTGTCAACGAGGTGCTGCTGCGGCACATCATTCCCTTCCTGGATTCGACCCGATGAGCCTCGACAACACCCCGGAGCAGTCGCAACTGGGCCGCACATCGACCTATGTCGACCAGTACGACCCCAGCCAGCTCTTTCCCATTGCCCGCGCCCAGCAGCGCGAAGCCATGGGGATCCGCGAAGGCGCGCTGCCCTTCTTCGGCGCCGACCTCTGGACCGCCTTCGAACTGAGCTGGCTCAATGCCCGCGGCAAGCCGCAAGTGGCCATCGCGCACTTCACCATTCCCTGCGAGACGCCCAACATCATCGAGAGCAAGTCCTTCAAGCTCTACCTCAACAGCTTCGACAGCAGCGTGTTCGCCGACGCCAGTGCGGTGCGCGAGCGCCTGGTCGAAGACCTGAGCGAAGCGGTCTGGCGCGGCAGCGAACGCAGCGGGCGCATCGGCGTCAAGCTGCTGGCGCCCGATCTGTTCGACCGTGAGCAGGTGCACGAACTCGACGGCACCGACCTGGACCGGCTGGATCTGGAATGCACGCACTACCAGCCGGCGCCCGAACTGCTGTCGGCCGTCGTGGACGAGCAACCCGTAACGGAAACCCTCAGCAGCCGCTTGCTCAAGAGCAACTGCCTGGTCACCGGCCAGCCCGACTGGGGCAGCGTACAGATCCGCTACAGCGGCCCGCAGATCGACCAGGCCGGGCTGTTGCGCTACATCGTGAGCTTCAGGCAGCACAACGAATTTCACGAGCCCTGTGCCGAGCGCATCTTCAGCGACATCTGGCAGCGCTGCCGGCCGACCAAGCTGGCGGTGTATTGCCGCTACACGCGGCGCGGCGGGCTGGACATCAACCCCTTTCGCACGAGTTGGCCGCAGCCACTGCCGCCCAACGTGCGGATGGCGCGACAGTAGACCTGCTCCTACAAACCATCCGTCCGCCCCGGCCGATACTGGGAGGATGATGAAGGCTTCGCCCGCCGCCCGGAGTTGGATTGCGGCCGGTGTGCGTCACGAACTGCTCACGCGCGTGCTGCCGGCCCTTCGCCACGACTTGGCCGGGCCGGTATCGGTAATGCGCATGGGCGCCCTGATGCTCAAGCGCCAGGTGGCTGCCGCTCGCATCGACGCGCAGGCCTGCACCGAACGCGTGGCCTTGATCGACGACCAGATCGGTCAGTTGATCGAAGGCGTGCGCTCGCTGCGCGACTGGGAACTGGCCACCACCGACGAAGGCACGACCCGTTCGGCGCTGGTGGAGCAATGCGTGGCGCTGCTGCGCCCGGCCTTCAGCCTGCACCAACTGCGCCTGGAAGTGGGCGCCGGCTTGGCCGCGCGCGATGGCGAGGCCCACTGGCCGCGCGCGGCGGCGCTGCGCTACCTGCTGCTGTGCGGCCTGAGCTATCTGCACGACGCCAGCCCTGCGGGCGGCAGCATCGCGATCGAAGCCGACGGTGCGGATGCCCTGGTGCTGCGCGGTGCTGCGCGCGCCGGCAACGCTGCCCCGGAAGAGGACAGCACCAAGGTCCATCGCGCGCCGCGCCGCCTTGCCATCGACGCGGTGGCGCTGCAGAGCCTGGCCGATGACCTGGGCTATGAAGTCACGGTGGGCGAGGACGGCAGCATCGTGCGCTTTCGCCTGGCGGAGCGCTGAGCAGCCAGGAAGGCCAGCAGCCTGGCCTCCGCCGGCTGCAGCTGCGCGGGCCTTTGCACCTGGCCAAGGCGCGCCCAGAGCGCGCACAAGCCGTCCGGATCGCTGGCCAGCCGGGCGCCCAGTGCTAGCACCGCCGGATGGACGTAGGCCTTCTTGCACACCGCCGGCGTGTTGCCCAGCTGACGCGCGACGGCAGCCAGGATGTCCTTGGCCCCGTAGCGCCGGGCCTCCTGCGCGGCATTGGCTTCGCAGGCCAGGCGAGTGAGCTCCAGTGCCTGCACCGTTCCGTGCCAGGTGCGGAAGTCCTTGGCGGTGAACGCCTGTTCGCCGGCGATCGTGCGCAGGTAGTCGTTGACGTCGGTGGACGAGATGCTGCGTGCCTGGCCCTCGTCGTCCTCGTACTGGAAGAGCTCCTGTCCCGGCAGTTGCTGGCAGCGGCGCACCACGCGGGCCACGCGCGGGTCGTCGACCCGCGCGCAGTGCATCACGCCGCTCTTGCCGCGAAAGCGCAGGCTCAGCACTCCCTTGCCGATGACCCGTGCATGCGGATTGCGCAGCGTGGTCAGCCCGAAGGAGCCGTTGCTGCTCGCGTACTCCTCGTTGCCCACGCGCAGGAAGGTGGTGTCGAGCAGATGCACCAGGGTGGCCAGCACCGTCTCGCGCGCGAGCGGCGCGCGCGGGGAATGGCGCATGTCGCGTGCCACCCTCGCGCGGATGCGCGTCAGCGCACGGCCGAAGGCGGCCAGCCGTTCGAACTTGGCCTGATCCTGCAGCGCGCGCCACTGCGGGTGATAGCGGTACTGCCTGCGCCCGCGCGCGTCCAGCCCGATGGCCTGCAGGTGGCCGTTCTCCAGCGGGCAGATCCAGACTTCGGTGTAGGCCGGCGGGATCGCCAGCGCCCGGATGCGCGCGATCTCGTTGGCGTCGTCGATCCAGCGTCCATCGGCGTCGCGATAGCGAAAGCGGGGACCCCGGCGCACGCGTGCGAAGCCCGGCATGTCGGCGTTGACATAGACCAGGCCCTGGGCCACGGGGGCAGGACGCGATGGCGCGGCACTTCGCATGCGCGAAGCTTGACCCAGCTGCCGCTGCAGGACTTGTAGGACGGCGCAAGCGTCCAGGGTGCGGCCAAGCCGTCGATCTGCTAGAAAAGGGCATGGCAACAGGCAAGAAGCGCACACCCTCGGGCAGCCGCCTTCCGCAATCGGTCCGGCTCGAGCCGCGCGGGCAGCTCAAGCTGCGCGGCGTCTGGGTCGAGATGCCGCCAGACATGGCGGCCGCCATGCTGGGTGCGGCGGCGACCGCCGAGCCGACGCCCCTGGAGTTCGCAGCGCCGGCGCTGGCCGCCGTTCTCGCCGGGTCGTCTGCCGCGCTGTGCACCCGGTTGTCGCCGGTGGCACCCTTCGCCCTCGCGCAACTGCAGCGCCTGCCGCTGGACGTGGAAACCTCGATGGACCCGCGCCTGCAACTGGCGGTGGTGAACCGGCGCGCCGGCAAGCCCAGCATGCCGGTGGCCTCGGCCGATGGCGAATCGGTGCCGGTGGTGGCGCGCGTCACCAGCCATGCCGCCTGGGCCGAGATCGCCGATGTC
>DATILH010000111.1:0-11444 GCA_035476655.1 Variovorax sp.
GCGTTCGGGCAGCAGCAGGGCCGCATGGCTGAATTCCGAGCCCTGCGACTTGTGCACCGTCATGGCAAACACCGTCTCCACCGCGCGCAGGCGGCTCGGCAGCACCCAGCGGATGCCGCCCGGCAGATCTGTGGCAGCAAAGGCCACGCGCAAACGGCGCTGCAGGCCGACCTCGCCGAGCAAGGCAAAGGGCACCGACAGCGCGACGCCGACATCGCCGTTCATCAGGCCCAGCGCATAGTCGTTGCGAGTGACCAGCACCGGGCGGCCGGCGTACCAGCCGCCCTGCTCTTCTTCGAGCAGGCCCTCGGCGCGCAGCAGGCCGGCGATGCGCGGATTGAGGCCCTGCACGCCCTGCGGGCCGCTGCGCAGCGCGCACAACAGCTGGAATTGGCCGAGGGCGGCGAGCACTTCGCGCGCCCAGGCATCCTGCGCCTCCTGCGGCGCCTCCAGCTCGGGCTGGCGCGCGCGCATCAGGCGCAGGTAGTGGCCGTAGCCGGTGGGCGGCGCCACCGGCCGATCGCCTTCAAGGCGGCCCTGGCCCTTGCCGGCAAAGCCTTCCGGTGCGCCGTCGACCACCAGGCGGCGCAGCGCGGCATCCTGCGGTGCATGCAACTGCGCCGACAGATCCGGATAGCCCTGCGCGAGCACGCGCGTCACCTGCGCCGCGTCGCCGCTGTTGACGGCCTCCGCCAGCTGGCCGATGCCGCTGGCGGCGCCGAAGCGCCAGCTCTTGCGCAGCTTGACCACCGCCTGGTCGAGCGGGCGGCCATGCGCATCGCGCAATTGCTCATCGATGCGCTGGCCGGTCACGCCTTGCAGCCAGTCGGCCGTGGTCGCGTCGTAGTGGCCGGCATCGGCGCGCTGGCACAGATCGCCCAGCACGGCGCCAGCTTCGACCGAGGCCAACTGGTCCTTGTCGCCAAGCAGGATCAGGCGCGCCTCGCGCCGCAACGCGGCCAGCACGCAGGCCATCATTTCCAGGTCGAGCATGGAGGCTTCGTCCAGCACCAGCACATCGAGCGGCAGCGGGTTGCGTGCGTCGTGCCGGAAGTGGCGCGTGTCCGGGCGGCTGCCCAGCAGGCGGTGCACCGTGCTCACCGCGGTGGGGATGGCGGCGCGCAGGCTTTCCTCGTGGGGCAGGCCTTGCAGCGGCAAACCGGCTACCGCGCCGGCGATGGATTCGGAAAGGCGCGCCGCCGCCTTGCCGGTCGGCGCGGCCAGGCCGATGCGCAGGCGCTGCCCACTCATGTCGGCCAACGCCATCTGCTGCAGGAGCGCCAGCAGGCGCACCACGGTGGTGGTCTTGCCGGTGCCCGGGCCGCCGGTGATGATGCAAAAGGCCTGGCGCGCGGCCAGGGCACAGGCGATCTTCTGCCAGTTGGTGTCATCGCCGGGCTGCCGGGGGAACAGCTGGTTCAGCATGTCCGCCAGACTGGCCTGGGCCTCCGGCTGCGCGGCCGGCGTGGCGATCGACACGCGCCGCGCCACCCCGGCGCGCACCGACTGCTCGTACTGCCAGTAGCGACGCAAGTAGAGCCGGTGGCCGATACGCACCAGCGGTGTGGCGCCCATGTCATTGCCGACCAGCGCGGGTGCGGCGTCGAAGGCTTCGGTCCAGCGCGCCAGCGTGACGCCGGCGAGCAGCTCCGACGGCGGCGCTGGCGGCAACTCGGCTTCGCCATCGGACTTGGCCTCGCCTTCCGGCGGCAGCGCCAGCGCCCGGTTTGCATCGAGCAGCGCGGCCTGCAGGTCCAGGCAGGCATGGCCGCGGCCCAACTGGTGGCTGGCCAGCGCCGCGCCCAGGATCAGCAGCGGATCGGCGTCAGGCGCCAGGCGCGAGAGGAAGGCGGCCAGGCTGCGGTCCAACGCGCGCAGCCAGCCGGCGTCGACCCAGCGGTCGAGGGCATTGAACAACGCCGCATGGTGCACAGGCAAGGGACCGAGAAAGATCGCGCTCACAGGTCCAGCTCCATCTGCCCCTTGGGCATTGGACGCGCACGGCCCTGGAACAGATCGTCCAGCGCATCGATCAGCGCGCGTGGCGGCCGCTCCAGGTGCAGGCCCTGGCCCGGCGCCGCATGGCCGCGCAGGAACATGTACACCGCGCCGCCCATGTGGCGCTCATAGTCGTAGTCGGGCAGGCGCGCACGCAGCAGGCGGTGCAGCGCGAACACATACAGCACGTACTGCAGCTCGTAGCGGTGGGCCAGCACCTGTGCGCGCAGCGCCTGTGCCCCATAGTCGGCATCGTTTTGGCCCAGCCAGTTGGACTTGTAGTCGGCCACGTAGTAGCGGCCCTCGTGCTCGAACACAAGGTCGATGTAGCCCTTGAGCATGCCGTTCACCTGCTGCGGCATGAGGGCCGGGCGCGCAACACCGCCCAGGGTGTGGCGGCACACCAGCGCGTCGAGCGCGCGAGTGTTGACCTGCTGGGCGGCAAACCAGAATTCCATCTCGATCTGTACCCGGCCGAGCGCAGCTGGCGCCACCGGCACCGAGGTACCGAGGTCCAGCGGTGTTGCCAGCCAGGCCAGCAGCCAGGCATGCAGCGGCTCGGCCCAGTCGCTCCAGCCGCTGGCCTGGCAGCGGCGTGCGACCAGCGCAGCCAGTTCGGCCTGCAGCGCCGCATCGGACTGCAGGCGCCCGAAGCCCTGGCGGCCGGCCCATTCCAGGAGGCCGTGCAGGAAGCTGCCGGGCCCGGCGCCGCGCGCGAAGTCATGCAGCCGGCCGGTAGCGACGGCTGGCGTGGCCGGGTCGGCGCGGCTGCTGTCGAGGTAGATGTCTTCGGCTGCGCTGGCAGGCACCGCCTCGTCCGGCTCTTGCCCATCGGCGACGCGGCGCAAGGCCGAATAGCTCGCGATCCACCAATGCTCGCGCGGGCCGGCCGGCAGCTCGGGCGCCGGGGCGGCCTGCAGCACGGCGGCGACCGGCCGGTAGGGTGTGTCTTGCGGCTCGGGCGCGGGCTGCACCGCGATCGAATCGCAGCCCAGTGCCAGTTCTGCCAACGACTGCGCCAGGAGCGCAGGCGGCAGCGGCTCGCCACCGCCCAGCAGGTAGCCGAGGGCGCTGCGCTCCACCTTGTCCTGCGGCGCCACGCCGATCCAGGTGGCGTGACGGGCGCGGGTCAGGGCGACATAGAGCTTGCGCAGGTCTTCGCCCAGGCGCTCCTGGTCCATGCGTACCAGCGCCTCGTCGTCAGCCTCGAGCGAAACCACCAGTTGCCCATCTGCGTCGTGCCACTTGATCGGCAGCTCGTCCGCCTTCGCTGCGCGAAAGCTGGTGGCAAAGGGCAGGAACACCAGCGGAAACTCCAGCCCCTTGGACTTGTGCACGGTGATCACCTTGACCAGTTCGGCATCGCTTTCCAGTCGCAGCCGGCGGCTGTCGCTGTCGGCGGTGGCGAAGGCGGTGCCCTCACGCTGCTCGGCCAGCCAGCGGATCAGCGCATGCTCGCCGTCAAGCTGCGCGCTGGCCAGCTGCAACAGCTCGGCCAGGTGCAGGAGGTCGGTGAGCTGGCGCTCCTCGCCCCCGGCCAGCAGGCGTTGCGGCACGCCGAAGTCGTGCAGCAGGTGGCGCAGCATGGGCAGCACGCCCTGGCGCCGCCACATCTGCTGGTAGCGGCGGAACTGCAGCACCCGCCCTTCCCATTGCAGTTCGTCGCGATTGAGCCGGTCGAGCGCGTCCCAGCCCAGGCCCAGGGTGCCGCTGCCCAGGGCGGCGCGCAGCGGCCTGTCGTCCTCGGGCTCGGCGCAGGCGAGCAGCCACCGCTGCAGGTCGGCCGCCACCGCGCTCTGGAACACCGACTCCTGGTCCGACAGGTAGACGCTGCGCAGCTCTCGCTCGGCCAAGGCCTGGCGCAGCGCGCGCGCCTCGCGGCCGCTGTTGACCAGCACCGCGACGTCGCCGGCCTGCACCGCGCGCAGCTCGCCGGCTGCGTTCATGAAGCCGGCCTGGCCCTGGCTGCCGGCATTGAGCAGGCGCACGATCTCGGTGGCACAGGAGGCGGCCAGCCCGCGCTGCATGTCGCGCTTTTTCGCCTCCTGGTCGTCCAGGGTCCAGCAGGTCAGCGCCGCGGCCTCGCTGCCTTCGACCCACCAGCGCTCGGCGCGGCCGCGCGCCTGCACGGGCAGGAAGGGCAAGGGGTTGTCGCCATCCGGCGCGCGAAAGAGGAAGGCGCCCTGCCCTCCCGCGCGCGCCTCGGCCTGCAGGAACACATGGTTCACCGCCCGGGCCATGCTCTCGCTCGAGCGGAAATTGGTCCCCAGCGTGCTGTGGCGCCCTTCGGTGTCGCGCCGCGCCGCCAGGTAGGTGTAGATGTCGGCGCCGCGGAAGGCGTAGATGGCCTGCTTGGGGTCGCCGATGAGCACCAGCGCCGTGTCCTGCGCGTTGGCGCCCACTGGATAGATGGCGTTGAAGATTCGGTACTGCAGCGGATCGGTGTCCTGGAACTCGTCGATCAGCGCGACCGGGAACTGCTGGCGGATCAGTGCCGCCAGGCGCGCTCCGTTGGGGCCTTGCAGGGCGGCGTCGAGGCGGGTCAGGAGTTCGTCGAAGCCCATCTGGGCGCGGCGCGCCTGCTCGAGGCCGAAGCGCTCGTTGATCCATTGCGTGGCGTGGCGCAGCAGGTCGGCCTTGCCGTCGGGCAAGGCTTCGATGCGCTGCTTCAGCGTCAGCATGTCATCCAGGGCCGGGTGCTCGGGCGGAACGCCCTGCTTGAAGACTTCTTCCAGGCCTGCTGGCGTCAGGCGCGTCCAGCCGGTGCTCTTTTGCGGCAGCGGCATGCGCTCGTCGCTCTCGGTCCACAGGCGCAGGGCGTCGAGCCACGGCAGGTAGTGGCGCGGCTGGAGCCTGCGGCCATCCACCTGCTTTTTCGCGACCGCCTGGTCCAGCATCAATTGAAGCTCGTCGGCCCAGGCGCGCCAGGGCGCCTTCATGGTGGCCAGCGCGTCCTGTGCGTCCTGCCGGCATTGACCCAGCGCCTGCGCCGGCGGCTGGCCTTGGCCCAGGGCATCGCCCAAAAGGCGCAGTTTCTCGACTTCGTCGCGCAGCAACTCGGGGCTGCCCCACCAGTCGCGCACCTGCTGCGCATCCTCGCGCGGCAGTGGCGTGAAGAAGGTGCGCCAGTAGTCGCGGGTGCTCTCGGCCAGCAGTTCGCGCTGGTCGGTCTCCAGGGTCTGGCTGAACAGGGCGCCGCTGTCGAAGGCATGCTCGCGCAGCATGCGGTTGCACCAGCCGTGGATGGTGGAGACGGCAGCCTCGTCCATCCATTCGGCCGCCAGGCGCAACTGGCGCGCACAGGCGGGCCATTGGGCCAGCGCGAATTGCGCGCGCAGGTCGTGCAGCAGGTCTTCGCCGGAGGGCCGCGGCGCGACCTCGGCCGGCTCCATCAGGAAGGCCTGCGCCGCCTCGGCCAGGCGGGCGCGGATGCGATCGCGCAGCTCCTTCGTCGCGGCTTCGGTGAAGGTGACGACCAGGATCTCGGGAGGCGTCAGCGCGCGCGCGAAGCCGGCCCCGCCGGCGCCATGGCCCAGCACCAGGCGCAGATAGAGCGCAGCAATGGTGAAGGTCTTGCCGGTCCCGGCGCTGGCCTCGATCAGCTGGCTGCCGCGCAGCGGCAGGGTGAGTGCGTCCAGCAGTTGCGGTGCACTCATGCCGCGGCCTCCTTCGGCGGCGTGCCGACCGCTTCGCTCAGAGGTTGCAACAGCCGTCCACACCAATGCACAAAGTCGCCGTCTTGCCACAGTGCAGAAAAGTTGGCGAAGGCGCGCGCCAGGTAGGGGTTGTCTTCGCGTTCGGCGTACTGGTCGAAGCGCGGGTCGTGATCCTCGAAGTTGGAGCGGGCGGCCTCGTAGGCAGCGGCATGGTTCGAATCGCCGCCGCTCTTGTCGATCCAGAGCAGTGCGGTGTTCAGCGCCAGCGGCAGCGGCCGGCGCTGGCCTTCCTGCCAGGCCTGCAGCAGGTTGCGCCAATGGTCCTGCGCGATGTCCATGGGCAGCGGGGCCAGGGTCACGCTGCCGGCCTTGCTGACGATGCGGGTGGTGATCGGATGCCCGGCCACATGCGCCGCCAGGTGCGCGACCCAGAAAGGCACGACGCGGTCGCGCCGGTAGCTGCGGCCGCGCACCAGGCTGCCGCTGTCGAGCAGCAGGCGGCAGCGCTCGCCAGAATCGTTGGCGCGCAACTGGCTCAGCCAGTCGGACAGGCGCAGCGATTCGTCGCCCTGCAGTTCATCCGGCAGGTGGTCCAGCGCCTCGTCGGGCAAGGCATGCGGCCAATCCGACAGGGCCTTGGCATAGTCGCCGAACATCTTGTCCATGGGTGCGGCCAGGTCCTCCTGCACCAGTTCGCCGAACTGGCCATCGGGCAGATCGCCGCGGCGCGCCATGCGGGCGAGTTCCACCTGCAAGGCGCCGTCGCGCGTGTCGAGCGCGGCGGTCTGGGCGCGGATCAGTTCGTCCTGCAGGCGCCAGTTCTGCAGCGCATCGATCTGGAAGGGCTCCTGGTCCTCGCCCACCGGATCGTCGCTTTCGAAGAAGATGCCCAGGCGCAGGCGGAAGAAGCTGCGCGCCGGGTTCTTCAGGAAGTCGCCCAGCAGGCGCAGGGTGAGCGGGCCTTCGAAGTTCCATGGGAGAAGCGCCGGCTCGTCGGTCGGCACGACGGCGCTACTGCGCCATTCGTGCGCGTGGCTGAACAGGCGCGCATCCTCGCCCAGGTGGAAGTAGGCGGGGTCGAAGGGTTGCAGCTTGTGCTCCACGGTCAGCGCATGCAGCAGGCGCGTACCCGCCTTGTCCTGCGCCAGTGCCTCGTCGCCGGCCAGGCGCCAGCCCCCTGCCAGGTGATCGCGCAGTTGCGCCACCAGCACCGAGGGCGGACGCTCCGAATGGTCGTGGATGCTGCGGCCGACCCAGCTGATATGCAGGCGCTCGCGCGCCGACAGCAGCGCCTCGAGAAAGAGGTAGCGATCGTCCTCGCGCCGCGAGCGGTCGCCCGGCCGTGCGTCATGGCCCATCAGGTCGAAGTCGACCGGGGCTCGGGTGCGCGGATAGTCGCCGTCGTTCATGCCCAAGAGCGCCACCACGCGAAAGGGAATGGCGCGCATGGGCATCAGGGTGGCGAAGGTGACACTGCCGCCAAAGAAGGGGCTGTTGAGCGTGGGCAGATCGATCTGCGCCAGCCAATGCTCGCGCACCACCGCCAGCGGCAGCGCCTCGCCATGCAGGCCGGCGCTGGCGCAGGCGTCCAGCCAGGCTTGCAAGGCGCTATCCAGCCGGCGCAGGGTGAAGCCATCGGCCTCGTCCTGCGGCGCGAAGAAGTCCTGCAGCAGTGCGCGCAGGCGCTCGCCCCACTGCGCAGGGGTGGCGGCTTCCTGCAGCACGCGCCAATGCGCCTCCAGGGTGGACAGCAGTTGCACCAGCGGCCCGAGCAGCGCGGCCTCCAGCCCGCCCACTTCGTCGAGCGGCTCGATGCCCTCCCAGGCCTCGCCGCTGCCCACCGCGTAGCCCAGCAGCATGCGCGCCAGGCCGAAGTCCCAGCTGTTCTGCGCCGAGGCCTCGGGCAGGTCGAGCGCCCGGCGCTGCTCGGCATGCAGGCCCCAGCGGATGTTGGCGGCGTGCACCCAGCGGTGCAGCAGCGGCAGTTGCGTGGCTTCGATGCCGAAACGCGCGCGCAGCGCAGGCACCTCCAGCCAGTCGAGCACGTCGCTCATGGCGATGCGCGACTGCGGCAGCGCCATCAGGCGCTCCAGCGCGCTCAGCAGCGGATCGTGATGGCGCTGCACCTGGTCGGCCAGGCTGAAGGGGATGTAGCGCGGATCGCCCTGCGCCAGGAGGCCGAACACGGCCTGGATGTGCGGCGCATAGGCGCCGACCTCGGGCACCATCACGATCACGTCGCGCGGATGCAGCGTCGGGTCGGCGGCGAAGGCGGCCAGCAACTGGTCGTGCAGAACCTCGACTTCGCGCTGCTGGCCATGGGTGGCATGGAAGCGGATCGAGGCGTCGCTGCGTGCGTCCAACGCCGGCCAGATGGCGCGCGATTGGGCGAGCGGGCGCAGGTCGCGCACATCGTCCTGCAACTGGCGCAGCAGGGTGTCGCGCGGATTGGGGTCGAAGCAGTCGATGCGCTGGCCGATGGCGGCAAAGCGCTGCGCATGCCGCTCGTGTTCGTCGAAGCGATCCAGCAGGCGGATGAAGTCGCGTCCCTGCTTGCCCCAGGCGGCCAGGAGAGGATGGGCATGCAGGTGCAGTTGCTCCTCGGGGATCGCGCCTTCGCTGCCGGGACGCCGGCGCCGGCGCGCATGGGCGGCGGCTTGGGCGCGCAGCAGGTCCTTGTCGGCCACGATGTGCGACCAATCGTGCTCGGAGGGGTTGTGCACGCACATCAGCACCTGCAGCCATTGCGACAGGGCAGCCAGCACCTCGAGCGATTGCTGCGGCAGCGAGGAGATGCCGAACACCACCAGCCGGCGCGGCAGGCCGGCCGGCCGCGCGCCGTTGGCCAGTTCGGCTGCCCGGACCAGGAAGCGCTGGTGCACCGCGGCCCGGCTGCCGGCAGCCTGTTCCGCGCCCACATCTTCCCGCAGCGCGCGCCACAGCCGCGGCTGCCAGAGCAGTTCGGCGGGCACCGGCTGGCGGGCACCGCGGCTGGTCACGATCTCGTCGCGCCCCGCAGCCCAGTCTTCCAGCCAGTCGGCCCGGTAGACCTGGTACTGGTCGAACAGGTCGGCCAGCCGCTCAGCCAACTGATGGCGCTTGCGCAGGTCGGCGTCGTCTTCGAGGAAGCGGCGCAGCGGCGTGAAAACCTCTTTTGCCAGCAACTCGGGCAAGAGGCGCATCAGGCGCCAGGCCAGCAGCGACTTGTCGAAGGGCGAAGCTGCGGGCACGGCCTGCTCGCCCAGCACGGCGCGGTAGGCGCGCCAGATGAAGCTGGCCGGCAGTTCGGTCGTGAGGGCAGCGGCGATGCCCGCCCCGCCCTGCCCCACGTCCCTTGCCAGCGAGAGCTTGAGCCACTGGGCCACACCGTTGCTCTGCACCAGCACGCACTCGTCTTCCAGCGGCGCCAGCGGATGGCGCTGCGTCCAGGCCACGAGCAGGTCGCGCAGCGCCTCGGGGTGGTTGCCGTGCACCACCATGAAACCGGGGGGTAGCGCGTTTTCGAGATGAGGTGGCGTTCGAGCCGGGGTGGCATGCATAGGCGGCTGGCAGTTTAGCCTTCGCCTGCCTCAGCCCAGGCCGACTGCGGCCGTTTCACTTGCTTTCACGCGCTTTGCTCGACATCCACCATTCCTGGTCCAAGAATTGCGACTTCGTTTGTTCCCACCACCTACTGGAGCGCATTGCATGAGCTACTTCACGGCCAAGGACGGCATGCAGATCTACTTCAAGGACTGGGGCGACAAGGGTGGCCGCCCGGTCACCTTCTCGCACGGCTGGCCGCTGACGGCCGATGCCTGGGACGCGCAGATGGTGTTCCTGGCCGAGCGAGGCTATCGCGTCATCGCCCATGACCGGCGCGGCCATGGGCGATCGAGCCAGCCCTGGCAGGGCAACCATATGGACACCTACGCCGACGACCTGGCCGGCCTGATGGATTCGCTCGAACTGCAGGGCGCGGTGATGGTCGGCCACTCCACCGGCGGCGGCGAGGTGGCACGCTATATCGGGCGCCATGGCACCAAACGGGTGTCCAAGGCGGTGCTGCTGGGCGCAGTGCCGCCGCTGATGCTCAAGACCGCCGCCAATCCGGGCGGCCTGCCGATCGAGGTGTTCGACGGCATCCGCGCCGGCGTCGCCGCCGACCGCTCGCAATTCTTCAAGGACCTGACCATCCCCTTCTACGGCGCCAACCGGCCGGACGCCAAGGTCTCGCAGGGCCTGCGCGATTCCTTTTGGCTGCAGGGCATGGCAGGCGGCCACAAGGGCCTGCTGGACTGCATCAAGCAGTTCTCCGAGACCGACTTCACCGAGGACCTGAAGAAGTTCGACGTGCCGACCCTGATCGCACACGGCGACGACGACCAGATCGTGCCGATCGGCGCCGCCGCCCTGCTGTCGTCCAAGCTGGTGAAGGGCGCGATCCTGAAGATCTACCCCGGCGCCTCGCACGGCCTGGCCAGCACCCACGCCGACATATTCAATGCCGACCTGCTGGCATTCATCCAGCAGGAAGGCTGAAGCGCGCGGGGATGCTCAATCTTCTTGTGCCTCCCCGCTGTGCCCCTTGTTCAGCAAGACCTCGAACAAGGAGGTGGTGTCCGAAACCTCGTTCGCGATCGCCAGGTAGTAGCGCTTGCCGGCCTTGAAGGCCGTCAGACCCTCGACCGACAGATCGCCCTCGCTGACGATCATGTCGAGGTAGCGCACCTCTTCCGGGTCGGTGATGTCGAAGACCGCGATCGCCGACTTCAGCGTGCGCTCCAGGCCGATGAACGCGAGTACCCGGCCCTTCATGTGCAGCAGCGCGACGCCTTCGGGCTCCACGCCCTTGTTGTCGCTGCGGCCGTCGTCGTAGATGCCGAGGCGGATCGCCTCGCGGTCCAGCGTGCTGCCGCTGTCGAAGACGATGCGGCCGTCGGTGCGCCGGATCGAGAATGAATGCGCGCCGAACTTGACCAGCGCGCCGCCGCGTGCCGAATCAACGTTCGAGAAGGTCAGACGGGCCAGTTCGGTGCCGTCCGGGACGTATTCGATGGTGGCATTGCCGGCCGAGCCGCGCCGCTCGTCCTCGCCATCGGCCGTGCCGTTGTCGCGAGCGTCGCCTTCGTTGGCCATCACCAGGTAGGTGTTGCCGCGGTGCTCGTAAGTGGCGATGGCATCGGGCTGGTACAGGCCCCTGGCCGGCGCGCTGCGCAGCTCGATCTTGCCGTCCTGGTCGCTGGGATCGATCTCATTGCCCGGCAGCGAGAAATCCTTCAAGCCCAGGCTGTAGATCTTCTCGAAGGCCTGGGTCTTGAGGTTCAGCACCGCGATGCCGTTGGCCTCCTGCAGGCCGACGTACGCGTAGTGGCCGGCCTTGTCGACCGCGATGTACTCCGGCTCCGGGCCGTAGGGGCTGTAGGTGGCGAGCTGGGTCGGCAAGGTGCCGGTGCCGGGGAACAGGCGAAGCGTGTCGTAGCCTGGAATGGCCGGTGTGATGGGCAGCGTGAGCACGTCGCGCGTGCGCACGTCGATGATGCTGACACTGCCGGCCGGATCGTCGGCCGACAGCCCGGCAGGCGTGGGCCGCGGATTCGGCGTGGCCTCGTTGGCCACCAGCAGTTGCCTGCCGTTGGGCGTGAAGGTCAGCATGTCGGGCAAGGCGCCGACGGGCACCGGTGCACCGAGTTGCTGGCGCGTGTGCGTGTGGTGGAAGACGACCACGCCGGGGCGGGTGCGGTCCAGTCCGTTCTCCACCGCCAGTGCCGCCAACCCGTCGTGGATGGCCACGCTGTTGACGAAGCCCAG
>DATILH010000112.1:0-2866 GCA_035476655.1 Variovorax sp.
CCCGCGACTCCCTGTCGGTGAACCCGGCCAAGGCCTGCCAGCCGCTGGGCGCCGTCTACGTCGCCAACGGTTTCCAGAAGACGCTGAGCTTCGTGCACGGCAGCCAGGGCTGCGTGGCCTACTACCGCTCGCACTTCAGCCGCCACTTCAAGGAACCCACGTCCTGCGTGAGCTCGTCGATGACGGAAGACGCCGCCGTGTTCGGTGGCCTGAACAACATGGTCGACGGCCTGGCCAACGCCTACAGCCTGTACAAGCCCGACATGATTGCGGTGTCCACCACTTGCATGGCCGAAGTGATCGGTGACGACGTCGACGCCTTCATCAAGACCAGCAAGCAAAAAGGCAGCGTGCCCGACGAGTTCGACGTGCCGTTTGCCCACACCCCGGCCTTCGTCGGCAGCCACATCACCGGCTACGACAACGCGCTGCTGGGCATCCTGCGCCACTTCTGGGACGGCAAGGCCAAGACCACCGAACCCCTGGTGCGTGTGCCCAACGAGAGCATCAACTTCATCGGTGGCTTCGACGGTTACGTCGTGGGCAACATGAAGGAAATCCGCCGCATCTTCGATCTGTTCGGTGTGCAGGTGAACATCATCTGTGACCCGTCCGGCAACTGGAACACGCCCACCGACGGCGAGTTCCGCATGTACGCCGGCGGCACCTCGAAAGAAGAAGTGGTTGCCGCTCTGCACGCCAAGGCCACCATCGTGTTCCAGGAATTCTGCTGCGAGAAGACCAGCAAGTTCATCGCCGAACACGGCCAGGAAGTGGTTGCGTTGAACGCCCCGATCGGCGTGGCCGGCACCGACAAGTTCCTGATGGAAATCTCGCGCCTGACCGGCAAGCCGATCCCGGCCGAGCTGGAAAAAGAACGCGGTGAACTGGTGGACGCCATGGCCGACAGCCAGGCCCACCTGCACGGCAAGCGCTTCGCCCTCTACGGCGACCCGGACCAGATGCTCGGTTATGCCGGCTTCCTGCTCGAACTCGGTGCCGAACCCTCGCACGTGCTGGCCACCAACGGCACCGAAACCTGGGCCAAGAAAGTGCAAGCCTTGTTCGACTCGTCGCCCTACGGCGCCGGCTGCAAGGTCTACCCCAAGCGCGACCTCTGGCACCTGCGTTCGCTGCTGTTCACCGAGCCGGTGGACTTCCTGATCGGCAACACCTACGGCAAGTACCTGGAGCGCGACACCAAGACGCCGCTGGTGCGCATGGTGTTCCCGATCTTCGATCGCCACCACTACCACCGTTTCCCCACCTGGGGCTACGAAGGCGGCATGCGCGTGCTGGTCACCCTGCTTGACGAGTTCTTCGAAGCGCTGGATGCGAACACGATTGTTCCGGGCAAGACGGACTACTCGTACGACATCATCCGTTGAGAGCTCCCCCCGCGCCGCTTCGCGTCACCCCCCAGGGGGCGCCGCTGGCGGCCGGGCAAAGCCCGTTCCGCGGCGGCCCCGGATGAGCTTCCCCTTGCTCTTCCCGGGCTGCTTCTGATCCAAGGTTCCATATCTAGAGGTGCCCTATGGCCAACGTGACATTCAGTTCCCCGCGCATGAAGAAGGACCTCACGGTCTATGCCATCGCGGGTGACACCAAGACCTTGCTGGCGGTGGCGAAGGCCAACAACATTCCGCTGGATTTCGAGTGCGAGAACGGTGAGTGCGGCTCCTGCCAGTTGCAGGTGACCGTGCTCTCGGGCAACACGCCGCACGGTGTGGCGCTGACCGAAAAAGAGAAGACCGTGCTGAAGCTGGCCGGCAAGATCACCGCGCAGCAGATCGCCGACGCCGAGACCAAAGACTTGCCGCCGCCGTGGCGTCTGGCCTGCCAGTTCATCGTGCGCAACGAAGACATCGTCGTGAAGTTCTGACCATGAACACGCCCGCCACCACCACCCCCGCACCCGAACTGGCCCCGGCCGGCACGGGAACCGCAGCAGCAGTTGAAGCGGTCTACATCAAGACCACGCAGGACGGCCGCAAGGTCGAGGTGATCGACGGTTGGGTGTGTCTGGGTGGCGTGCGCGAGGCCGACAACCTGATCTCCATGGACGAGCACCCCAACCGCCAGGCGATTGCCAAGGCCGTGCCCGGTGCCACCCATGTGGCCGGGCGTCTGCCCCTGACGCTGCCCGAAGCCGCCGTGGCCCAGGGCGCTCTGTCGATCGCTCAGCGGCAGTTCGATGCCAGCCCGGCCGGCATCACGCAACGTCTCAGAAAAGCCGTCTGGGCGAAAACGGCCTCCGAAGGCGTGGAGTGAACGCGGGTTGTCCGGCCCGGCGCCGGTTGGCCCACAGTGGCTGGCCGCGCTGCACGGGCGGACGGCGCCCCTGGCGCTGAGCAAGTGGTTTTGACGTTACCTGGCCCACGGAGAATCCCATGATCTATGTGGTCGAACTGCCCGAACAGGCCGCGCCGCGCGCCTGGTTCGCCTACGACGAGGCCGATTTCGCCCGCAAGGTCGAGGCCGGTGATGCGCTGCAGCCCTGGGAGATTTTTGACGCCCTGAGCGCGCGCGAGCTGCTGAGCGACATCGGCCAGGAGGCGGTGGACGCACAGGCGCGCGAGAAGTTTCCCGCCATCTGCGCGCTCGGCGACAGCCATGGCTGGGACACGCCGCTCTACCGCGCCGACCACCTGCTGGGCAGCGGCGTGCTGAGCGCCGAGCCGGTGAGCGAGGCCGCGGCATTGGAAGCCGCGCTGGCCGCACGCGGCGGGCTCACCTGCGTCTACCGCGGCGACCGCGACGCCATCGGCGCGTTTGAGGGTGCCGATCCGCGCATCGCCGGCAAAGACAACTGGCACGCGCGGCGCGCGCTTTACGAACAGCTGGTGGCGCTGGAAGTTCTGGCCGA
>DATILH010000113.1:0-4806 GCA_035476655.1 Variovorax sp.
CTCGCGCCTGCCTGCGGCGGCCGTTGCCCGCGGCGAGATCGCCATCACCATCGACGACGGGCCGGACCCCGAGGTGACGCCGGCGGTGCTCGACCTGCTGGATGCAGCCGGGCAGAAGGCCACCTTCTTCTGCATTGCCGAGCGGGTGGCGCAATACCCGGAGCTGGCGCGCGAGATCGTCGCGCGCGGCCACAGCATCCAGAATCACACGGCACGGCACCAGCACAACTTCTCGCTGCTGGGCCCGCGTGCCTATGCCAAGGAGATCGGCCGGGCACAGGAGATCCTGAGGCACGCAACGGGCGTTCAGCCCAACTGCTTTCGCGCGCCGGCCGGCTTTCGCAACCCCTTCCTGGCCCCGGTGCTGCAGCGCCTGGGCCTGACCCTGGTGAGCTGGACGCGGCGCGGCTTCGACACCCGCGAGGCCGACGCCGCCCGGGTGCTGGAGCGGCTCACGCGCGGCCTGGCCGCCGGCGACATCCTGCTGCTGCACGACGGCAACGTGGCGCGTTCGGCCGCCGGGCGTCCGGTGGTGCTGGAGGTGCTGCCGCCGCTGCTGGCGCAGTTGCAGGCCCGCGGCTTGCGTTCGGTCAGCCTGCCGCAGGCCCTGGCGCTCTGAACATGATCCAGTGCACGAACGCCGCCTGGCAGCGGCTGCATGCCTCGGCCACCCAGCCCTATCGCCAGGCCGGCCGCTTCGCCTGGCATTTCGCACGTGGCAAGCTGGGCCGCGATCCGGTGTTTCGCGCGATGCTCGAGCAGGGGCTGATCCACTCGGGCCAGCGGCGGGTGCTGGACATCGGCTGCGGCCAGGGCCTGTTCGCCAGCCTGCTGACCGCCATGAGCGAGATGCAGGCCAGCCGTCAATGGCCGGCAGGTTGGCCAGCCACGCCTGCGCAGGCGCGCTACACCGGCATCGAACTGATGCCGCGCGACGTCGAACGGGCCACCCGTGCCGTCGGCCACTTGCAGCCGACACCCGCCTTCCTTTGCGCCGACATGTGCAGCGCCGCGTTGCCGCCCTGCGACCTGGTGCTGATCCTCGACGTGCTGCACTATGTGGACCTGCAGGCGCAGGAAGGCGTGCTCTCGCGCGTGCGCCAGGCGCTGGCGCAGGGCGCGCTCGAGCGCGATGCAGGCACGCCAGGGCGCCTGCTGCTGCGCGTGGGCGACGCCGCAAGCCGGCGCGGCTACCGCGTCAGCCAGTGGGTCGATCGCAGCGTGACCTGGGTGCGCGGCCATCGCATTGCGCCCACCTGGGGCCGTCCGCTGCAAGACTGGACGGCGCTGCTCGAGCGCCTGGGCTTCTCGGTGCGCAGCCTGCCGATGAGCCGGGGCACGCCCTTCGCCAACGTGCTGCTGGTGGCCGATCTGAAGCCATGACCCTCGACCGCACCGGTATCGAAGAGCGCATCCCGCACCGCGGCAGCATGTGCCTGCTCGATCGCCTGGAAAGCTGGGACGGCGAGCGCATCCACTGCACGACGGCGACGCACCGCGACCCCGCCAATCCCCTGCGCACCGCGCACGGCCTGCTGGCGCCCGGCGCCATTGAATACGCGGCGCAGGCCATGGCCCTGCATGGCGGCCTGATCGCGCCCGAAGGGCAGGCCGCCACGGCGGGCTACCTGGCCAGCGTGCGCCAGGTGCAGTTCGGCGCGGCGCGGCTCGACGAGGTGGAGGGTGCGCTGCATGTGCATGCCCTGCGCCTGTCGGGCGACGAGCGCCAGGTGCTCTATGAATTTCGCGTGCTCGATGCCACTGGCCGCAGCCTGGCGCAGGGCCGCGCGGTGGTGGTCCTGAACACGCCCCTTGCCAAGGAAGCCTTCGCATCATGAACTGGTCCGGAAAACGCGCACTCGTCACCGGCGCCAGCGGCGCCCTGGGCCAGGCCATCGCCCGCCGCCTGGCCCAAGGCGGCGCCACCGTGCTGCTGCATGCCAATTCGCGGCCCGATGCGGTGCAGGCGCTGGCCGACACCATCGCGGCGGCTGGCGGCAAGGCGCAATGCCATGTGTTCGACCTGCGCAGCGACGAAGCTTGCGCGAAGGCGTGCGAGCAGATGCTGGCAGCAGGGCCAGTTCAGATCCTCGTCAACAACGCCGGCGTGCACGACGACGCGGTGCTGCCCGGCATGCGCGCCGAGCAGTGGCACAAGGTGATCGACGTCTCGCTCAACGGCTTCTTTCGCGTCACGCAACCGCTCCTGCTGCCGATGCTGCGCACCCGCTGGGGCCGCATCATCAACATCTCCTCGGTGGCCGCGATCACCGGCAACCGCGGGCAGGTCAACTATGCGGCGGCCAAGGGCGCGCTCAACAGCGCCACCAAGGCGCTGTCGCTGGAAGTGGCGGCGCGCGGCGTGACGGTGAACGCCATCGCGCCAGGCATCATCGCCTCGCCCATGGCTGACGCGGCTTTCGACAAGGCGCTGATCGATCAGATGGTGCCGAGCAAGCGCGCCGGCACGCCGGAGGAAGTCGCCGCGCTGGCGGCCTTCCTGGCAAGCGACGAGGCCGCCTACATCACCGGGCAGGTGATCTCGATCAACGGCGGGATGATCTAGTCCTGGAAGGGCGGCAGCCCGCGCAGGCGCCGTAACACGAGGCTGGGCAGGCGCAGCCCGAACTCCAGCATCAGTCGGGCGTGCATCCAGGTCAAGAGAGCGTTGTCGCGCACGTAGTTGAAGTGCGAGACGCCGCCTTCCTCGGCGCTGAGGTACTTGACCGGCGCATCAATGTTGAGCGGCTTGACGCCGCGCCAGGCCAGCCGTACCACCGCCTCGGTGTCGAAGTCGAAGCGGCGCATCCAGGGCTGGCGCTGCATCACGGCGATCAGCGGTGCGATCGGATAGATGCGAAAACCGTAGAGCGAATCGCCGATGCCGGCAAACAGCGTCTCCAACTGGGTCCAGCTGTTGGAGACGCGCCGGCCGCGCACCCGCAACAGGGGCGCGCTGGCATCGAACACCGGCTTGCCCAGCACCATGGTGTCGGGCCGTGTCTGCGAGGCTTTGATGAAGCGGGGGATGAGATCGGCCGGATGCTGGCCATCGGAATCCATGGTCAGGGCGTGCGTGAAGCCGGCCTCGCGCGCCGCACGCAGGCCATGCAGCACGGCCGCCCCCTTGCCCCGGTTCTCGGGCAGGATCCAGACGCGCAGGCCGGGGTCGCTGGTGGCCATGGCCGCCAGGCGCTCGCCGGTGCCGTCGGTGCTGCCGTCGATCACCACCCAAACGGGATTCCATTGTTCGCGCGCCGCGCAAACGGTGGAAAACAGGCGTTCGCCCGTGTTGTAGCTGGGGATCAGGACAAGGTGGGTGCGCGAGACGTCTTGCATGCGGCGGACGCGCTGGGCGCGCGCTCTTCTTCCAAATGGCGTCGATAGTACTGTTCCAGCACGTGCAGCAGCGCGTTGCTGTCGGCAGTGGGCGCGAAGCGCTCGCCCAGTCGCAGGCGGACCTCGATCGGCAGTTTCGGCACGCGCCAGATCGGCCAGCCCTTGCGCAGGTAGGGCGTATCGGTGTCGATGAAGACGGTCTGGATCGGTGCCTTGGCCAGCTTGGCGATCAGGGTGACGCCGGGACGGAAGGCATTGAGCTGCGCGTCGACGGTGCGGGTGCCTTCGGGAAAGATCACCAACTGGCCGCCGCCGCGCAGATCATGTACCGCCAGCCGGATCATCGTGCGCGCCGAGTCGTTGCGGATGTAGCGCGCCAGCCGGGCGCCAGTGCCCAGGAACACGTTGCGCATCAGGTCGGCCTTCATGATGCAGGCGCTGCGCGGCAGGCGTGCCACCAGCAGCAGCGCATCGAGCATGGTGGGGTGGTTGGCCACGATGATCAGGCCGCGCTCGTTGCGCAGCGGATCCAGGCAGGAGGCGTCGACGCGCATCATGCCGGTGGCCGAGGCCACGGCCCAGAAGACGCGGTAGGCGCGCGCGATGACGCTGCGGCCCAGATCGCGCCCGAGTGTCTCAGGCAGCAGCAGGTACAGGGGCAGCGCGATCAGGTTCCAGATCAGCGAGACCAGGCCGAGCAGCAGCAGCAAGGCGTACAGCGGCAGGGCCAGGAGGAGGGACAGGGCCCTGCGGAGCAAACATTTCATGGCGCGGTCGCGTCTTCATCCGTGCAGCACGCCGGCGGCGACCGCGTGCGCTTCAATTTCGACCAGCAGGTCCTGGCGGCAGATGTCCGCCTCCAGGTAGATGGCGCGCTGCACCGTCGGGGCCGTGCTGCCCAACGACTCCCCGAGCAGCCGGCGCACCTGCGGCGCGTGGGTGGCATGGCGCACGTAGACCACGGCGTCGAGCGCGCGCAGTTCGAAGCGCGCGTCACAGCGCTGGTTGGCGGCGGCGATCACCGCGTCCAGGTTGCGCAGCGTCTCGCGCGTCTGCTCGGCCACGTCGCCCGCATGCACGCTGGCGTGGCCGACGATGCTGGCGGTGCCCGAGATGAACAGGCCCAGTTGCCCGCCGCCGAGTTCGGCCAGGGCGGCGCGCGAGAACGTCGGCGGGCGCGGCCCGTAGCTGGGCGGATAGCGATAGGCCGAGACCTGGCGCGGATTCTCGATTGCCAGCGGCGTGCGTTGCCCGGCCAGGAAGTGGATCGACAGCGCCCCGCGCTGCACGCCCAGGGCGCAGGCGGCCGGAGAGCCTTCGTACACGCCCTGGCCGGCCTCGATGAAGGCCTGCTGCCGGCCCAGGTTGAACTGCCGGTAGCGCTCGAGGCCGCCACCGTCCTCGTTGATGCGCGGCAGATAGTTCCAGATGCGCAGCAGATGCGGGCAGCCAGCCTGGCGCAGGGCG
>DATILH010000114.1:0-63212 GCA_035476655.1 Variovorax sp.
CGCGAACCAGGGCCACGCGCGCCCGGCCCAGTGATGGAACACCGGCGGCGAGGCCAGGCGCCGCCAGCGCCCGCGCGGCGCGCCGAAGGCCTCGCGCTGCAGGGCGGGATCGAGGGGGCGCAGGCTGTCCATTGCTTGGCCTCTCATTCGAGCGCGAGCCGCAGCGCGCAAGCAACCGCCCAGGGGCACAGCAAGGCCGCGAGCAACAGCCAGGCCGCCAGGATCGACAGGTGCGGGCCGGCCGGCATGCCCTGCTGGCTGGCGCTGACCGCGCCACTGCCGAAGACCAGCACCGGCACGCACAGCGGCAGCATGATGAGCGCCAGCAAGGCGTTGCCCCGCAGGCCCAGCGTGAGGGCGGCGCCCAGCGCGCCCAGCAGCGACAAGGTCGGCGTACCCAGCAACAGCGATGCCAGCAGGATCCCGATAGAAGGCGCCGACAGTTCGAACTGCAGGCCCAGGAGGGGCGCCACCAGCAGCAGCGGCAGGCAGGTCACGAGCCAGTGCGCCGCGACCTTGCCCCAGACCAGCCCGAGCAGGGAACGTGGCGACAACAGCAGTTGCTCCAGCACGCCGTCTTCCAGTTCGGGCAGGAAGAGCCGATGCAGCGAGACCAGCAGCGCAAGCAGCGCCGCCACCCAGACCACGCCCGGGCCGATGGTGCGAAGCAGGACCGGATCGGGGCCGGCGGCCAGCGCGAACAGCGTGCCCACCACCACGAAGAACAGCAGTGCGCCCAGTGCGTCCATCGGCCGCCGCGCGGCCGTGCGCAGTTCACGGCCGATGATCGGGATCACTGCGAATGGCATCGTTCAACGCGTCCATGTCCAGGGCATCTCCGCTGCCGGCCCGGTGCGTCGCCACCACCGCCAGTCCGCCGCCTTGCGCATGCTCGGCCAGGCAGGCTTCGAGCACCTGTTCGCCGTCCGCGTCCAGGCCGGCATGCGGCTCGTCCAGAAGCCACAGCGGTCGCCGGCTCAGCAGCACGCGCGCCAGCGCGAGGCGGCGCCGCTGGCCCTGCGACAGAAGCCGCACCTGATCGTTCTCGCGTCCGCCAAGCTGAAGGCGCGCCAGCACCGCGCGACCGGCGTCGGCATCCGGCCGGCTCCCGGCGATGTGCAGAGAAAAATCGAGGTTCTCTCGCACAGTGAGCTCGCCGCGCAGTCCGTCGGCATGGCCCAGGTAGGCCAGCTGGCGGGTGTAGTCCGCGCCCTGCGCCGCGATCGCGCGGCCCTGCCACTGCACTTCGCCGCGCGCCGGCGGCAAGAGGCCGCACAGCAGGCGCAGCAGGCTGCTCTTGCCGCTGCCGTTGGCGCCGCGCACCTGCACGACCTGGCCGGCCTGTGCCGAGAAGGAGAGCCCCGAAAAGACAAGGCGCCCGGCGCGCGTGCATGCCAGGTCGCGAACGGACAGCATTTGCTGCAAGACCTCAGCCACCCTTCTTTTCGCCGGCGGGCCCGGTGGCGGGCGCCAGGACCTCGCCGCCTTCCTTCGGCACCATCTGCCCAGGCGAATCCGAGGGCCCCTGGCCCGGCGGGATGTGCGGCAGCTGATGCGCGATGCCCTTGTGGCAATCGATGCAGGTCTTCTCCTTGTTGGCCAGGTAGGTCGTGTGCATGTTCTGCGCGCGCACGCTCTGGCGCGTGAAGTCCATGTACTCGTAGTTGTGGCAGTTGCGGCATTCGAGCGAGTCGTTCGCCTTGAAGCGGGCCCATTCATGCCGCGCCAGTTCGAGCCGCATGTCGCGGAACTTCTCCTGGGTGGAGATGGTGCCGAAGATCTTGCCCCACACCTCCTTGGAGGCCTGCATCTTGCGCGCGATCTTGTCGGTCCAGTCGTGCGGCACGTGGCAGTTGGAGCACACCGCGCGCACCCCGGAGCGGTTGGTGTAGTGGATGGTGGTCTTGAGCTCGGCGAACACGTTGTCGCGCATCTCGTGGCAGCCGGTGCAGAACTTCTCGGTGTTGGTCAGCTCCATCGCGGTGTTGAAGGCGCCCCAGAAGAAGATCCCGCCGATGAAGCCGCCCAGCGTCAAAAAGCCCAGGCTGAAATGCACGCTGGGTCGGCGGATGATGGTCCAGTAGGCCTTGAGGCGCTTGATCATGGTGCGGCTTCCCTGCCTCTCATTTCGGGGCCGGCACGGCGACGCCTTCGAAGGCATTGCCGACGATGGGCAGCACCGGGTCCTGCGGCACGTGGCACTGCATGCAGAAATAGCGCCGCGTCGAGACCTGCGGCAGCACCTTGCCTGCACGGTCCAGGTAGTGCGTGGGGCTGACCGGGATGGCCAGCGAGAACTCGGTCTTGGCCCGCGCATGGCAGTCCAGGCACTTGTTGAAGTTCTTGTCGATCTGGTAGCCGTCCACCCGGTGCGGGATGGTGGGCGGCTGCATGTCGTAGTTGCGCGGGCGGCGCACGTCGTCGTTGACCGCGTTGGCCAGCCGCGGTGGATCGGTGGGCTTGTCCACCGCCACCGGGCCGCGCGCCGGGTCCAGCAGGCCGGTGCCGGGCTGCGCGCTGGCGACGACCGCCAGCAGGCCCAGAAGAGGAAGAAGTCGGCGCAGCTTCATGGCGGCTTCGTGCTCGTCACACCTTGGTGATCTTCACGGCGCACTTCTTGAAGTCCGTCTGGAAGGAGATCGGATCGGTGGCGTCGAGCGTGACCTTGTTGATCAGCTGGCTGGCGTCGAACCAGGGCACGAACACGAGGCCCTGCGGCGGCTTGTTGCGCCCGCGTGTCTCCACCCGTGTGCGCATGCTGCCGCGCCGCGAGGCGATCTCCACCTCGATGCCGCGCCGCACGCCCAGCGCCTTGGCATCTTCCGGATGCATGTAGCACACGGCGTTCGGCACCGCCTTGTGCAGCTCGGGCACGCGCCGGGTCATCGAGCCCGAATGCCAGTGCTCGAGCACGCGGCCGGTGGACAGCCAGAAGGGAAATTCCTTGTCGGGCACCTCCGGCGGCGGCTCGTAGGGCAAGGCGAAGATCAGCGCCTTGCCGTCCGGGTAGCCGTAGAACTGGTAGCCGGTGCCCGCCTTCACATACGGGTCGTAGCCTTCCTTGTAGCGCCAGCGAGTCTCCTTGCCGTTCACCACCGGCCAGCGCAGGCCGCGCACCTGGTGGTAGGTGTCGAAGGGCGCCAGGTCGTGGCCGTGGCCGCGGCCGAAGCCCGCGTACTCCTCGAACAAACCCTTTTGCACATAGAAGCCGCATTCCTTCGCCTCGGCGTTCTCGTAGCCCGCCTCGATCTGCGAGTTGGGGAACTTGTCGACCTGGCCGTTGCGGAACAGCACCTCGTACAGGGTCTTGCCGCGCAGCTCGGGCTTCTTGGCGATCAGGTCCGCGGGCCACACTTCCTCGATCTTGAAGCGCTTGGAAAACTCCATCAGCTGCCACAGGTCCGACTTCGCCTCACCCGGTGGGTTCACCAACTGGTGCCACATGTGGGTGCGGCGCTCGGCGTTGCCGTAGCAGCCTTCCTTTTCCACCCACATGGCCGCCGGCAGGATCAGGTCGGCCGTGAGCGCGGTGACCGTGGGGTAGACGTCGGAGACGACGATGAAGTTGTCCGGGTTGCGATAGCCCGGATAGCCCTCGTTCATCAGGTTGGCGGCCGCCTGCATGTTGTTGTTGACCATCACCCAGTAGGCATTGAGCTTGCCGTCCTTGAGCATGCGGTTCTGCAGCACCGCGTGGTAGCCCGGCTTGTCCGGGATGGTGCCGTGCGGAATCTTCCAGATCTCCTCGGCATGCTCGCGGTGCTTGGGATTGGTCACCACCATGTCGGCCGGCAGCCGGTGCGCGAAGGTGCCCACCTCGCGCGCCGTGCCGCAGGCCGAGGGCTGGCCGGTGAGCGAGAAGGGGCTGTTGCCGGGCGTGGAGATCTTGCCGGTCAGCAGATGGATGTTGTAGACCATGTTGTTGGCCCACACACCGCGCGTGTGCTGGTTGAAGCCCATGGTCCAGAAGGACATGACCTTGATCTGCGGGTCCGCGTACAGCTCGGCCAGCGCTTCCAGCCGGTTCTTCGGCACGCCGCTGAGCTTGGCGGTGTAGTCCAGGTCGTAGGTCGACACGAACTTGGCAAAGTCGTCGAAGGTGATGGGCTTGGCGCCGCCGGCATCGCCCGCATTCTTGGCGGCCTTCTGCAGCGGATGCTCGGGCCGCAGGCCATAGCCGATGTCCGCGTTGCCAAGGCGGAAGGAAGTGTGCTTGTCGACGAACTCGCGGTTCACCCGGTTGGTCTTGATGATGTAGTGGGCGATGTAGTTGAGGATCGCCAGGTCGGTCTGCGGCGTGAAGGTCAGCTCGATGTCGGCCAGTTCATAGGAGCGATGCTCGAAGGGCGAGAGCACGGCCACCTTCACGTCCGGCTTGGACAGGCGCCGGTCGGTCACTCGCGTCCACAGGATCGGGTGCATCTCGGCCATGTTGGAGCCCCACAGCACGAAGGCATCGGCCGCCTCGATGTCGTCGTAGCAGCCCATCGGCTCGTCCATGCCGAAGGTGCGCATGAAGCCCACCGCGGCCGAGGCCATGCAGTGGCGCGCATTGGGATCCAGGTTGTTGGAGCGAAAGCCCGCCTTCATGAGCTTGAGGGCCGCGTAGCCTTCCCACACCGTCCACTGGCCCGAACCGAACATGCCCACCGCAGTCGGCCCCTTCTCCTTGAGCACGCGCTTGAACTGCTCGGCCATCACGTCGAAGGCCTGGTCCCAGGAGACGCTGGTGAACTCGCCGTCCTTGGCGTACTTGCCGCCCTTCATGCGCAGCAGGGGCTTGAGCAGGCGGTCGTCGCCATACATGATCTTCGAGAGGAAGTAGCCCTTGACGCAGTTCAGGCCACGGTTCACTTCCGCCTCGGGGTCGCCGTGGGTGGCGACCACGCGGTTGTCCTTCACGCCCACCGTCACGCCGCAGCCGGTGCCGCAGAAGCGGCACGGCGCCTTGGACCACTTGATGCCTGGCGGATGCGGGTCCATGGTGGCCGCAGGCTGGGCCAGGCCCGGCAGGGGAATACCGGCGACGGCGCCCGCCGTCGCGGCCGCGGTCTGCCGGATGAAATCACGCCGATCAATGGGCATCGGGGAGCTCCTCGTTCATCGCTTCCACCGTGTCGGCGTACTGGTAGACCAGCGCGGCGGCAAGCACGCCCTCGGTGCGCTGGATGTCGGCCACGCGGCCATGCATTTCCTCGGCGCTGTCGGCGTCCAGCGTGACGACCAGCTTGCCGGCCGGAGAACTGCCATGCACGCGCGCCCCGGGCATTCGGGCAATCGCCTCGGCCACGCTCTGCAAACGACGCGGTGTCGAATGCACGACAAGGCTGCTGATGTGGACTTCGGCAGGCATCGCGGCTCAGCTGCCGGGCGGGCCGGCAATCAGCTGGACCATCCAGACCATGAAGCCGTAGCCGCCGACGATCATCACTGCGAGCACCGGAGCCATCACGACGGACAGGAAGAGGAAGCTGACCAGTTCCTGCTTCTTGGTGAACTCGCTGGATTCGACCGAATTCTTCACTGGGTCCCTCCGTGCTGTGCTTCGGGCCTCAAGGTGCGTTGAGCGTGGGGCTCTGCACCAAAAGTGTGAACTGATTCTTTAGGAATCGTCAGTGAGTGTCAACATAGTGGGCATACCCGCGCGTCCCGCTCAGCTTGCCAGCGCCTTGGCCACCCGCTGCGCCGAACCGAAGGCGAGCGTGAAGCCCAGCGCCCCGTGCCCGGTGTTGAACAACAGGTTGGCGGGCGCGCGCGGATGGCGTCCGATGATCGGCCGGCCGGTGGGCGTTGCCGGGCGCATGCCGGTCCAGGGATGCAGTTCGTCGAAGCGGCTGGCATGCGGAAACAGCGCGCGCGTGGCCGCTTCCAGGGACTCGATGCGTGCGGCCGGAATGCTGGCATCGTGCCCCACCAGCTCGGCCATGCCGGCCACGCGCAGGCGCGAGCCGATGCGCGCGAACACCACCTTGCGTGCGCTGTCGGTCACGTTCACATGGGGAGCAGCGCCCGGCGCATCGTCCACCTCGACAGTGATGCTGTAGCCCTTGAGCGGATAGACCGGCAGGTAGGCGCCCAGTTCGCGCCCCAGGCGATGTGATGCGCTGCCGAGTGCCATCACGAAGGCATCCGCCTCGAAGGGGCCGGCGCTGGTGCGCAGGGCCGCGACGCGGCATTCGGAAAGCGCGAAGCCCTGCACCTCGGTGCCCAGGTGGAAAGTGGCGCCGCGCTGCGCCAGCGCGAATTCGAGCTCGGTGCACAGCTTCAGGCAGTCGGCAGCGCATTCGCTGGGCGTGTGGATCGCGCCGGCCATCTGCTCGCGGTAGTAGGCCAGGGCCGGCTCGATGGCGATGCATTCCTCGGGCGTCACCAGGCGCTGGTCGCTGCTGCCGAGCGCGCGCTGAAGTTCCAGTTGGCGGCGCGCGCTCTCCAGCGCCTGTGTGCTGCCGTAGAGCACCAGCTTGCCGGTGGCCGAGAAATCGCATTCGGGCTGCAACTGCGCCAGCATGGCGTCGAAGGCGGCGCGGCTTTGCGCCGCCAGTTCCAGAAGCTGCGCCGTGGTTTCGCGCGAGGTTCGCGCACTGCAGGCTGCAAGGAAGGCCAGGCCCCAGCGCCACTGCATCGGATCGAGCTGCGGCCGCAGCTTCAGCGGCGAGCTTGGCGACAGCAAGAGCTTGGGCAACTGTGTCCAGATCGACGGGTCGGCCAGTGGCTGCACGTAGGAGTAGCTCAGTTGCGCACCGTTGCCGCCACTGGCTCCGTTGCCTGGCGCGGCGCGGTCGATCACGCTCACCCGATGGCCCTCGTTCAAGAGCTCCCAGGCAGTGGCCAGGCCGACGATTCCGGCGCCGAGCACGCAGACGTGCATGGATGTCATGGGCCGCGATTGTGTGGGCAATTTCGGCCCCGCGATTGCTCCCTGCACTGGTCTTCTACTGCTTCCCCTTGCTCATTGCATCGAAAGGTTTGGTGCCCCGCAGATCAAGGACAACATCAACGCGCCCAGCGACAAGCCGGCGACCTGAAGGCACGCTTGACAGCGTTGCTAAGATGATTGCCGCGCTGCCGCCTGAGGGCAGTGCGAGTCACTCATTCATTCGAAAGCCGGTGCACGCGCCGGCTTTGCTTTTTGCCTTGTCATGAACCTGCTTGCAATCATCGCGGCGACCCTGGTCGCGGGCATCGGCAGCGTGTGGATCGCCGCCTTGCTGCTGCGCCTGCATGTCGGCGGCCCGGCCCAGGACGGCGCCTCCGGCGCGCAGTCGCTGCTGAGCCTGGCGGCCGGCGCGCTGCTGGCCACCGCCTTCATGCACCTGCTGCCCGAGGCCTTCGAAAGCGGCATCCAGCCGGCCGCCCTGTTTGCGATGCTGCTGGGCGGGCTGGTGCTGTTCTTCTTGCTGGACAAGGCCGAGCTGTGGCACCACGGGCATGAGCACCATCATCATGAGCATGAGCGTCACGACGGGCACGAGCACGGGCACGCGCATCACCACCACGGCCATGCGCATGGCGGCGAGGGCAAGCGCGGCGGCGGCTGGGCGGTGCTGACCGGCGACAGCGTGCACTGCTTCGGCGACGGCATCCTGATCGCCTCCGCCTTCATGGCCGACCTGCGCCTGGGCGCGGTAGCGGCGCTGGCAGTGCTGGCGCACGAGGTGCCGCACCACATCGGTGACCTGGTGGTGCTGCGGCAGACCTCCATCGACGCCCGCGCCGCCCTGGTCAAGGTCTCTCTGGCCGGCACCATGACGGCCCTGGGCGGCGTGGCCGGCTGGTGGCTGGTCGATCAGCTCCAGGGCCTCTTGCCTTACTTCCTGGTTCTGGCCAGCAGCAGCTTCATCTACGTGGCGCTGGCCGACCTGATCCCGCAGCTGCAAAAGCGCCTGGGCGCGCGCCAGACCGGCGCGCAGATCGCCTGGCTGCTGGCGGGCATCGCGCTGGTCACTCTGGTGAGCCTGGCGGTGCATGGCGGGCACGAACACGGGGATGGCGCCCATGAAGGCCACGGGCACGGCGAACACGGCCACCGTCACTGAACCGCCATCGCCCGCCGGCACACTTTCTGTGACACGGCGAGGTCTAGCGTAACAGCGCGAACGCGCGCACCATTGGGGTCTGTCCGTTTCGCTCCTTCCGCCAGGAATCCGATCATGAAGCGCCAAGAATCCAAACTTCAATCAGGAAAGCCCACCAGCGACCTGCCCGGCAAGCAGATGCCCGGCGACGGCGAAGTCTTCGATCCGCCCGAGAACGAGGATGAAGACGACTCCGACGTGCCGGACGAGCTGGAGGAGGAAACCGGCCTGGACCTCACCGATGCGAGCGATCTCGATGCCGACAACGTGCTGGCCGACGAGGAGTTCGACCGGGTGATGCAAGCACCGGATTGACCCACCCCCGTATCGGCGCACTTCGTGTCGCCGAGTAACCCCTCGAGGGGGCAGCCCCTGCGGCCCGGCGCAGCCGGTTCCGCGGCGCTACTGGCGTCGTTGCTCTCAGGGCTGCGGGCCTTGGCGGGTTGGCAGGCCCGGGGTGTTGCTCCATTCACTCCAGCTGCCGGCGTAGAGGCCAGTTGCGCCCAGGCCGGCGACCTGCATGGCCAGGAGGTTCGGGATTGCGCTGACGCCGCTGCCGCAGTGGTGCACCACGCGGGCCGGATCGCGGCCGGCCAGCAGGGCTTCGAATTCGGCGCGCAGTTGTGCGGTCGGCTTGAACTTGCCGTCTGGCCCCAGGTTCTCGCTGAAGGGGCGGTTCAGTGCGCCGGGGATGTGGCCGGCGATCGGGTCCAGTGGCTCCACCTCGCCGCGGTAGCGCGCTGCCGCGCGTGCATCGATCAACGTCTGGGCGGGTGTTTCCAGGCCCTCTGCCACCTGGCGAGTGCCGATCAGCTTGACCAGCGCTTCGCCCGGTACGAAGTTGGACTGGAAGTGCGCCGGCTCCTCGCCGCTGCCGACTTCGCCGCCCGCGGCGTGCCAGGCTTGCAGGCCGCCGTCGAGCACCGCCGCCGCCTCGTGGCCCATCCACTTGAGCATCCACCACAGGCGGCCGCAGTAGTTGGCGCCGTTGCGGTCGTAGACCACCGCCTGCATCTCGTTGGCAAAGCCGACGCTCGAGAGCCAGGCGGCAAAGCTTTCGCGGCTGGGCAGCGGATGGCGCCCGCCCGAGGCCGGCGCGCCGGCTTCCTTTTGCGCGATCACGGCGCCGCCCTTGCCGGGAACGCCGTGCTTGGCGCTCAGCGCGGTGTCGAGGTGGGCATAGACGGCCCCGGGGACGTGGGCCTCGCGGTAGTGGCGCTCGCCGGCCTCGGGCTGCATCAGGTCGAAGCTGCAGTCGAACACCATGAGGGTGGTGGCGCTGTCCTTGCGCCGGTGCAGCGCCAGCAGGTCTTCAGCGGAAATCAGGGTGGTGTAGGCCATCGAGCTTGTCTCCATCCAAACAGTCAGTGTTCCTCGGCGGGTGCCTTGGGTACGGCGCGCTGCCGCAGCACGGTGGCGGCGATGCCGCTGGCCACGATCAGCGCCATGCCGGCCCAGCCCATCGCGTCGATGCGGTCATTGAACACGATCAGGCTGAAGAAGGCCGCGAACACGATTCCGGAATATTGCAGGTTCGCCACCACCAGCGTGGCGGCCGGGGTCTTGGCGTTGGCGTAGGCGCGCGTCATGCAAAGCTGACCCAGGGCTGCCAAGAGGCCCACCGGCAGCAACCACAGGCCGTGGCGCCAGTCCCAGGGCGAGACGCCGGTCAACAGTGTGGCCACGCCGCCGGCCACGGCCGAACCCAGCGCGAAGTAGAAGACCGTGCGGGTCTCGGGTTCGCCGATGCGCGACAGCGCGATCACCTGCATGTAGGCAAAGGCAGCCGTGAGGCCCGACAGCAGGCCCAGCAACCCCGCAAAGCCCTGGTTGTCGCCGATGGTCGGGCGCAGCATCAGCACCACGCCGCCAAAGCCGGCCAGCACGGTCAGCACCAGCGGCGCCTGCAGCGGCGGGCGCGCCACGCTGCCGTCGCGTCCGGGCGCCGGCACCCAGGCCAGCAGCGCGCCGCCGACCAGGAAGGTGGCGATCCAGACGCTGCTCATATAGTTGAGCGTCATGGCGGTGGCCAGCGGCATGCCCGCAATCGCATAGAACCAGGCGCCCAGCGAAACCACCCCGACCAGGCTGCGCCAGGCATGCATGCCCGGATAGCGGGTGCCCAGCGTGACGCCCTGGCGGCGCGCCAGCAGCCACAGGAAGACGATGCCGATGACGCCGCGCCAGAACACCAGTTCGGCCATCGAGAACCAGGCGGAGGCCAGCTTCACGCACACCCCCATCGAGGCGAAGAGAAAGGCGGCCAGAACCATCCAGAGCGCTTGCATGTGTGTCCTTGAGGGAAGGGACTTCCGGCACCGCAAGCGGGCGCTGGAGTGAGGAGGGAAACTCAGGCGGCGGCGTCTGCCTGCGCCATCTCGGCGCGGTACCACTCGTGGAATTGCTGCATGCCGTCTTCCATGGGGCTCTGGTAGGGGCCGGATTCGTTGTCGCCGCGCAGCATCAGGGCGCGCCGGCCGGCGTCCATGCGCTCGGCGATCTCGTCGTCTTCCACGCAGGTTTCCATGTAGGCGGCGCGCTGCGCCTCGACGAACTCGCGCTCGAAGGCGACGATCTCCTCGGGGTAGAAGAACTCCACCATGTTCAGCGTCTTCTGCGGGCCGACCGGGTGCAGGGTCGAGACGGTGAGCACGTGCGGATACCACTCGATCATCACGTGCGGGTAGTAGGTCAGCCAGATGGCGCCGAACTTCGGCGGCTTGCCCTCGCGGTACTTGAGCAGCTGCTCCTGCCAGCGCTGGTATACCGGGCTGCCGGCGCGGCCCAGCCGATTGGCCACGCCCACCGTCTGCACCGAGTAGTTCTTGTTGAACTCCCAGCGCAGGTCCTCGCAGGTCACGAAGCTGCCCAGGCCTGGGTGGAAGGGCCCGACGTGGTAGTCCTCCAGGTAGACCTCGATGAAGGTCTTCCAGTTGTAGTTGCACTCGTGCAGTTCGACATGGTCGAGCGCGTAGCCCTCGAAGTCGAGTTCCGTACGCGGACCCAGGCGGGCCATGTCGGCAGCCACGTCGCGTCCGTTGGCCTCGAACAGCAGGCCGTTCCACTCGGTGAGCGGATAGTTGTGCAGGTTCAGGCAGGGGTCCTGCGAGAAATGCGGTGCGCCGATCAGGGTGCCGGTGGTGCGCGAGTCCGCCGCCGCGTAGGTCCAGCGGTGCAGCGGGCAGACGATGTTGCCGCCGGTCTGGGCATCGAGCGCGCCGCGGCCCTGCAGGATCACCGCCTGGCGGTGCCGGCAGACATTGGAGATCAGCTCCACGCCCTTGGGCGTGTGCACCAGCGCGCGGCCCTCGTGTTCCTGGGGCAGGGTATGGAAGTTGCCTTGCTCAGGCACTGCCAGCCGGTGGCCGACATAGCGCGGCCCCTTGGCAAAGAGGGTCTGCATTTCGTGGGCGTAGAGCGCCTCGTCGAAATAGGCTGAAACGTGAAGGTGGCTGGAAGCCGGCTGCAGTTGAAGACTTAAATCAGACATGGGTGACCTGACCAAGCTCCCCACAGGGAGGAAAAGGAGAAGTGAAAAAAGCGGACAACCAGGGCGCGCCGTCGTTGCGTGGCGCACCCGTGAGAGCGGTGCCGAAAAAGAGGGGCGATTGTACCCGCCGGCCGCTTTTCGGGCCGCGCCCTAAAATCCCTGGTTTCACGCGAGAGAGCATGCCCAAGGCATCCCCCACCCCTACCCCCGACGCGAACGCGCTGCCGGCCACCTACGAGGCTGGCCTGGCCGAGCTCGAGCAACTGGTCGCGGCCCTCGAGTCGGGCCAACTGCCGCTCGACCAGCTCCTGGCCAGCTACCAGCGCGGGGCCGCCTTGTTGTCCTTCTGCCGCGACAAGCTGCAAGCGGTCGAGGACCAGATCAAGGTGCTCGACGCCGGCAGCCTCAAGACATGGGCGCCCGAATGACGGGCGCCGTGCTGGACCGCTGGGATGCTGCCCGGCTGGCCGCCTGGAGCGAGCCGCAACTGGCCCTGGTCGAAACGGCGCTGTCGCGCTGGGTCGGCGTCAACGCACCGGTGCTGCTCGGCGATGCCATGCGCTATGCCGTGCTGGACGGCGGCAAGCGCTTGCGCCCGCTCCTGGTGCTGGCCGCCAGCGACGCAGTCGGCGGCGACCCGAATGCCGCTCTGCGCGCCGCCTGTGCCACTGAGCTGATCCACGCCTATTCCCTGGTGCACGATGACCTGCCCTGCATGGACAACGACGTCCTGCGCCGCGGCAAGCCCACGGTGCATGTGAAATTCGGCGAGGCCGACGCACTGCTGGCCGGCGACGCATTGCAAGCCCTGGCTTTCGAGTTGCTCACGCCCGAAGAGGCGAGCTTCGCTCCAGCCGTGCAGGCCAGGCTGTGCCGTCTGCTGGCGCGCGCCGCCGGCAGCGAAGGCATGGCCGGCGGCCAGGCCATCGACCTGGCCAGCGTCGGCGTGGTGCTGGACGAAGCCAGCCTGCGGCAAATGCACCGCCTGAAGACCGGCGCGCTGCTGCAGGGCAGCGTCGAGATGGGCGCGGCCTGTTGCGAGAAGGTGGCACCGGCCGTCTTGGCCGCGCTGCGCGACTATGGCGCGGCGCTGGGCCTGGCCTTCCAGGTCGTCGACGACATCCTCGACGTCACGGCCGACTCTGAAACCCTGGGCAAGACCGCCGGCAAGGACGCCGCCAGCGACAAGCCCACCTATGTTTCCCTGCTTGGCCTCGAAGGCGCGCGCGCCGAGGCTCGGCAATTGCTCGGCGAGGCGCTGGCCGCACTGGATCGCAGCGGCCTGGCCGAAACCGGCGCCCTGCGCGCGCTCGCCTGCATGGTCGTCGAGCGCGACCGATAAAACAAAAGAATCCCCATGGTCCCGCTTCTTCCCACCATTTCCGATCCCTCGGCATTGCGCCACCTCGATCGTCCGCAGCTCAAGCAGCTGGCCGACGAGGTGCGCGCCTGCGTGCTCGACAACGTCTCGCGCACCGGCGGCCACCTGAGCTCCAACCTGGGAACGGTGGAACTGACGGTGGCCCTGCACTACGTCTTCAACACGCCGCACGACCGACTGGTGTGGGACGTGGGCCACCAGACCTACCCGCACAAGATCCTGACCGGCCGGCGCGACCGCATGCCCACCCTGCGCCAGCTCGGCGGCCTCTCGGGCTTTCCGCAGCGCAATGAGAGCCAGTACGACACCTTCGGCACCGCCCATTCCTCGACCAGCATCTCGGCGGCGCTGGGCATGGCGATGGCCGCCAAGCAGAAGGGCGAGGACCGCCATGCGGTCGCCATCATCGGCGACGGCGCGCTCACCGCCGGCATGGCCTTCGAGGCCTTGAACAACGCGGGCGTGTGCGACTGCAAGCTTCTGGTGGTGCTCAACGACAACGACATGTCGATC
This sequence comes from Variovorax sp., assembly GCA_035476655.1. Lineage (GTDB taxonomy): Bacteria > Pseudomonadota > Gammaproteobacteria > Burkholderiales > Burkholderiaceae_C > Variovorax. The sequence continues at coordinate 13,460 of DATILH010000114.1, forward strand.
AGCCCGCCCGTCGGCGCGCTCAACCGCTACCTCGCGCAATTGATGAGCGGCAACTTCTACGCCGCCGCCAAGAACGTCGGCAAGAGCGTGCTGCGCAAGGCACCGCCGCTGTTCGAATTGGCCAAGCGGCTGGAAGAGCAGGCCAAGGGCATGGTGGTGCCGGCCACGCTGTTCGAGAAGTTCGGCTTCAACTACGTCGGCCCGATCGACGGCCACGACCTCGATTCGCTGATTCCCACGCTGGAAAACCTCAAGCATCTCGAGGGCCCGCAGTTCCTTCACGTGGTGACCAGGAAGGGCCAGGGCTACAAGCTGGCCGAGGCCGACCCGGTGGCTTACCACGGGCCCGGGAAGTTCGATCCCTCGGTGGGCCTGGTGAAACCGGCCAGCACGCCCAAGACCACCTTCACCCAGGTCTTCGGCCAATGGCTGTGCGACATGGGCGCGCAAGATGGCCGCCTGGTCGGCATCACGCCGGCCATGCGCGAAGGCTCCGGCCTGGTCGAATTCGAGCAGCGCTTCCCCGATCGCTACTACGACGTCGGCATTGCCGAGCAGCATGCCGTGACCTTTGCTGCCGGCCTGGCTTGCGAGGGGTTGAAGCCGGTTGTGGCGATCTACTCCACCTTCCTGCAGCGCGCCTACGACCAATTGGTGCACGACGTCGCCATCCAGAACCTGCCAGTGGTGTTCGCACTCGATCGCGCCGGCCTGGTGGGCGCCGACGGTGCCACCCATGCGGGCGCCTACGACATCCCCTATCTGCGCTGCATCCCCAACATGAGCATCGCCTGTCCGGCCGACGAAGCCGAGTGCCGGCAACTGCTGACCAGCGCCTACGAGCAGGACCATCCGGTGGCGGTGCGCTATCCGCGCGGCGCCGGCGTCGGCAAGACACCGCATCTGGCGCTCGACGCGCTGCCGCTTGGCAAGGGCGAACTGCGACGCCAGGGCTCGCGCATCGCCATCCTGGCCTTCGGCACCTTGCTCTATCCGGCGCTGGCCGCGGCCGAGGCGCTCGACGCCACGGTGGCCAACATGCGCTGGGTCAAGCCGCTCGATCGCGAATTGCTCCTGGAGGTCGCGCGCGAGCACGACGCCATCGTCACGCTGGAAGAGGGCGCCATCATGGGTGGCGCCGGCAGCGCGGTGTCCGAAGCGCTGCAGGAAGCCGGCCTCATGCGGCCGGTACTGCAACTGGGCCTGCCCGATCGCTTCATCGAGCATGGCGATCCGGCCAAGCTGCTGGCGGGCATCGGTCTGGATGCGCCGGGCATCGAACGATCGATCCGGCAGCGCTTCGCGCATCTGCTCGATCAGGGTTTCTCCGGGGGAAAGTCCCGAGCCAGCGGCATGTAAGCGCTTTTTACAATCGTTGCGGCTGAATCAGTCGTCAGCGCGGTCACGAGCCGCGTTTTCTTTTTTCCTTCCCAAGCACTCGGAGTGAACTCAATGGATCGTCGTTCCCTTATCAAGAACGCTGGCATCGCCGGCGTTCTGGCCGCTGGCATCGCGCCCGCCGTCCACGCGCAGGCGGCAGTGCGCTGGCGCCTGGCTTCCAGCTTCCCCAAGCCGCTCGACACGATCTACGGCGGCGGCGAAGTCTTTGCGAACGCGGTCAAGGCCATGTCCGGCGGCAAGTTCGAGATCTCGGTGCATGCGGCTGGCGAACTGATGCCTGCATTCGGCGTGGTCGACGGGGTGCAGCAAGGCTCGGTCGAGGCTTGCCACACGGTGCCCTACTACTTCTACGGCAAGAACCCGGCCTTTGCCATCGGCTCGGCCATCCCCTTCGGCATGAACGCGCGCCAGATGAACGCGTGGATGATGCACGGCAACGGCCGCAAGCTGATGAACGAGTTCTACGCGAACTACGGCATGCGCAGCTTCGCCGGCGGCAACACCGGCACCCAGATGGGCGGCTGGTTCCGCAAGGAGATCAAGACCGCGGCCGACCTGAAGGGCCTGAAGATGCGCCTGGGCGGCGGCCTGGTGGGCGACGTCATGACCAAGATGGGTGTGGTGCCGCAGAGCATCCCGGGCGGCGAAATCTATCAAGCCCTTGAGAAGGGCACGATCGACGCCGCCGAATGGGTGGGCCCGTACGACGACCAGAAGCTCGGCTTCAACAAGGTCGCCCCCAACTACTACTACCCCGGCTGGTGGGAAGGCGGTCCGGAAGTGGACTTCTTCATCAACCAGAAGGCCTTCGACGCCTTGTCGCCCGAGAACAAGGCCATCATCGAGGCCGCCTCCGCCCTGGCCGCGACCGACATGATCGCCAAGTACGACGCGCGCAACCCCACCGCGCTCAAGCAACTGATCGGCGCCAAGACCAAGCTGCTGCCCTTCAGCAAGGACATCCTGGATGCGTCCTACAAGGCTTCGCAAGAGGTGTATGCCGAGAACGGCGCCAAGAGCCCCGAGTGGAAGAAGATCTTCGCCGACTTCTCGGCCTTCCAGCGCGACCAGGTGGCCTGGTTCCGCGTGGCCGAAGGCCGCTTCGACAGCTACATGCATTCCATCAAGCTCTAAGCTTCGGATTGCCTCCAACAAAAAACCGCGCTGTGCGCGGTTTTTTTTGTGGGCGCGTTTCGCGGTGGGTTCAGAGCCTGCGCGCTTCCTTGAGCTCTGCCACCAGCCGTTCGAACTCGGCCAGCAGCTCCGGCGAGGCGGCATAGAACACCGCGAACTTGCCCACCAGCGTGCGCACGTACAGGCGCGGTGCAATCAGCCAGTCGAGCCCGCGCACGCGGATCAGTTTGCCGAAGGCGAGGTCGTCCAGTGCCATGTGCTTGTCCCAGATCCAACGCTGATGCAGGCCCTGGGCATCCAGCCGCGTGCGGCTGCGCATGATGGAAAACCAGGTCCACGCCATCATGGCCATGCCCGCCACGAACCAGCCCAGGCCGCCGGTCGTCGCGCTGCCCAGCGCGCCGGCCGACCACAGCTTGGCCAGCCAGAAGGCGCAGCCGCCGACGATGACGGTGGCCAGCATCTTGAAGGGCAGCGAGAAGGCGGGGCCTTCGACCACGCCCCCGGGCTGCGAGGGCACGAAGCGAAAGGGAGCGGGACCCAAGCGCGCTTACTTCTTCTCTTCCTTCGGCGCGTCGCCGAAGGGGTTCTCGCCCTGGCTCTCGCCGCCGGCGGGCGCGTCCTTGGGCGGCTCGCCAAAGGGGTTCTCCCCGGCGCCTTCGGACTTGGATTCGCTGCTCTCCATCGGCACTTCGATGCGGATCTTGTCGATGTCGATCTTCTCTTCCTTGGGCAGGAACATCGTCACCGTCTGCGGCACGAAGATCACCACCGCCACCAGGATCAGCTGCATCAGCACCCAGGGAATGGCGCCCATGTAGATGTCGTTCGACAGCACGGGCTTGTCGATGCGCTTTTCCTTGTACAGGGTGTCGGCGATGCCGCGCAAGTAGAACAGGGCGAAGCCGAAAGGCGGGTGCATGAAGCTGGTCTGCATGTTCACGCACAAGAGCACGCCGAACCACACCAGGTCGATGCCCAGCGTGGCCGCCACCGGCCCCAGCATCGGCAGGATGATGAAGGCGATCTCGAAGAAGTCGAGGAAGAAGGCCAGGAAGAAGATGAACAGGTTGACGACGATCAGGAAGCCGACCTGCCCGCCTGGCAAGCCAGTGAGCAGGTGCTCGACCCACTTGGCGCCGTCCACGCCCTGGAACACCAGCGAGAACACGCGCGCGCCGATCAGGATGAACACCACCATGGCCGTCAGGCGCATGGTGCCGACCATGGCTTCCCACATCAGCGTCTTGGACAGGCGCTTGTGCATGGCCGCCAGGATCAGCGCGCCGACCACGCCCATCGCACCAGCTTCGGTCGGCGTCGCGACTGCGGTGTCGATGCCGGGCAGGCCGCCCATCGAGCCGAGCACCGCGAAGATCAGGATGGCCGAGGGGATGATGCCGCGCAGGCACTTGGCCCACAGCTTGGGGCCGCTGAGCGTGCGCGCTTCCTTCGGGATGCCGGGCACATGGTGCGGCTTGATCATGCCCAGCAGGAAGGTGTAGCCGGCGAAGATCAGGACCTGCAGGATCGAGGGGCCCCAGGCGCCGCGGTACATGTCGCCGACCGAGCGGCCCAGCTGGTCGGCCATGACGATCAGCACCAGCGAGGGCGGCACCAGCTGCGTGATGGTGCCGGATGCCGCCAGCACGCCGGTGGCATAGCGCATGTTGTAGCCGTAGCGGATCATCACCGGCAGCGAGATCAGCGCCATGGCGATCACCTGGCCGGCCACCGTGCCGGTGATGGCACCGAGGATGAAGCCGACGATGATCACCGAGTAGCCCAGGCCGCCGCGCGCCGTGCCGAAGAGCTGGCCCATGGAGTCGAGCATGTCTTCGGCCAGGCCGCACTTCTCGAGGATGGCCCCCATGAAGGTGAAGAAGGGGATCGCCAGCAGCAGCTCGTTGGATAGGATGCCGAAGATGTTGATCGGCAGGTTCTCCATGAACACCGCCGGGAACCAGCCCATCTGGATCGCGAAGAAGCCCGAAGCCATGCCCAGCGCAGCCAGCGAGAAGGCCACCGGGAAGCCGATCAGCATGATCAGCACCAGACCGCCGAACATGATCGGCGCGAAGTTTTCCATCTGCATTTTGTTTGGCGTTCCTTACTGCACCGGCTTGTCGTAGTGCGTGTCCATCTCGATCAGGCCCATCAGGTAGGCGACGCGCTTGATCACTTCCGAGATGCCCTGCAGGAACATCAGTGCGAATCCCAGCGGCAGCAGCATCATGGCGGGCCAGCGGATCAGGCCACCGGAGTTGGCCGACATCTCGCCCGAGCGCAGCATGCCCACGAAGAGCGGCCAGCTCAGCCAGGCGATGATCGCCATCACCGGCAGAAGGAAGCACAGCAGGCCGAACAGGTCGACGTAGACCGGGCCGTGGCCCTTGAGCTTGCCGTAGATGAGGTCGACGCGCACATGCTCGTTCAGCTTGAGCACCACCGGCGCGCCCAGCATGACGGTGGCGGCGAAGAGGTACCACTGAATCTCGAGCCAGGCGTTCGAGCTGGTGTTGAGGCCGAAGCGCACGAAGGCATTGCCGGCGGAAATCAGTGCGGCTGTCAGCACGGTCCAGGCGGCGACTTTGCCGAGCTGGGCGCTGATCCAGTCCATCCAGTAAGAGAATTTGAGAAGCACAGACAAGGTCTTGTCTCCGGGTCAGACGAGAACATCGCAGGCGCGTGTGGGGCCGCTCTGCGCAAAGCCCGCAATGGTAACGCCCCTTGCCAGCGCCTCCCGGGGGCCTCGGCAAGGGGCTTACCCTGAGCACCAAAATGAGGCGATGCCGGGTCCGCATGACCGCTCGCCATAATGGCTCATGCCCTCATCCACGCCGACGATGCCGGCACCCGGCCTGCCGCATTCGATCGACTCGCCCGACATGCGGCGCGCCGGGCGCGAACTGCTGTCGCTGGCGCTGATCGACGCGCGCAATCACACGCTGCATCTGCTGAACCTGTACGAGCAGGCCTTGGCCAAGGCCGGCCTGGTGCAGGTGCCGCAAGTGCCGGACGTGATGCCGCCGATCTGGCTGGCCGGCCACATCGGCTGGTTTGCCGAAAGGTGGATCGCGCGCAATACGCAGCGCGCCTTCGGCATCGACTGTCCGGCGCGTCCGACCCGCCTGGCCGCGATCGAGCCGCAGGCCGACCTGTGGTGGAACCCGGCTCAGCGCCTGGAAGTCGAGCGCTGGGCGCCGGACCTGCCCGATGCTCCGGCCACCAAGGCCTACCTGCTGGAAACCCTGGAGAGCACGCTGGAGCTGCTCGAGCGCGCCGCCGAGACCGACGCCGGCCTGTACTTCTACCGCCTCGTGCTCTTTCATGAAGACCTGCGTGGCGAGCAGCTCATCGTGATGGCGCAGACCCTGGGCCTGTCGCTCGGCGCCGAGTTGCCGCCGCCGGGCACCACGCGCGAACCGTTGCTGCTGCCGGCCACGCGCTGGCGACAGGGTCTGGGCAGCGGGGAGGGCAGCGGCTTTGCCTTCGCCCAGGAACTGGGCCAGCAGGACCTGTCGGTGCCCGAATTCGAGATCGATGCGCAGCCCGTCACCTGGCTGCAGTTCGTCGAATTCGTCGACGACGGCGGCTACGACCGCGAAGAGTTCTGGTCGCCCGAGGGCTGGGCCTGGCTGCAGGCCAACGGCCAGCGTGCGCCGCGCCATGTGGAGCAGATCGGCGCCGCGCATCACGGCAGCGGCGGCTCGGTGCTGCTGCGCCGCTTCGGCGCCACCATGCGCGCAGCCGGCCAGCAAAGTGCCATGCATGTGAGCTGGTGGGAAGCGCAGGCGTGGGCGCGCTGGGCCGGCCGCCGCCTGGCGACCGAGGCCGAATGGGAGATTGCCGCGCACAGCGCGGCCCGGCGCGGCTTTCGCTGGGGCGAGGTGCAGGAATGGACCGCCGGCACCTTGCGCCCCTGGCCCGGCTTTCGCGCCGACCCCTGGAGTGCCGGCACCGAGTTCGATCCGGAACCGGCCTTCGGCCATGCGCGCGTGCTGCGCGGCACCTCATTCGCCACCCGCGCGCGCCTGCGTTCGCCGCGCTGGCGAGGCTTCGCGCTGCCGGCGCGCGACGAGGGCTTTGTCGGCTTTCGTACCTGCGCGCTATGAGGCGTGCGCCTTCTCGTCCTTGAAGGTCCACCAGGGCAGGAGGGCGCGCAGCGACTGCACTTGCCCGCTGGCGGCGCTCTCGTAGCCCTCCATGGTGCCAAGCCGGTGCTGCCAGGCCTTGCTGCGCAGCACCGTCAGGAGGGCCTGCGTGGCTGGCGTCTCCAGCGCCGTTTTCAGGCAGACCAGGTGATATCGCTCCTGCGCCAGCGGCACGAAGTCCATCCCGGCGCTGCGGGCGGCCGACTCCAGCCCGAGCCCGGCATCGGCCTGGCCGGCCTGGATGGCATGGGCCACCGCGGCATGCGAGGGCTCGCAGCGCGCATAGCCCTGCAGTGATTGCGGGGACAGTCCGGCCTCGGCCAGCAGTTCATCGAGCAGCACCCGCGTGCCGGTGCCCAGCGCGCGATTGACGAAGCGCGCCTCGCGGCGCGCCACCGAGGCGATGGATGTCAGGGCGAGCGGATTGCCGGGCGCCACCATCAGCCCCTGGATGCGCCGCGCGAAGCCGATCACCTTGTGCTGCCCCGGCTTGAGCAAGGGCTTGTAGGTGCGCTGCGCCAGCGAGCCCATGGCCGGGCGCTCGCGCGTGTGAAAGCCCGCCATCACGCAGCGGCCCTGGTTGAGCGCGCGGATCGCGTCCACGCTGCCGCTGAACTGGATGTCCAGGTGCACCTGGGCATTGGCGGCGGCATGGGCGCGCAACGCGACCAGCGCGTCGTCGTGGCTGGCATGCAGGCTCAGCACATGGATGCCGTCGTCGAAGGCAAGGGCGAAGGCGCGCTCCAGGTCGGCATGCAGCGCCTCGATCTGCGCCGCCAGCCGTGCCTGGGCCTGCCGCTCGGCCCACAGCAGCTTGTCGCCGAACTCCGAGAGCTGCGCCGCCTGGCCGGCATCGCCGGCCACCAGGCGTTGGCCCAGCTCGCCCTCCCAGCGCTTGAGCTCGCCCCACACATGGCGGTAGGACAGGCCCAGGGTGCGCGCCGCCGCCGAGATCGAGCCGCTGTCGCGCACCGCCTGCAGCATCTCCATCAAGGGGTTGCGGATGCGCGGCGTGCCGGCGCTGCGTGTCGCGATTGCATAGGAGAGTTCGATTTGATGGGCCACGGATCGATTATGCAAAGCACCTCCAACCTATGAATTGATTTGCATAGGTTCACTTTGTGACAGATCGATACTCGATAACGCGATGGAGACTCGAGTCGCCCAACGAGAGCGAAGAACGGATGAACACCTTCACTGAGAGCGCCCTTGCCGCCTGGCATCTGCTGGTGTCGGCCGATCCTGCCCTATGGGCCATCGTCGGCCGTTCCCTGCTGGTAAGCGCCACCGCCTGCGCGCTGGCCTGCGGGCTGGGATTGCTGGCAGGCGCCTGGCTGGGCGTGGCCCGCTTTGCCGGGCGTGGCGCGCTGCTGACCGTGCTCAACACCTTGCTGGCGTTGCCTTCGGTGGTGGTGGGCCTCCTGGTCTATCTGCTGCTATCGCATTCCGGTCCGCTCGGCTTCCTGGGCTGGCTGTTCTCATTCAAGGCCATGGTGATGGCGCAGGCGGTGCTGGTGCTGCCGGTGGTGACGGCCCTCACGCGCCAGGTCGTCGAGGACGCGGAACATGCGCATGGCGAGCAACTGCGCTCGCTCGGCGCCTCCTGGGTCACGCGCGCCCTGCTGCTCGTGTGGGACGAGCGCTACGCCCTGGTCACGGTGCTGATCGCCGCCTTCGGCCGGGCTGTCTCCGAGGTCGGCGCGGTGATGGTGGTGGGCGGCAACATCGACGGCTTCACCCGCGTGATGACCACCGCCATCGCGCTGGAGACCAGCAAGGGCGACCTGCCGCTGGCGCTGGCGCTGGGCGCAGTGCTGCTTTTGGTGGTGCTGGCGCTGAACCTGGCGATCTCGCTGTTGCGCGGCTGGCGTGAGCGGATTGATGGCGGCGCGACAGAGGCCGTGGCGCGGGGGGCTCTCGCATGACCAGGTCACCGCAAGCACCGCTCTTCTTGCTGCGCGGCGCCGGCGTGCGCTATGGCGCCGTCGATGCGCTGCAGGAGCTGAGCCTGACCATTCATGCTGGCGAACGCGTGGCGCTGGTGGGTGCCAACGGCAGTGGCAAGAGCACCCTCCTGCGCTTGCTGCATGGGCTGGTGCCGGCGGCGAGCGGCAGCTTTGCCAGTCTGGCGCCGCCGCGTTCACAGGCCATGCTGTTCCAGCGGCCGCACATGCTGCGCGCATCGGCCTTGTCGAACGTGGCGCTGGCGCTGTGGCTGCGTGGCGCTCGCTGGCGCGACGCCAAGCGCTGGGCTGTGGCGGCGCTGGACCGGGTCGGTCTTGCCCAGGCGGCCCAGCGCAATGCCCGCACCCTGTCGGGCGGACAACAGCAGCGCCTGGCACTGGCGCGCGCCTGGGCACTGTCACCGGCGGTGCTGCTGCTGGACGAGCCCACCGCCAGCCTCGACCCCACCGCCAAGCGCGACGTTGAGGCCCTGATCGGCGAGGTGGCGGACGGCCGCACGCTGATCTTCGCCAGCCACAACCTGGGCCAGGTCAAGCGCCTGGCCACCCGCGTCATCTACCTGGAGCACGGCCGGGTGTTGGCCGACTTGCCGGTCTACGACTTTTTTTATGGCGCCTTGCCCAAGGAAGCCATGTTGTTCGTCAAAGGAGAACTCGCATGAAGATGAAGTTGATGGTGCTGGCCGGCGCGCTGCTGGCCGCCTGGGCTGGCGGCGTCTACGCCGAAGAGATCACCATGGCCTCGACCACCTCCACCGAGCAGTCGGGCCTGTTCTCGCACATGCTGCCGGAATTCAAGAAGGCCACGCAGATCGACGTGAAGGTGGTGGCCGTGGGCACTGGCCAGGCCATCGACATGGCGCGCCGAGGCGATGCCGACGTGCTCTTCGTCCACGACACCGCGGCCGAGGAAAAGTTCGTCGCCGAGGGCTTTGCGGCCAAGCGCTTCCCGGTCATGTACAACGACTTCGTGCTGGTTGGCCCGGCCAAGGATCCGGCCGGCGTGAAGGGCAATGACATCGTGGCGGCATTGAAGAAGATCGCCGCCACCAACGCGCCCTTCGTCTCGCGCGGCGACAAGAGCGGCACCGACGCCGCAGAGCGCCGCCTGTGGGCGCAGACCGGCCTGGGCGAGACCGGCACGCCCCTGGCCAACGACAAGAAGGGCAGCGGCTACAAGGAATGCGGCTGCGGCATGGGGCCGGCGCTCAACATCGCCGCCTCCAGCAATGCCTATGTGGTGGCGGATCGCGGCACCTGGCTGAGCTTCAAGAATCGCGCAGATCTCGCGATCGTGGTGGAGGGCGACAAGCGCCTGTTCAACCAGTACGGCGTGATGGTGGTCAGCCCGGCCAAGTTCCCGCAGCGCAATGCGGCGGGGGCGCAGAAGTTCGTCGACTGGGCGATCTCGCCCGCTGGCCAGGCGAACATCGCCAGCTACAAGATCGGCGGCGAGCAGCTCTTCTTTCCCAACGCGATGGCGAACTAGCGCGCACGCCGCAGCCGCCCCGACCAATCAAGCGCGACGATGTCGCGCTTTTTCTCTTCCGATGTGGACACTGTCCAAAATCCTTGCTATTGTGGACACCGTCCACAAAATCTGAAGAGGAACCTTTCGAGGAAAACGCATGACCCAAGGACTCGACGCACGCCGGCGCTGGCTGGCCCTCATGGTGCTGTGCCTGGGCGTTCTGATGATCGTGCTGGACACGACCATCGTGAACGTCGCGCTGCCCTCGATCCAGGCCGACCTGGCTTTCAGCGAAACCTCGCTGGTCTGGGTCGTCAACGCCTACATGCTGACCTTCGGCGGCTTCCTGCTGCTGGGCGGCCGGCTGGGCGACCTGTACGGGCATCGCCGGCTGTTCCTCATCGGCATCACGCTGTTCACCGTGGCCTCGCTCGCCTGCGGCCTGGCTGGAACGCAGGCGCTGCTGATCGGCGCGCGGGCGGTGCAGGGACTGGGCGGCGCGGTGGTGTCGGCGGTGGCGCTGTCGCTCATCATGAATCTGTTCACCGAGCCGGGCGAACGCGCCAAGGCGATGGGCGTCTACGGTTTCGTTTGCGCGGGCGGCGGCAGCATCGGCGTGCTGCTCGGCGGCCTGCTCACCGGCGCCTTCAGCTGGCACTGGATCTTTCTGGTCAACCTGCCGATCGGCGTCGCGGTGTACGCGCTGTGCCTTGCGCTGCTGCCCAACGCGCGCGGCCATGCCGCGGGCGAGCGGTTGGACGTGGCGGGCGCTGTCAGCGTGACCGCCGCGCTGATGCTGGCGGTGTACGCGGTGGTCAACGGCAACGAGGCGGGCTGGGGCTCGGCGCAGACGCTGGCGCTGCTCGGTGCGGCCGCGCTGCTGCTGGGCCTTTTCATCGTCATCGAGTCGCGCGTTATCCATCCGCTGATGCCACTGGCGCTGTTTGGCCTGCGCAAGGTGGCGACCGCCAACGTGGTGGGCGTGCTGTGGGCCGCGGCGATGTTCGCGTGGTTCTTCATTTCCGCGCTGTACATGCAGCGGGTGCTCGGCTACGCGCCAATGCAGGTGGGCCTGGCCTTCCTGCCGGCCAACCTGATCATGGCGGCCTTCTCGCTGGGCGGTTCGGCGAGGCTGGTGATGCGTTTCGGCATGCGCGTTCCGCTGGCGGTCGGCCTGGCGCTGGCGGCCTTGGGACTGTCGCTCTTCGCGCTGGCGCCGGTCGACGGCCGCTTCCTGCTGCATGTGTTGCCGGGCATGACGCTGCTGGGCATCGGCGCGGGCGTGGCCTTCAATCCGCTGCTGCTGGTGGCGATGAGTGATGTGGCACCCAGCGAGTCGGGCCTGGCTTCGGGCGTGGTCAACACGTCGTTCATGATGGGCGGCGCCCTCGGGCTGGCGGTGCTGGCGAGCCTGGCCGATGCGCGCAGCAGCGCGCTGATGCGCACCGCAGATGCGATGCCACTGGCGGCCCTGACCGCGGGCTACCAGGCGGCCTTCCTGGTGGGCGCGGTGTTTGCGGCGCTGGCCGCCGTTCTCGTCACGCTGGCGCTGCGTGAGCGGCGCGTGCCTGCGACTGCTGGCGGAAAGGCTGGCGCAGGCGCGCCTTGACCTCTCAGGTTATCGCCCGACGCCCGTTGCGCGGCGACCATTCCTTCAGCCCGCTGTGTTCGCGGGTGCAACACTGAAAGGAATCGCCATGAACTCCGCCACTCAACATTCCGCCACCGACATCGCCCAGCGCTACATCGCGCTGTGGAACGAGGCCGATCCGGCCCGCCGGCTCGAACTGCTGGAAGCCGGCTGGACCCCCGACGCCAGCTATGTCGATCCGATCATGCAGGCCAGCGGGCGCGAAGGCATCAGCTCGCTGGTGGCGGCCGTGCAGGCGCGCTTCCCGGGATTTCGCTTCAACCTTCTGGGCCAGCCCGATGCACACGGCGAGCATCTGCGCTTCTCGTGGACCTTGGGGCCGCAAGCGTCGCAGGACCTGATCCAGGGAACCGACTTCGTGCGCCTGGCCGATGGCCGGCTGCACAGCGTCACCGGCTTCCTGGACAAGGTGCCTGCCGCGGCTTGAGCAGGCTCAGGGCGCGCGGCGCTTGCCTTGCCACAGCTTGCGGTAGACCGTGGCCCGGCTGATGCCCAGGGCGCGCGCTGCTTCGGCCACGTTGCCGCGAGCCTCGTCGACAGCGCGCCGGATCAGCTCGCCCTCGAGCTCGCGCAGGCGCGGCTTGGCGTCTTCGGCCACCGCATGCGGCGCCGGCCGCCGGCCTGCCGGCTGCACCCGCGCCCGCACCCGCAGGCCCGACCACAGCGGCACCTCGATCGCCACGTCCTCGCGCCGCGCGGCATCGAAGAGCATGGAAAGAGGCAGGGCGAACAGGTCCTGCGCATGCAGCGCCGCGGAGCTGGCCACCAGGGGCTGGTGCAGCATCTGGCGCGCGCAGGCATTGGCGCCGGTCACATAACCTTCATCGTCCAGTCCCAGCAGGCCCATGGCTTCCGGTCCCACGCTGTAGCCGGGCCAGGCCAGGTGCAGCAGCAGGGCGCAGCGGTGCTGCAGCACCAGCGCGTTCTCGATGCTGCGCGCCGACATGGCGGCCAGGTGCTTGAGCTCGGGCCGTTCCTGCACGCTGACCCCGGTCAGGTCGAGCATGCCGACGCAGGCGCCGTCCGGCCCGAAGAGCGGCGCGCCGGCGCAGCTGTAGACGCTGGTGGCGTCGAAGAAGTGCTCGCCCCGGTGCAGCCACACGGGAGCCTGTTCGGCCAGTGCGGCGCCGATGGCGGTGGTGCCTACCGTGGGCTCCGACAGGTCGACGCCGACGCGGGCCAGGTCGAGTGCGCGCCGTTCGCTGCTTTCGCTCGTCTCGGGCAGGGCGCCCACGTCGACGACGACGCCCTGGGCATCCGTCAGGATCGGGAAGTAGCGGGTGTCGGCCAGCGTGCGCGACAGCCGCTCCAGCACCGGCCGGGCTGCCGTCACCAAGGGTCGGTTGCGCTCGCCGAGTTGGCGCGCCTGGGCTCGCGATACCGCCTCGTAGCTCAGTGCCTGCTGCGGCTGCTGGCCGGCGCGCAGGCAGCGCTGCCAGGAGCGCGTGATCCAGGGTTCGATGGCGGGCTGCGGAGCGGGTGGCGCAGCGCCCTCGATCCATTGACGGCGCGCCTGCGCGATGCTGGCGCCGCGCTCGGGCTGGGGCGCAGTGGTAGTGGAGGTGAGCATTTGCTTAGTAGGGCTGCGTGGCGCGCTGGCGCCGGCCTGTTTCATTTTGAGAATTTCCGCGGCGGCGCGCAACGCGTCTAGGGTTTTGCCTAGCATTGCACAGGTGAGCGGCGTCCAATATCCCGTTCGCCCATAGCCATCACCAACACTTGGAGACAGCCAAATGCAGGTATCCCTCAAAGTCAATGGCCAGGCCGTCACGATCGACGCGCCACCCAACACGCTGCTGGTTCAGGCAATCCGAGAAAACCTTCGGCTCACGGGTACCCATGTGGGCTGCGATACCGCGCAGTGCGGCGCCTGCACCGTGCATTTGAACGGGCGGGCCATCAAGTCCTGCAACGTGCTGCTGGCCCAGGTGCAGGGCGGCGAGGTCACCACCATCGAAGGCATCGCCCAGGCCGACGGCACCCTGCACCCGATGCAGGCCGCCTTCAAGGAGTGCCACGGGCTGCAATGCGGCTTCTGCACGCCGGGCATGGTGATGAGCGCCATCGACCTGTGCAAGAACCACCCCAACGCCAGCGAAGGCGAGGTGCGCGAGTTGCTCGACGGCAACCTGTGCCGCTGCACCGGCTACCAGAACATCGTCAAGGCGGTGGTCATGGGCGGCAAGTCCATGGCTTCCGTCTGAAGGAGGCCGATCATGGGTGCCTCCGACTTCGCCAAGCTGCCGCACATCGGCGAATCCCTGCGGCGCAAGGAAGACCTGCGCTTCATCACCGGCCAGGGCCAGTACACCGCCGACGTGGTGATGGAGCGCCAGTCCCACGCCGTGTTCGTGCGCTCGCCGCATGCCCATGCCAAGGTCAACGGCGTCGACATCGCCGCCGCGAGCGCCATGCCCGGCGTGATCGGCATCTTCAGCGGCAAGGACATCGACGGCAAGATGGGCGGGCTGCCCTGCGGCTGGCTCATCAACAACCCCGACGGCTCGCCGATGAAGGAGCCGCCGCATCCCATCCTGGCCATCGGCAAGGTGCGCTACGTGGGCGACCAGGTGGCGATGGTGGTGGCCGAGACGCTGGAGCAGGCCAAGAACGCCGCCGAGGCGGTGGTGGTCGACTACGACGTGCTGCCCGCGCTGGTTGGCGTGGCGGATGCCGCCAGGAAGCAGAGCGGCGTCACCATCCACGATGCCGCGCCCGACAACCAGTGCTACAAGTGGGCACTGGGCGACAAGGCGCAGGTCGACGCCGCCTTTGCCGGCGCCGCGCATGTCACGAAGCTGGACCTGGTCAACAACCGGCTGGTGCCCAACGCCATCGAGCCGCGCGTAGCCATCGGCAGCTACAACCGCGCGAACGAGGAATACACCCTCTACGTCGCCAACCAGAATCCGCACGTCGAGCGCCTGCTGATGACGGCCTTCGTGCTGGGCCTGCCGGAGCACAAGGTGCGGGTGATCGCGCCGGACGTGGGGGGCGGCTTCGGCTCCAAGATCTTCCTGTATGCGGAAGACGTGGCGCTCACCTGGGCGTCCAAGCAGCTCAATCGCAGCATCAAGTGGACGGCCGAGCGCTCCGAGTCCTTCCTGACGGACGCCCATGGCCGCGACCATGTGAGCCACGCCGAGATGGCGATGGACAAGGACGGCAAGTTCCTGGCCTTGCGCGTGCACACCGACGCCAACCTGGGCGCCTACCTGTCGACCTTCTCGACGGCGGTGCCCACCATCCTATATGCCACCCTGCTGGCTGGCCAGTACACCACGCCGCAGATCTACGTGGAGGTCGACGCCTGGTTCACCAACACCGCGCCGGTCGACGCCTACCGCGGGGCAGGGCGGCCGGAGGCCACCTACCTGCTGGAGCGCCTGGTCTCGCGCTGCGCGTGGGAGATCAACCTGGGGCAGGATGAAATCCGCAAGCGCAACTTCATCACCAGTTTCCCCTACCAGACGCCGGTGGCCCTGCAGTACGACACGGGCGACTTCCACGCCTCGATGGACAAGGCGCAGCAGCTGGCCGAAGTCGGCGGCTACGCGGCACGCAAGGCCGCCACCGAGGCCAAGGGCAAGCTGCGCGGCATAGGCTACTCCAGCTACATCGAGGCCTGCGGCATTGCGCCGTCGAACATCGCCGGGGCGCTGGGGGCGCGCGCCGGCCTGTTCGAATGCGGCGAGGTCCGCGTGCACCCGACCGGCAGCGTCACCGTCTTCACCGGCTCGCACAGCCACGGCCAGGGCCATGAGACCACCTTCGCGCAGGTGGTGGCGGCGCGCCTGGGCATCCCGGTCGAGAACGTCGACGTGGTGCACGGCGACACCGGCCGCGTGCCCTTCGGCATGGGCACCTACGGTTCGCGCTCGATCTCGGTGGGCGGCACGGCCATCATGAAGGCGCTGGACAAGATCGAGGCCAAGGCCAAGAAGATCGCCGCGCACCTGATGGAGGCCAGCGACGCCGACATCGACTTCGCCAATGGCGAATTCAGCGTGAAGGGCACCGACAAGAAGCTCGCCTTCGGACAGATAGCGCTGACGGCCTACGTGCCGCACAACTACCCGCTCGACAAGTTGGAGCCGGGCCTGAACGAAACGGCCTTCTACGACCCGACCAATTTCACCTTCCCCGGCGGCACCTACATCTGCGAGGTGGAGGTGGACAAGGGCACGGGCGAAGTCAGCATCGACCGCTTCACCGCGGTGGACGACTTCGGCACGATCATCAACCCGATGATCGTGGAGGGCCAGGTGCACGGCGGCATCGTGCAGGGCATCGGCCAGGCGCTGCTGGAAAACTGCGTCTACGACAACGAGACCGGCCAACTGCTCACCGGCAGCTTCATGGACTACGCCATGCCGCGCGCCGTCGACTTCCCCAACTTCAAGGTCGACACCACCTGCACGCCTTGCACCCACAACCCGCTGGGCACCAAGGGCTGCGGCGAGGCCGGCGCCATCGGCTCGCCGCCTGCGGTGATCAACGCCGTACTTGACGCCCTGGCCCCGCTGGGCGTCAAGGACATCGACATGCCTGCCGCGCCCAACCGCGTGTGGGAAGCCATGCACGCCGCCGGCGCAGTTTGAAAGGACATCACCATGTATGCATTCACCTTCGAACGCCCCACCTCCCTGGCCGATGCGCTGAACCTGGCCGGTGCCGGCGGCAAGCCGCTGGCGGGCGGACAGACCCTGCTGGCCTCGATGAAGCTGCGCCTTTCCGCACCAGAGCAACTGGTGGACCTGGGCGCGATCCCCGAGCTGGCCGGCATCAAGAAGGACGGCAACAAGATCGTCATCGGCGCCATGACGCGCCATGCCGATGTGGCGCGCAATGCCGAGGTCAAGGGCGCCTTCCCGGCCCTGGCCTGGCTGGCCGATCACATCGGCGACCGGCAGGTGCGCGCCATGGGCACCATCGGCGGCTCGCTGGCCAACAACGACCCGGCGGCCTGCTACCCCAGCGCGGTGCTGGCCACCGGCGCGACCATCGTCACTTCGCAGCGCGAGATCGCGGCCGACGATTTCTTCCAGGGCCTGTTTGCCACGGCCTTGAAAGACGGCGAGCTGATCACCGCGGTGCGCTTCCCGATCCCCAAGCGCGCGGTCTACGAGAAGCAGTTGCAGAAGGCCTCGCACTTCCCGCTGGTGGGCGTGTTCCTGGCGCAACTCGATGACGGCAGCGTGCGCGTGGCCGTCACCGGTGCCGGCAATGGCGTGGTCCGCCACAAGGGGCTGGAGGATGCATTGAGCAAGAGCTTCACGGCCCAAGCCGTCGCCGCGGTGAAGATCGACGCCAGCGATCTCAACAGCGATCTGCACGCCTCCGCCGCCTACCGTGCCAACCTGATCAGCGTGCTCACCCAACGCGCGGTGGCAAAGCTTTGAGTTAACGTGCGCGAATGACCGCCACGCCTGCTGCTCCCGCGCCCTTCTCATCCATCGACGCGGCAGTGCAGGCGCTGCAAGGGGCCGGCTACTTCGCCGACCGGCGCCTCGCCACCGCCGTCTTCCTGGCGCTCAAGCTGCAGCGCCCGCTGCTGCTCGAAGGCGAGCCGGGCGTGGGCAAGACCGAGCTGGCCAAGGCGCTGGCGCTTGCTCTTGGTCGCGACTTGCTGCGCCTGCAGTGCTACGACGGCCTGGAGCAGCGCGAGGCGCTCTACGAATGGAACTACGCCGCGCAACTGCTGCACATGCGAGCGGCCGAAGCGCAAGGCGCCGCGCGCGACATCGAATCCGAGGTCTACCAGCCGCGCTACCTGGTCCGCCGCCCCTTGCTGCAAGCGCTGGAGACGCCCCCGCCCGGCGCCGTGTTGCTGATCGACGAGGTGGACCGTGCCGATGAGCCTTTCGAGGCCTTCCTGCTCGAATACCTGGGCGAGTACCAAGTCAGCATTCCGGAGCTGGGCGCGGTGCGTGCCATCGTGCCGCCCGTCACCATCCTGACCAGCAACCGCACGCGCGACCTGAACGACGCGGTGAAGCGCCGCTGCCTCTACCACTGGCTGGACTATCCGGAGCGAGAGCGAGAGCTGGCCATCGTGCGCGCCCAGGTGCCGCAGGCCGGAGAAGTGTTGTCGCAGCAGGTGGCGGACTTTGTCGGCCGCCTGCGCACCATGCCGCAATCCAGCGCCTTCCAGCGCGTGCCCGGCATTGCCGAGAGCGTGGAATGGGCGCGCGCGCTGGTGGCGCTCGACACGCTGGAGCTCGATCCCGAGGTAGTGGTCGACACCGCCGGCATCCTGTTCAAGCAGCGCGACGACGTGGCCGCGCTGACGCAATCGCTGGCCAACGAGCTGCTCAGGCCACCGTCGTGAGCACTGCGGTCCAGCAGCTGGGCGATGCCCGGCGCGGCAAGCTGGCCGGCAACATGGCCGCCTTCGGCCGCGCCCTGCGCCGCGCCGGTGTGCCCACCGATGCCGCGCGCATCGCCCTGGCGACGCAGGCCGCCACCCTGGTCGGCGTGGAGCGCCGGGCCGACCTGTGCGCCGCGCTGGAGGCGGTGATGGTCAGCCGCGAGCAGGACCGCCTCGTCTTCAGAGAACTCTTCGACGCCTGGTTCCAGGATCCCGAGCTGGCCAACAAGTTGCTCGCGCAGATGCTGCCCAGCGCCGAGGGAAAGGCCGAGCCGCCGCGCCGCCGCCCGCGTGTGCGCGAAGCGCTGGCCGCGCCGCAGGCCCCCCGGCCAGCCGCTCAGAACGACAAGGAAGTGCAGTTCGATGCGGCCATGACCGCCAGCGACCAGGCGCGGCTGCACCACGCGGATTTCAATGCCCTGGGCGCCAGCGAATACCTGCTGGTCGAGCGCCTGGCGCGCGACATCGCGCTGCCGGTGCCGGCCCTGCCGACGCGCCGCCTGCGCGTGGCCGGGGCCGGCCGCGCGCATTCGCGCATGCACTGGCCCGGCGTGCTGCGCGAGGCTGGCCGCAGCGGTGGCGAGCTGGTCTGGCTGCCGCGGCTCACGCGGCGCGAGCAGCCCTTGCCGCTCCTGGTGCTGGTCGATGTGTCGGGCTCGATGGAGCGCTATGCGCGATTGCTGCTGGCCTTCCTGCATGCCGCGACGCGCCGCGCCGGCCGGCGCGACGTGTTTGCCTTCGGCACCCACCTGACCGATCTGACACCCGCCTTTCGCCTGGCCGACACCGACGAGATGCTGCTGGCCGCCGGCGCCGCCATCGACGACTTTGCGGGCGGCACGCGCCTGGGCGAGTCGCTGGCGCAGCTGCGCGCGCGGCATGCGCGACGGCTCACAGGGCGGCGCACCCTGGTGCTGGTCATCAGCGACGGCCTGGACACCGGCGAGCCCGAGTTGCTGGAGCAGCAGCTGTTGTGGCTCAAGCGCCATGCACGCCGGGTGCTGTGGCTCAACCCGCTGCTGCGCTTCGAAGGCTATGCGCCCCTGGCGCGCGGTGCGGCTGTTCTGCACCGCCATGCAGACGCGATGCTGGCGGTCCACAATCTCAGTGCACTGGAACAACTGGCCCAAAGCCTCGCCGCGCTGATGCGCGCCGGGCGCTGAAGGGCAATCGAAGGAAGAACAAGCATGGACATGCAAGGCACACGGCAGCTGGGCGTGACGCAGCAGCAGGCCTGGGACGCATTGAACGACCCCGAGACTTTGAAGAAATGCATCCCCGGCTGCGACAAGTTCGAAAGCACGGGCGAGAACCAGTACGCCGTCGGCATGGCGGTGAAGGTCGGGCCGGTGTCGGCCAAGTTCACCGGCAAGGTCACCCTGGCCGAGATCCAGCCGCCCACCAGCTACAAGCTGGCCTTCGAAGGGCAGGGCGGGGTGGCCGGCTTCGGCAAGGGCTCGTCCGGCGTCAGCCTCGCGCCCAACGCCGATGGCTGCGAACTCGCCTACACGGTACAGGCGCAGGTGGGCGGCAAGATCGCACAACTGGGCCAGCGGCTGATCGACGGCGCCGCCAAGTCGATGGCGGACGATTTCTTCAGGCGCTTCGACGAGGAGATGCAGGCACGCTACCCGGCGGCCGCTGCGCCTGCCGCTGCGGCTGAACCCGCGGCGCCCGCACCCAATCCGGGCTGGTGGGCGCGCCTGCTGCACTGGTTGGGTCTGGGCAAGACGCAGGCCTGAACGGACAAAGACAAAGCCAAATGGAAAACCTCGACGTGATGGTGCTGCGCACCCTGCGCGACTGGCGCGTGGCGGGTCGGCGCGCGATGTTGACGACGGTGGTGCGCACCTGGGGTTCCTCGCCGCGGCCCGTCGGCTCGATCATGGCGCTGGCGGAAGACGGGGCAGTGGTCGGCTCTGTCTCCGGCGGCTGCATCGAGGACGACTTGATCGCACGCTACAGCCGCGCCCACGGCGCCACGCAAGAGATGCCCAGTGGCGCGCCGGTGCTCGTCAAGTACGGCATCACCGCCGACGAGGCGCACCGCTTCGGCCTGCCTTGCGGCGGCACGCTGGAACTGCTGATCGAATTCGATCCCGAAGCGAAATCGCTGAAGGCACTGGTGGTCGAACTTGAGCAGGGCCACCTGATGCAGCGCACGGTATCGCTCAAGGACGGCAGCGTGCGTCTCGCACCATCGCACGCGCCGGCCGAGCTGACGGTGAACGAAGCCGAGCTGGTCAATACCTTCGGCCCCGAGTACCGCATGCTTCTGATCGGCGCCGGCCAGCTCTCCGAATACCTGGCGACCATGGCGCGGTTTTCCGGCTTTGCTGTCACCCTGTGCGACCCGCGCGCCGAATACCGGACCGGCTGGGACATCCCCGGCGTGACGCTCTCCACCGAGATGCCCGACGACGCCGTGCGCGCCTTCAACCCGGACCGCCGCAGCTGCGTGGTGGCCCTGACGCACGACCCCAAGCTGGATGACCTGGCCCTGTTGGAAGCGCTGGAGAGCGAGGCCTTCTACGTCGGCGCCATCGGCTCGCGCCGCAATGCACAGGCGCGGCGCGAACGCATGATCGAGCACTTCGAGCAAACCGAGGCCTCGCTCGTGCGCCTGCGCGGGCCCATCGGCATCTACATCGGCAGCAAGACGCCGCCGGAGATCGCGGTGAGCGTGATGGCGGAAATCCTGGCGGTGAAGAACGGCGTGCAGCTTCCGCGCGAGATGGAAGTGGCGCGTGCGAAAGAACTACAGGGCTGAGGACGCGAGTAGCCCTTAAGCAATAGCCGTCGCCTGCGCGCGTCTCTTGCAAGCCACTTCCCTCTGTAACGTTGGCCGTCATGCGGGCCGAACGCGGCCAATCGACACGCAGACAACCGAAAATGGGACAAGGTTCACGATCCTTGGATTTCTATTTTCGATGCAGCAGTTTTTCGCATTACTTTTTGGTGCAGGAGGCCACCTAAGCAGCGGGTCGGTTCGCTTCGTCACGCACCGTTCGGCACTGATGATGGCGATCGGCGCCGCTCTCGTCTTTTCGGTGATCGCGCTCGCGGCAGGCGTCGCGATCGGCATGCATGTGACCGGGTCCGGGTCCGGCAATACGGAGGATGAGCGTCCTGCGCATCACACGACGCGTGACTACGTGATCGGCGAAATCGGTAAGCTCAATGCTTCGGTCGCACAGTTCGAGCCGCGCATCGCGCATCTGTCCAAGCAGCTCGGCGAAATGCGCCATCTTCAAGCGCGCCTGGCTGGAAAGAAGACCACACCGCGAAAGCCGCTGGCCACCGAAGGGGAAGGTGGACCGATGCTGCCGCCCCGGCATTGCTCCGAGGCGCCCATGTCATCGACGCAGGCCAACGCCAAGATCGTGCAGCAGCAGATCGAGTGCATGGGCGAGTTGCTGGCCCTGCTCGAGCAAGAGGCCGTCGCTCACGCCAACGTGTGGGCCACGGTTCCAGGACGCGTGCCGCTTGAAGGCGCCCGCTTCGGCTCGGCCTACGGGAACCGTGTGGATCCATTCAACAGCCGGCTGAGTTTTCATTCCGGTGTCGATCTTGTCGCGCCAACGGGTACGCCGATCCTCGCCACCGCCGGTGGTCGCGTGGTCTACGCCGGCGAAAAAGACGGCTACGGGCGGGTCGTGGAGATCGATCACGGCAACGGGCTCGTGACCCGCTACGCCCACGCGTCGCGCCTGATCGTGCGGGAAGGCGAGGTGGTGCTGCCGCGTCAGCACATCGCAGACGTCGGGTCGACCGGCCGCTCGACCGGACCGCACCTGCACATGGAAGTGCTGGAGAACGGGGCGCCCGTCAATCCGGCCGGCTACCTGACCTTGTTCGACGAGCATCCGCATGGTTGATTCGCCAGCGTTTCGCCGCCTTGGTCGCCTCACGCAGCACGCGTATGCGCCGCAAGCCCTTCGCTCGCGCGTCGCCAGCTTCGGGCGGTGGGCGATTGCGTGCGTGGCCTGTCTTGCGCTGGGTGCAGCGGCGGCGTTCGGTTATGTGCAGCACGGCATGCTGCCCACCCCTTGCGTCGCCGAACCTGCGGACGACGGCGTCCGGTTGGAACTGACACGCACTCGACTCGCGCTCGAGCAGGAGGCGGCGGCGCGAACCGCCGTCCAGCAAAGCGCCGACGCATCGGCCGCCGAAGCCAGGCGATTGAGCGAAGAACTGCGCTTCCTGCGCACGCAGGTGCAACAGCGCCGCTGACAAATTCCCCTTTTTAGAGAAACGTCCATGTTTGGCAAAAAGAGTTCACCGGATGTTCGCCGGACGAAGTTCACCACCTTGATCGCGCGGGACGTGGTTCTTGCCGGCGACCTTGAATTCGGTGAGGGCCTGCGCATGGATGGCCACGTCAAGGGCAACGTGACCGGCAAGTCCGACAGCGAGGCGCTGCTCGTCCTGAGCGAACACGGCAAGATCACCGGCAACGTGCGCGGCTACGACCTGATCGTCAACGGAACGATCATCGGCGACGTGATCGCCGATCATTTCGTGGACCTGCAGGCCAATGCCCATGTCACCGGCAACATCGAGTATCTGCAACTGCGGATGGACTGCGGCGCGACGGTGGACGGCAAGCTGACCAAGCGCGATGCTGCAGCATCGATGTTGACGAATGCCGATACTGCGAGCGCGACTTGAGCGATTGCTGACGCACAAGAGCTACCTGGCGAGCACGCAGCGATCCGCTGCCTTGAAGAGGGTGTGAGCGAGTAAGCCCTGGGTTTCAGATGCCCGCTTCGCTTCCAGCTTCACTCTCGCCATCCGGCGACTGCCATTGGGCATCGAGCCGCTGCATGTTCTCGAGGATCTTCAGCAGGTAGTGCAGTGTGTGCGTGACGTCGTTGATCGAGAAGTCCGTCAGTATTTCATCGTAATAGGCCAGGATCTTCGGTCGCGCCAAGTCCTGCCAGACATGCCGGCCCGACTCCGTCATCGTCACCAGGCGCGAGCGACGGTCGCGTCCGTCCGGCAGCACCGCGACATGCCCGTCGCGCTCCATCCGTCCGATCAGCCCTGACAGGTTCTGCCGGCTCACCATGAGGTAGCGGGCCAGGTCGCCCACGCTCATCCCGCCCTCTGCCTTCTCGCGCGAGAGGGCGCCCAGCACCGCCCATTGCTGCGTGGTCAGCCCCTCCGCCTCCACCGCGCGGGTGCCCGTTTTATGCAACATGTTGGCGCATTGGTAGAGACGAAAGAACAATCTGTTGGCCAATTCGTTCTTGGCTGAGAGAGGCGCGACGCTAGGGTTAACCATGAAATCAGAAAGAAAATTAGGACTTGCGCTCGTTTGCCGAGCGGATGCAGAATACGTCAATACATTGACGCATTAGCGGAGTTGATGCGACAGATCTTCGATCAACTCCACTCCCTTGGCAATCGAAAGGACGGATCATGAAGCGCTTTGACAACGAGACAGTGGTGGTCACCGGCGGCGGTGGCGGCATCGGCGGCGCGACCTGCCGGCGCTTCGGCGCGGAAGGCGCGCAGGTGGCGGTGTTCGACCTGAACCTGGAGGCCGCCGAGAAGGTGGCCGCGGCGGTGCGTGCCGGCGGCGGCAAGGCGCAGGCCTTCCAGTGCGACATCACCGACCGCGAGAGCGTCAACGCCGCGGTGGCGGCCGCCGAGGAAAAATTCGGCGTGGTCGACGTCCTCGTCAACAACGCCGGCTGGGACATCTTCAAGCCCTTCACCAAGACCGAGCCGGCGCAGTGGGACAAGCTGATCGCCATCAACCTGACCGGTGCGCTGCACATGCACCACGCGGTGCTGCCGGGCATGGCGGCGCGCAAGAATGGCCGCATCGTCAACATCGCCTCCGACGCGGCGCGCGTGGGCTCTTCCGGCGAGGCGGTCTACGCCGCCTGCAAGGGTGGCCTGGTGGCCTTTTCCAAGACCATCGCCCGCGAGCATGCGCGCCACGGCATCACGGTCAACGTGGTGTGCCCGGGGCCCACCGACACGGCGCTCTTCGCCGACTACAAGGAAGGCGCCGGCAACCCTGAGAAGCTGATGGAGGCCTTCACCCGCTCGATTCCGCTGGGCCGCATCGGCAAGCCGGACGATCTGCCCGGCGCCATCCTCTTCTTCGCCAGCGAGGACGCCGCCTTCGTCACCGGCCAGGTGCTGAGCGTGTCGGGCGGCCTGACGATGAACGGCTGATTTCAATCCAAGTACCCCACAGGAGCAAGACATGAACTTCGAAGACATCCTCTACGAGAACCGCAACGGCGTGGCCTGGATCACCATCAACCGCCCGGAGAAGATGAACTCCTTTCGCGGCCAGACCTGCGACGAGCTCATCAAGGCGCTGAACAAGGCCGGCTACGACCGGAGCATCGGCGCCATCGTGCTGGCGGGCGCCGGCGACCGGGCCTTCTGCACCGGCGGCGACCAGTCGGCGCACGACGGCAACTACGACGGCCGAGGCACCATCGGCCTGCCGATGGAGGAGCTGCACGACGCCATCCGCAACGTGCCCAAGCCGGTGATCGCCCGGGTGCAGGGCTTCGCCATCGGCGGCGGCAACGTGCTGTGCACGATCTGCGACCTGACCATCTGCTCCGAGAAGGCGATCTTCGGCCAGGTCGGCCCGAAGATGGGCTCGGTCGACCCCGGCTACGGCACCGCCTTCCTGGCCCGCGTGGTCGGCGAGAAGAAGGCGCGTGAAATCTGGTATCTCAACCGCCGCTACAGCGGCGCCGAGGCCGTGGCCATGGGCCTGGCCAATGCCGTGGTTCCGCACGACCAGCTCGACGCCGAGGTGCAGAAGTGGGCCGAGGAAATCTGCGAGCGCAGTCCCACGGCGCTCGCCATCGCCAAGCGCAGCTTCAACGCCGACACCGCACACCAGGCCGGTATCGCGGGCCTGGGCATGTACGCGCTCAAGCTTTACTACGACACCGCGGAATCGCGCGAAGGCGTGGCGGCGCTGAAGGACAAGCGCAAGCCCGAGTTCCGCAAGTACGCCAAGTAGGCGCTCCACCCACCCCTTGAAGACAACGTCGCGAGAGCGCGCGCAAGGCGCGCTCGGGCGCAGCTCACCCTGGAGATATGCAAATGAACCCGTACATCGACGAAGACCTGCAGGCGCTGGGCGAACATGCGCGCCGCTTTGCCACCGATCGCATCGCGCCCGGCTACCAGGAGCGCGACCAGACCCGCGTGCTGGACCGCGCGCTGATGCGCGAGATGGGCCAGATGGGCTTCATCGCCCCGGAACTGTCCGAAGAGATGGGCGGGCAGGGCATGGGCTGCCTGGCCGCCGGCGTGATCCATGAGGAGATCGCTCGGGCCGACCTGAGCCTCTCCTACATCAACCTGCTGGCCTCGCTCAACGGCCAGATCCTGTCGCACCACGCGCGGCCGGAGGTGGGACTGCCCTGGCTGAAGAAGCTCACTGCTGGCGAGGCGCTGCTGGCGATCGCGCTGACCGAACCGCGCGGCGGCTCGGACGCAGCGAACCTGCGCCTGAAGGTCGAGCGGGTGGGCGAGGAGTACGTGATCAACGGAGAGAAGACGTCGATCTCGGCCGCCGACCAGGCCGACGCCACCGTGGTGTTCGGCCGCACCGGCACGGTGGAGTCCGCCGCCCACGGCGTGACCGCGCTGCTGGTGCCGATGGACCTGCCGGGCGTCACCACCAACCGCTTCGACTGCCACGGCCAGCGCGCCATCGGGCGCGGCTCGATCTTCTTCGAGAACGTGCGCGTTCCCGTCTCGCACCGTCTGGGCAACGAGGACAAGGGCTTCGTGCAGGTGATGCAGGGCTTCGACTTCTCGCGCGCCCTGATCGGCCTGCAGGTGCTCGCGGTGGCCCGCGTGGCGCTGGAGGAGACCTGGGCCTACGTGGCCGAGCGCAACGCCTTCGGCAAGCCGCTCTCGGCTTTCCAGGGCGTCTCGCATCCGCTGGCCGACTACGAGACGCAGGTGGAGGCGGCGCGTCTGTTGTGCCTGCAGGCGCTGTGGCTCAAGGACCGGAACGCGCCGCACAGCGCCGAGGCGGCCATGTGCAAGTGGTGGGCGCCCAAGCTCGCTTATGACGCGATCCACCAGTGCCTTCTGATGTTCGGCCATGGCGGCTACGACCGCGGCCCGATGGAGCAGCGCATGCGCGACGTGCTGGGCTTCCAGATCGGCGACGGCACCGCCCAGATCATGAAAACCATCATCGCCCGCGCGCGGGCCGGCCGCGGCGCCGTCCCGGCTTGAGCAGACATCCACTTCCACGGAGACACAGCATGCAATTCGATCCCGTTCTTCTGCCACCCCGGCGCGACCAAAGCATTGCCCGCGGCCACTGGCGCGACCGCACCATCAACGACGACCTCGACGACTGCGTCGCAGCGCATCCGGACAAGCTCGCGCTGACGGCGGTGCGCGAGACCGGCGTGACGCGCTTCACCTACCGCGAACTGGCGGCGCTCGCCGACCGCATGGCGATCGGGCTGTCGCGCCTGGGGGTGCAGCGCAACGACGTAGTGGCGATGCAGCTGCCCAACTGGTGGCAGTTCAGCCTGATGTACCTGGCGTGCTCGCGCATCGGCGCGGTGATCAACCCGCTGATGCACATCTTCCGCGAGCGCGAACTGTCCTTCATGCTGGGCCATGCGCAGGCGAAGCTGCTGGTCGTGCCGAAGGTGTTCCGCGGCTTCGACCACGAGGGAATGGCGCGCGGGTTGCAGGCCGACCTGCCGCACCTGCAACGCATCGTGGTGGTCGATGGCGGTGGCGCCGATGACTTCGATGCGCTCCTGACCACGCCGCAATGGGAGAAGGAGACAGATGCGCAGGCCATCCTGACGCGCGACCGGCCGAGCCCCGACGACATCACCCAGCTCATCTACACCTCCGGCACCACCGGCGAGCCCAAGGGCGTGATGCATTCGGCCAACACCGCGATGGCCAACATCACGGCCTATGCTGAGCGCCTGCACCTGGGTCAGGACGACGTGGTGCTGATGGCCTCGCCCATGGCGCACCAGACCGGCTTCATGTATGGCCTGATGATGCCCATCATGCTGGGCGCCCGCATGGTGATGCAGGACATCTGGGACCCGGTCAAGGCGGGCGAGCTGATCCGCGCCGAAGGTTGCACCTTCACCATGGCGTCCACGCCTTTCCTCACCGACCTCACGAAGACGGTGCAGGAAGGCGGGCAGGCGGTGCCCAGCCTCAAGACCTTCCTGTGCGCAGGCGCACCCATCCCCGGCGCCCTGGTGGAACAGGCGCGCGCGGTGCTCGGCACCAAGATCGTCTCGGCCTGGGGCATGACGGAGAACGGCGCGGTCACCATGATCAAGCTGGAGGACGAGGACACCCTGGCCTTCACCACCGACGGCTGTCCGCTGCCCGGTGTGGAAATCAAGATCGCCGATGCAAACGGGCACGCAATGCCGACCGGCGGGAGCGGCCGCCTGATGGTGCGCGCCTGCTCCAACTTCGGCGGCTACCTGAAGCGCCCGCAATGGAACAGCACCGACGCGCAAGGCTGGTTCGACAGCGGCGACCTTGCGCGCATGGACGCCAAGGGCTACATCCGCATCAGCGGGCGCAGCAAGGACGTGATCATCCGCGGTGGCGAGAACATCCCGGTGGTGGAGGTCGAGGCGCTCTTGTACCGGCATCCGGCCATCGCGCATGCCGCCATCGTGGCCTATCCGGACGAGCGCCTGGGCGAACGCGCCTGCGCGGTGGTGGTGCCCAAGACCGGTCAGCAACTCGACTTCGCCGGCATGGTCGCGTTCCTGAAAGCGCAGAAGCTCGCGCTCCAGTACATCCCGGAGCGCCTCATCGTGCGAGACGCGATGCCCAGCACCCCCTCCGGAAAGATCCAGAAATTCAAGCTGCGCGAGATGCTGCGCGACGGAACGCTGTGAGCCACATCACCTCGAGGAGACTCCCGATGAACACCTCGTGCATTGCCTTTCCCCGCCGCGCCCTGCTGTGCGCCGCGCTCTCGCTGATCCTGCCTTTCGGGCAGGCGATGGCCCAGGCCGCCTGGCCAAGCAAGCCGGTGCGCATCGTCGTCGGCTTCGCGCCGGGCGGCACCACCGACATGATGGCGCGCGTGGTCTCGCAGTCGCTGTCGGAGGCGCTGGGCCAGCCGGTCATCATCGACAACAAGCCCGGGGGCAGCGGCAACATCGCGGCCCAGGAGGTGGTGCGCGCAGCGCCCGACGGCCACACGCTGTTGCTGGCGCCAACCTCGGTCGAGACCGCCAACCCTTCCCTCTTCAAGGCCAACTTCACACCTGCCAAGGACCTGGCGCCGGTGGCCGGCCTGGGCCGCACGGCGATGTACCTGGTGACGCGGCCCACGCTGGAGGTGCGCGATGCCAAGGAGCTCGTGGCCATGGGCAAGGCGCAGCCCGGCAAGCTCTCCTATGCCTCCGCGGGCGCCGGCACGCCGCCGCATCTGGCGGCCGAGCTGTTCAAGCAGCAGACTGGCATCTTCGCCACGCACATCCCCTACCGCGGCGCCGCGCCTGCCTTGCAGGACGTGATGGGCGGGCAGGCCGACTATGTGTTCGATCCGGGCATCGCCTTCCCGCACATCCGCACCGGCAAGGTCAAGCTTCTGGCGGTCGCGAGCAGCCGCCGCTTGCCCTTCTTCCCCGACGTGCCCACGCTGGCCGAGCAGGGCATCAGCGGCGCCGAGCTCGACATCTGGTTCGGCCTGTGGGCGCCCAACGGCACGCCGCCGGAAGTGATCGCGCGGCTCAACCGCGAGCTGGCCAGGCTGCTGGCCCAGCCCACCCTGGCCAAGCGCTTCGGCGACCTGGGCGCCGAGCCGGCACCGCTGGATGCCACGGCCTTCCGCAAGCTTCTCACCGACGAAGGCAAGCTGCTCACGGTGCTGATCAAGGATCGCAAGATCTCGGTCGACTGATGGGAACGGAAGCGATGCAGGAAGCCCTCGTCCTTGTCGAGCGCAACGGCCGCGTTGGCGTCATCACGCTCAACCGCCCGCGCCAGCTCAATGCGCTCAATGATGCGCTGATGGATGCGCTGGGCAAGGCACTGTTGGAGCTTGACGCCGACGAAGCCATCGGGGCCATCGTGATCCGCGGCAGCGCCAAGGCCTTCGCCGCCGGCGCCGACATCGCCGCGATGGCCGAGTGGAGCTGCATGGATGTCTACCGCGACGAGTTCATCACCCGCAACTGGGAGACCATCCGCAGGGTGCGCAAGCCGGTGATCGCCGCGGTGGCGGGCTTTGCGATGGGGGGTGGCTGCGAGCTGGCGCTGGCCTGCGACATCGTGGTCGCCGCGCAAGGTGCCCGATTCGCGTTGCCCGAGATCAAGCTGGCAATGCTGCCCGGCGCCGGCGGCACCCAGCGCTTGCCGCTGGCGGTCGGCAAGGCTAAGGCGATGGACATGTGCCTGTCGGCGCGCATGCTCGATGCCGATGAGGCCGACCGCTACGGACTGGTCTCGCGCGTGGTGCCCGATGACGAACTCGACAGCCAGGCCCTGGCGCTGGCGGCGACGATTGCGCAGTACTCGCTGCCCGCGCTGATGGCGATCAAGGAGTCGGTCAACCGCGCCTACGAGGCCTCGCTCAGCGAAGGCATCTTGTTCGAGCGGCGCCAGTTGTACGCCCGCTTCGCCAGCGAGGACGCGCACGAGGGCATGCACGCCTTCCTGGAAAAGCGCGCGCCATGTTTTGAGCACCGCTGAATAATCCATATTCAACGAATCCTTTGGTGGGGGCGCTATGACCATGATGATGAGGGCCGCCTATATCACCGGCCATGGCGGCAACGAGGTGGTCTGCGCAGGCCAGCGCCCGATGCCGCAGCGCCAGGCCGGCGAAGTGCTGGTGCGCCTGCACGCCGCCACCGTCAACCGGGTCGACCTGTACATGCGCGACAGCGGCGTCGGCATCACGCATCGCCTGCCGCAGATCATGGGCCTGGACGGCGCCGGGGTGGTGGAGGAGGTCGACGCCGGCGAGACGCTGCTGGCACCCGGGCAGCGCGTGGTGCTGCACCCCGGCATCGCCTGCGGCCGCTGCGAGTTCTGCCTGCGCGGCGACGACGTGCTGTGCACCTCGATGCGCCTGCTCGGCGAACACCGCGACGGCAGCTTCGCCGAATTCGTCAGCGTGCCGGCGCGCAATGTCTTCCCGATCCCGGCCGGCATGGATGCCATGCAGGCGGCGGCGCTGGGCGTCACCCACCTCACGGCCTGGCGCATGCTGTTCACCCAGGCCCGCCTGCAGGCGCACGAGACGGTGCTGGTCTTCGGCATTGGCGGCGGCGTCTCGCTGGCGGCGCTGCAACTGGCCAAGATGACCGGCGCGCGCGTGATCGTGACTTCGCGCGACGCTGCCAAGGTGGAACGTGCAGCCGCGCTGGGTGCCGACCATGGCATCAACAGCACGGCGCAGGACGTGGCCAAGGCAGTGCAGGCCCTCACCGGCGGGCGCGGCGTCGATGTCGTGATCGAGAACGTGGGCGCCGCGGCCTGGGGCAGCGCAATGAAATCACTGGTGCGCGGCGGGCGCCTCGTGACCTGCGGCGCCACCACCGGCGACCAGCCCGGCGCCGATTTGCGGCGACTGTTCATTCGCCAGTTGCAGGTGTTCGGCTCCACGCTGGGCAACCTGTCGGAGTTTCGCGACCTGCTGTCCGCCTGTGGCGGGGGACGGGTGCGCCCGCACATCGACGCGGTGTATCCGCTGGAGGCTGTGCACGAGGCGCTCACGCGGCTGGAGTCGGGTGCACAGTTCGGCAAGCTCGGCATTCGGATCGTGCCGACCTAGCGGCAAGGCCGGCGGTGCTACAGTTCGCCGCGATCGGAAATTCATGGCTGCGTATCCAAGCTCCAGCGACAGATTCGAAATCATCGAATTCGCCGCAGTGACGCAGAAGCTTGAAACCGATTTCGGCCGCTCCGGCCGCCATCCCCGCCCCCTCCCGAGACAGCCCCACGCAGCGTCATCGTCCTGATGACGCGCTGGCCGGCTGCCGGCCGCTGTCTTTCACCGTCCGACTCCAAGAGGTTCCTCAGCCATGTTCCGCACACTGCTCAAGTCGAAGATCCACCGCGTCGCGGTCACCGATTGCGAACTGCACTACGAAGGCTCCTGCGCCATCGACGAAGACCTGCTCGATGCCGCCAACCTGGCCGAGAACGAGCAAGTGCACATCTGGAACATCAACAATGGCGAGCGCTTCGTGACCTATGCGATCCGCGGCGAGCGTGGCAGCGGCATCATCTCGGTCAACGGCTCGGCGGCGCGGCGTGCCTCGGTGGGCGACCTGATCATCATTGCCGCCTTCGGCCTGGTGCCGGAGGAGCAGGTGGCCGGCTACAAGCCCAAGCTGGTGTTCGTCGACGGCGCCAACCGCATCCAGGAAGAACGCAGCCACATTCCGGTGCAGGCGGCGTCGTGCGAGAGCCTGGTCGCCGCCTGAGGACGCTGCCATGTCGACCGCAACGAGCAGCCCTTACGGCACGCTGCCGCCGGCCTCGCCGCCATCGCAGCGCAAGCCGCTGAGCCTGCCGCGCCTGGCGGACCTGCATGCGCGTGGCGAGAAGATCACCATGCTGACGGCCTACGACGCGACCTTCGCCGCCATGGCCGATGCTGCGGGGGTGGAGTGCATCCTGGTGGGCGATTCGCTGGGCATGGTGTGCCAGGGGCTGCACAGCACCGTGGGCGTCACGCTCGAGACCATGCGCTATCACACCGAGAGCGTTTTTCGCGGTCTGCATCGCGTGCAGGGCACGGCCTGGCTGGTCGCCGACCTGCCCTTCGGCAGCTACCAGGAGTCGCGCGAGCAGGCCTTGCGCAGCGCCACCGTGCTGATGCAGGCCGGCGCCCACATGGTCAAGCTCGAAGGCGGTGGCTGGACCAGCGAGACCGTGCGCTTCCTGGTGGAGCGCGGCATCCCGGTGTGCGCGCACCTGGGCTTGACGCCGCAGACGGTGCACGCGCTCGGTGGCTACCGCGTCCAGGGCCGGGGCGACGAAGCGGCTGCGCAACTGCGCCGGCATGCGCTTGAACTGCAGGATGCCGGCGCTGCGATGCTGGTGCTGGAAATGGTGCCGGCCGCACTCTCCGCCACGCTGACGCAGGAGCTCGCCCGCTGCGCCACCATCGGCATCGGTGCCGGCCGCGGCACCGCCGGCCAGGTGCTGGTGCTGCACGACATGCTGGGCATGAACCTGGGCAAGATGCCGAAGTTCGTGCGCAACTTCATGGCCGAGGGCCAAGGCGTGCTGCAGGCGCTGCAGGCCTATGTGCGCGCCGTCAAGGACGGCAGTTTTCCGGACGACCAGCAGCACGCCTGGTAGGCCACACCATCATTGCATTCGATTCAAGCCCATGTACATCGCCCGCACCATCGCCGACCTGCGCGAACACCTCGGCGCCTATCGCCGCCCCGCCTTCGTCCCCACCATGGGCAACCTGCACGACGGCCACCTGGACCTGCTGCGCCAGGCCAAGCCGCTGGGCGACGTGAGCGTCGTCAGCATCTTCGTCAACCGCCTGCAGTTCCTGCCGCACGAAGACTTCGACACCTATCCGCGCACCTGGGACAGCGACTGCGAGAAGCTGCGCTCGATGGGCTGCGACGTGCTGTTCGCGCCTGACGAAAAAGCGCTGTATCCCGAGCCGCAGACCTGCAAGGTGCATCCCGATCCGGCCCTGGCCGACATCCTCGAGGGTCATTTCCGCCCGGGCTTCTTCGTCGGCGTCTGCACGGTGGTGATGAAGCTGTTCTCCTGCGTGCAGCCGGCCGTGGCCTTGTTTGGCAAGAAGGACTACCAGCAGCTCATGATCATCCGCCACATGGTGCGGCAGTTCGCATTGCCCATCGAGATCGTGGGCGCCGAAACGCGCCGCGCCGACGACGGCCTTGCCCTGTCTTCGCGCAACGGCTACCTGAGCGAATCGGAACGCGCGGAGGCCATTCAATTGTCGAAGGCGCTGCGGTCCATGGCCGAAGCCCTGCGCTCGGGCGAGCGCGACCTGGCGGCCATCGAAGCGCGCGCCACGGAGTTGCTCCGCCAGCGAGGTTGGCAGCCCGACTACCTGGTGCTGCGGCGCCGCTCCGACTTGCAGGCCGCCGCCACGCCCGGAGAGCCGCTGGTGGCCCTGGCCGCCGCCCGCTTGGGGTCCACGCGGCTCATCGACAACCTTGAGATCGACCAGGCGACCTGAGCTGACGCACGCAGATGCAGCGCGGCTGCCGTGCCGCCGCTGCCGGGCCGGTAGCCCAGCTCAACTCAAGTGCTCCAGCAACCGCCGCAGCAGTTGCGCGCGGCTCGCCACGCCTAGACGCAGGAAGGCCCGCTTCTGGTAGGTGGTGCCGCTTTCGGCCGAGATGGCCAGGTCGCGGGCAATCTCCTTCATCGACATGCCGTAGACGATGCGGGCACAGACC
Organism: Variovorax sp.; assembly: GCA_035476655.1. Taxonomy (GTDB): domain Bacteria; phylum Pseudomonadota; class Gammaproteobacteria; order Burkholderiales; family Burkholderiaceae_C; genus Variovorax. The sequence continues at coordinate 47,036 of DATILH010000114.1, forward strand.
TCGCATTCGCGGACGCTGAGCTGTGCGGGTACCTGCGCGAAGCGCGACGCCAGGTCGTCGACCGAATTGAACAGGGCGGACAAGGACTTCGTCCTGGCCAACAGGTCATGGTGCTTGGCAACGCATGAAATCAGGGTGTCGGCGACGGACTGGATGACATGGCGCTCGGACTCCGAGAAAAATCCGACCGCGTCGTTGCGAAACAGTGAGACGCCATAGAGCTTGTCGTTGCGCTCGCCGACCAGCATCGCGCGCCCGGCCAGGTGCTGCAGCAGGAACAGTTCGTGGCGAAACTCGGCATCGCCGACCTGATCGGCTGGAACGCAGGCCACCTCGGAGCGGTAGCCACTCAGGCTGGCCTTCAGGCCATGGAAGATCGCATCACGCTTCCAGAAATCCTTGCGGTAGCGTGACGAGTTGACTCCGGCCATGGCGGTGCCGTTCGAGCTTGCATAGCCCAGGATTTCCAGGTCGTCTTCGTCGAAGCGGTACAGCACGCAATGCTCGGCACCGACTGCGGCATTCAGGTGCGCCAGCAGCGTGGGGGCGAATTCCTGACGCCCGATGGCGTCGAGCGCCCGAGGAAAGATCGATTCGTCAGGCATGGCGGAGGCGAGGACGGACTGCGAACGGATCTCGATCATAGACCTCTGCCCCGCCCGGGAATCCCCGTCCCCGATCTTGGGGACAGACCGGTCGGGCCCCAACTCGGATCATCCGTGTCTCCAAGAACGAGACATCGCGAGCAGACATGAAACGGCTGACCCTCAGCTTCGACAACGGACCCACGGAAGGCACCGCCGCCGTACTGGATGCCCTTGCGGCGCGCGCCATCAGGGCAAGCTTCTTCCTGGTCGGAAAGCAGCTGCGCGCGGCCGGGGCGCGTACGCTGGCCGAGCGCGCGAAGGCCGAGGGCCATTGGATCGGCAACCACACCTTGAGCCACGACGTGCCTCTGGGCCGGGAAGACGCGCCGCCTTGTCATCACTTGAGGGAGATCGAGGGAATGGACACGCTGCTCGACGGGCTCCACGAGGACGTGCCGCTGTTTCGCCCGTATGCCGGCAAGGGAATTCTCGGGCCGCATGTATTCACCGCGGAATCCCTTGACTACCTGCGCCGCACGGGACACACCGTGGTGCTGTGGAACAGCGTGCCGCGGGACTGGGAGCAGCCTTCCGACGCGTGGGTGGCGCGTGCCCTCGCTGACATAGAAGCGAGGGATTGGACAGCCGTCGTGCTGCACGACAAGCCGAACGACGCGATGAAGCACCTGCCCGGTTTCCTCGATGCCGTCCTGGCGCGAGGCGTAGAGATCAGGCAGGACTTTCCGCCGGACTGCCTGCCGATCGTCGGCGGCGAGTCACGCTGGGATGTATCGGCATTGGTGAGAACGATCTGAGACATGGAGACTGGAATGAACATCGAGACTGGACGACTCTCACGCCGCGCGGCATTGGCCATTGCCGCAACACTCTTCGGCCTTCATGGCCCGCTGCCGGCGCAGACCGGCAACGCCGCGGCCATACGGTTGGTGGTGCCGTTCGCCGCGGGCGGCGGCAGCGATGTGGTGGCACGCCTGGTCGCCGATGGCCTGCGCGAAGCCCTCAAGGAAACGGTCATCGTCGAAAACATGGCGGGCGCCGCCGGCAACATCGGCGCCGATGCAGTGGCAAGGGCGAAGCCGGATGGACGCACCTTGCTGTTCACGCCACAAAGTCCCATCACGATCGCACAGTTCGTCGAGCCCAGGCCACCTTTTGATCCCGAACGCGCCTTCGTGCCGGTCGCGATCGTCGCCAAGACCCCGCTGGTATTGCTGGTCAACACCTCGGTGCCTGCCAATTCCCTGCAGGAACTGGTCGCCTACTCGAAGGCCAATCCCAAGGCGCTGAGCTATGGGGTGCCAAGCCACGAGTTTGGCTTCACGACCGAACTCCTGGCCCGAGAGGCAGGGCTGTCCATGCTGGGCGTGCCCTACCGGGGCAGCGCTCAAGCGATGACCGACCTGCTCGGCGGGACGATCCAGGTACTCCTGTCCTCCGGTGGGGCCGCGCAGGCCCAGCTCAAGGACAAGCGGGTCAAGGCATTGGCGGTGGTGGGAACGAGCCGCTCGCCGGAATTTCCCGACGTGCCCTCCACCAGGGAAATAGGGCTGCGGGACCTGAAGGTGTTCGGCTGGTTCGGCCTGTTCGCGCCGAGCGGGACACCCGAACGCACGCTCGACAGGTTGACCGCAGCGGCGACTGCGCTGGGCAAGGACCCCGGTTTCGCCGCCAGGCTCAAGCACGCCGGCTACGAGCCGATGGCGCTGGACCGGACGCAGACCCAGGTCGCGTTGGCTGAGCACCGCGACGCCTGGCGCTCGGTCGCGCCCCGGCTCGGCGACAAGTGAGCAAACGATTTCTCGAACCACTCGGAGACAACATGAATCGCCTACATCGACTACTGCTGCCGGCCCTGGTGCTGGCTGCCGCCGGCACCCTCGAAGGCTGCGGCGGCAATGATGCTCAGGCCCAGGCGCCATCGCAGGCCCAGGTCCAGGGACAGCAGGTGCGCAAGGGCGCGCAGGCCACTCCCTGGGGCCTGCCTTACGCGAACATGCCGGACATCGTGCCGCCCAATGTGCGGTCGGACGCCTACACCCCGCTCACCGAGGCGCAGATGGGCCCGCCCATCGATCCGCTCAAGGGCTACCGCGTCGACAACCTGGGTGGCGGCCTCTACACGGTGGGCGATGGCATCTACAGCACCATGTTCGTCGTCTCCGACGCTGGGGTGATCCTTGCGGATGCACCACCGACGCTGGGCCCGAAGATCCTGAAGGCGATCCAGGAGGTGGCTATGGGCGCGACCATTGTTGCGCTGGTCTACAGCCACGCCCACATCGATCACATCGGCTATGCCGGCCAGGTGGTCAAAGCCCACCCGGGCCTGAAGATCGTGGCGCACGAAGAGACGCGCAAGACGCTCGCCGCCGCCAAGGACCCGAACCGTCCCGTTCCGAACCAGACCTTCGACACGCAGGATGTCGACTTCCCGCTGGTGGTGGGCAACCAGACGCTGCAACTGCGTTTTCCCGGCCCCAATCATGATCGCGGGAACATCGGCATCTACCACCCCGGCCAGAAGGTGCTGATGCTCGTGGACGTGGTCTACCCGGGCTGGATGATGTGGCGCCGCATGGGACTTGCCACCGACATTCCGGGCTACTACGCGCTGGTCAAGAGCATGAGTGAGCGCTGGGATTTCGACAAGCTCGTCGCCGGGCATTTCCAGCCGGGCACCAAGGCCGACGTGAGCACGCAGCTCGAATTCATGACGGACCTGCACAACGCGGTCACCGAAGCGATCGGCACCGTCCCGTATGCCAACGATGCCTTGAACGCGGCGGATGCCAGGAATCCCTGGGCCGCAACCCGGGACTGGACCGATCGCCTGACGAACCATTGCGTCAACAAGGTGAGCCCGAAGTGGGCCAACCGGCTCGCCGCCTACGACGTCTGGATCTACGAACAGTGCGAGGCCCTGGAACAGAGCATTCGCATCGATGGCCCCAGCCTGAGCTAGCCGCTGTCGCACGCCTTCACCGGAGAAAACTTCATATGCCAACGAACACCGTCGTCAACCCTCCGCTCGCGAGGCTGCCCGAGCGCATGCACCACCACGCCTTCATCGTTCGCGACCAGGAAGCCAACAGGAAGTTCATCGAGGACCTGCTGGGCATTCCGCTCACGAGCACCTGGTGCGAGGAGGTCTTCAACCGCGATCTGGATGCGACGCTCAACCTTTGCCACACCTACTACAGCTTCGCGGACGGAAGCGCGCTGTCCTTCTTCCAGTTCGCCAACCCCGGGGCGTACGAGAAGTTCCGTCCGCCCGTGTTGCCGAACCTGCGCTATGACCACTTGGCCGTCAAGGTGGACCTGGCGACCTACGAGGACATCGAGCGGCGGCTGCAGGCCGCGGGCTATCCCTTCAACGAAACGCACCACGGCTATTGCATGTCGCTTTACGTGACCTCGCCGGACGACTTCACCATGGAGTTCGCGTACGACGCCCAGAACAGCCCGGAGATCTTCGAGGAACGCGCCAAGGCCGATCCGCACCGCGAGCTGCGAGACTGGCTGGCCGGCAACCGAACGCCCAACAACCACTGGCGCGACCAGAAGATTCGCTGAGCGCAGGGCGTCACCATGGATCTGGGATTGAAGGGCCGCAAGGCCATTGTCTGCGCGTCGTCGCAAGGGCTGGGCCTCGCGTGCGCGGAATCGCTGGCGCGCGAAGGGGCCATCGTCTACATCAATGGCCGGGAGCCGCAGAAGCTGGAGAAGGCCGCGGCCGATCTGGCGCAGCGGTCCGGCGGCACGGTCGTGGCTGTGTGTGCCGACATCAATGTCGGCGAAGGTCGCAGCGCATTGCTCGCGGCCTGCCCGGAGCCCGACATCCTGGTCAACAACAACGCCGGTCCACCGCCGGGGCAGATGGATGAATGGACACCGCAGGTCTGGGAAAGGGCGTTGGCAGCCAATCTGTTGAGTCCGATCTACCTGATGCAGGCGGTCGTGCCGGGCATGCGAAAGCGCAAGTTCGGCCGCGTCGTCAGCATCACCTCGGCGATGGTGAAGACGCCTCGCCCGCACATGGCGCTGTCGACCACCGCACGCACCGGATTGACCGCGTTCGCCAAGGCGCTTTCGCTCGACGTCGCCTGCGACAACGTGACGATCAACCAGCTGTTGCCAGAGCGCATCGACAGCCCGCGGCAAGTCGAGATGACGCAGCGCCTGATGAACTCGGAGAAGCTGAGCTGGGACCAGGCCCGCGCCCGCATCACCGCGGGCATCGCGGCCAGGCGTTTCGGCACGCTGAAGGAGTTCGGCGATGCCTGCGCCTACCTGTGCAGTGTGCAGGCGGGCTTCATTTCGGGACAGAACCTGCAGCTCGACGGGGGTTCCTACCCCGGCTTGCTATGACGGGCGCGCTCTCGCACCTGAAGGTGCTGGACTTGTCGCGCATCCTGGCGGGCCCGTGGGCCGGCCAGCTGCTGGCGGACCTGGGCGCGGAAACCTTCAAGATCGAGCGGCCGGGTGTTGGCGACGACACACGAGCCTGGGGCCCGCCCTTCATTCGTGGCAAGGACGGGCAAGCGCTAGATGCCGCCTACTTCCTGTGTGCCAACCGCAACAAGAAGTCGCTGGCCATCGACTTCATGCGGCCGCAGGGGCAGGCCCTGGTGCGCTCGCTGGCTGCGCAATGCGATGTGCTGATTGAGAACTTCAAGGTCGGCGGACTCGCAGCCTACGGGCTCGACTACGAGAGCCTGCGCAAGCTCAACCCTCGGCTGATCTATTGCTCGATCACTGGCTTCGGCCAGACCGGACCTTACGCCGCCAGGCCGGGCTACGACTTCCTGATCCAGGGAATGGGCGGCCTGATGAGCATCACTGGGGCCGGCGCCGGCGAGCCCGGCGCCGGCCCGCAGAAGGTTGGTGTGGCCGTCACCGATGTCATGACGGGGCTCTACGCCACCGTGGGCATCCTGGCGGCCCTGGCGCATCGCGAGCGCACCGGGGAAGGCCAGCATATCGACGTTGCGCTGCTGGACGTGCAAGTGGCCGCGCTCGCCAACCAGGCTGCCAACTACCTGGTCGGCGGCATCGCTCCCGGGCGCATGGGCAACGCCCATCCCAACATCGTGCCCTACCAGGATTTCCCGACGGCCGACGGCCAGATGATCGTGGCCGTCGGCAACGACGGGCAGTTCGCGCGCCTGTGCGCCGAGCTCGGATGCCCGGAGCTTGCCGCCGACGTGCGCTTTGCCTCCAACCGCGATCGCGTCGCGCACCGCGAGGACCTGGCTGCCGAGCTGGCGCGCTGCACCGTCACGCACGGCACCGCGCACTGGATCGCGGCGCTGGAGCCAGCGGGCGTTCCCTGCGGGCCGATCAACACGATCGACCAGGTGTTCGACAACCCCCAGGTTCGTGCACGGGGCATGGAAGTGAGCTTGCCGCACGATGGCGGCGGCATGGTGCCGCTGGTGGCGAACCCGTTGCGCTTGTCCGCGTCGCCCGTCCGATACGACATGGCGCCCCCGGAACTGGGCGCCCACACAAGGGATGTGCTGCGCACGGTGCTCGGCATGCCCGCGCAAGACATCGAGGCGCTGGCTGACAGCGGAGCGATCCAGATCGACTGACACACCACCATGAAATCACCCATCGGATACGAAGTCGACGGCCCCATTGCCGTCATCACGCTGGACACGCCGGCAACGCGCAACGCGCTGGCCTCCCAGGCGCAGTACGAAGGCATCGAGGCCGCCTGCGCCGCCATCTCGCGCGACCGGGGCATTCGCGCGGCCATCGTGACCGGCGCGGGCAGCGCGTTCTGTGCCGGCGGCGACATCAAGCAGATGCTGGAGCGCGTCCAGGACCCTCGGCTGGAGGCCGTAGACGATCGGTACCACTACAAGGAAGGCATCCACCGTATCCCGCTGGCGCTCTACCAGTTGGAGGTGCCGACCATTGCCGCGGTGAACGGCCCCGCCATCGGCGCCGGACTCGACCTGGCGTGCATGTGCGATGTTCGAATCGCCGCGCCGCATGCTCGCTTTGCCGAAAGCTTCGTGAAACTGGGCATCATCCCTGGCGATGGCGGCGCCTTTCTGCTGCAGCGCCTGGTGGGCCCTTCCAAGGCGGCGGAGATGACATTCACCGGCGATGCGATCGATGCCGAGGAGGCGCTGGCGTGTGGGCTGGTTTCCGCTGTCGTTCCCGAGGCGCAACTGATGGCGCACGCAGTGCGGCTCGCGCTTCGGATGGCGGCCAATCCCCCGCATGCGCTGCGCATGGCCAAGCGCTTGATGCGCGAGGCGCAGCATGCGCGACTGGAAACGGTCCTCGAGCTCTCGGCGGCATTCCAGGCCATCGCCCACCACAGCCGCGACCATGCCGAACGGATCGCCAAGGCCGTCGGCCAACTGGGCCGCGCATCCGCATGAAGCCACGTCTACGCATCCTGGTCTGCAGCACCCGGCCGGGACGGGTCGGCCCCCGGATTGCCGAATGGGCCCTGGAAGCCGCTTCGTCACACGCGCGCTTCGACGCGGGCCTGCTCGACATCGCGGCGTTTGGGCTGCCGGTGTTCGACGAGCCTGAGCATCCCCGCCTCGGCAACTACCGCCATGCGCATACGCGAGCGTGGTCGGCCGCAGTGGACAGCGCGGATGCCTTCCTGTTCGTCATGCCCGAATACAACTATGGGCCGCCGCCGTCTCTGCTCAATGCGCTCAACTATCTGGTGCGAGAGTGGCAGTACAAGGCCCTGGGGTTCGTCAGCTACGGAGGAATCTCGGGCGGCATGCGGGCCGTGCAAGTGACCAAGCAACTGGTCTCGACCTACAAGATGGTGCCCATGCTGGAGGCGGTGGCGCTTCCCAATGTCGCACAGCAACTGAGCGGGAGCCGGTTCGGGCCTCTTCCCATTCACACCGAATCGGCGCGAGTGATGCTCGACGAGTTGTACCGCTGGACGGTCGCGCTTGCATCGCTGCGGAATTCCCAAGAGACGAAAGTGACTTCATGAAATTCATCAGCTTCGAGATCGCAGGTAGACCCTCTTACGGTGCCGTCGTAGGCGAAGGAGTGGTCGATCTTGCCCCTGTCTTCGGCGCGCAGGCGCCCGACCTGAAGGCGCTGATTGCGCAGGGCCTGCTGGCCGCTGCCGCCGACGCAGTCGCAGTCGCAGTCGCGGGGCAGTCTCCGGCGCTCACCTTGGAGGAGGTGACGCTGCTGCCGGTCATTCCCAACCCGGGAAAGATCGTGTGCGTGGGGCTGAACTACAGCGAGCACGTTCGCGAGACGGGCCGGACCGTCACCGAGAGTCCCACACTCTTCCTGCGCGTGCCACAGTCGCAAGTGGCGCATGGGCAGGACCTGATCGTGCCCCGCGAATCCGATCGTCTCGACTACGAAGGAGAGATTGCCGTCATCATCGGAACAGGTGGGCGGCGCATCCCGGAAGCCCGCGCCTGGGACCATATCGCGGGCTACGCCTGCTACAACGACGGAAGCATCCGCGACTGGCAGAACGCCACATCGCAGTGGACGGCCGGCAAGAACTTCTGGCGAACCGGTGCCTTCGGTCCCTGGATGGTGCCGGCCGGCGAGATCGAGGCCGGCCAGATAATGACCTTGGTGACCCGGCTGAACGGCCAGGAAATGCAGCGCGCAACGACCGACATGCTGATTCACGGCATTGCGCGGCAGATTGCGTACATCTCCACCTTCACGCCCCTGGAGCCGGGTGATGTCATCGTCACCGGCACGCCGGGCGGTGTCGGCGCCAGGCGCACACCACCCATCTTCATGAAAGCCGGGGACATAGTGGAGGTCGAGGTTGACGCCATCGGCACGCTTCGCAACCGAGTCTGGGCCGAGCAGACCGTGGGTGAGTGACGCTCAGCGATCCGCCGCCGCTTCGCCGCCGGTCAGATTTCCCTTCACGCGCCGCAGCAGGCCGAGCAACTGCTTCTGCTCGGCGCTGCTCAGGCCAGAGACCGCCTGCGCGCTGAGTTGCCGGGCCTGCTGGCGCAGCGCGCGCTGAATCGTCTGCCCGTCCGCGGTGAGAGAAAGCCGCACGTTGCGCCGGTCGTTCTCGTCCACCACGGCCGCGAGCAGGTCGCGGTCGCGCAGGCCCTTGATCAGCCTTGCGATCTGGGCCTTGTCGCGGCCGCTGTGCTGCGCAAGATCGCTTTGAGTCGCACCGGGATGCCGGCCGAAGTAGGCGAGGACCTTTCCGTCCATGTGCGTGATGTCGTGCGGCCCGTCGCGCAGGAAGCGGTACTGCAGCGAGCGGTAGTCGTGCATCAGCGCATGGATGAGTTCGAGGATGTCGTCGTTGGTTTCGCTTCGCATATGGTTGACATTATCATCTGAATGGTGGATGATAAATGATATTGTCAACCATTGGATCGAAGAACACCATGACCGATTCCGCTCCCCGCAGTCGCGTTCAGCGCCTGCGCCATGAAATCAAGCGACGCAGCGTCGAAGTTGCCCGTGTCGAGGCCATCAGTCCGCTCTTTCGCAGCATCACTTTCACCGGAGACTCGCTCGACGACTTCGTCAGCGCTTCGTTCGACGACCACGTCAAGTTCGTGTTGGGCGGCGACGCCGCCGAGCCGGTGATGCGCGACTACACGCCGCGCCGCTACAGCCGCGCTGCGCGCGAACTGACCATCGAGTTCGCGCTCCACGGCGATGGGCCGGCGGCGGACTGGGCCGCGCAGGCGAGTCCCGGCCAGCGCGTGACGATTGCGGGGCCGCGGGGCTCCTTCGTCATCCCGCTCGACTACGACTGGCATCTGCTCATTGGCGATGAGACGGCGCTGCCCGCCGTCGCCCGGCGGCTCGAGGAGTTGCCCGCCGCCACCCGCGCCATCGTGCTGGTGCAGGTGAGCGGACAGTCGGAACGCCGCCGCTTCGACAGCCGCGCGGATGTCGACGTCCAATGGCTGGGCGATGCCGAGCAGCTGATCGCTGCCGTCCGTGCGCTGCAGTTGCCGCCCGGCGAAGGCTATGCCTGGTGTGCGGGCGAAGCGGGCGCCATGGCTGCGCTACGCCGCGTGCTGGTGGACGAGAAAGGCCATGATCGCCATGCCATTCGCGCCGCAGCCTATTGGAAGAAGGGCTCAGTCGCGCATCATCAGGACTTGGGAGATTGATGCTTGCCGTGAGAGTATGCAGGGCGCCTCGAAGGCCAATATCCCCATGCTCATGGCGGCGCTCTGCGCGCCCATCGCCCTGGCGGTCATGGCGGCCGCCGTCTGGTTTGCCGGCAATTTCGCCGTGGCCGGCACGCTGCGGCTTTTCAGCGCGCTGGCCGCTTGACGGGCTGACCTACACCAGCTCGCCCCTGTGCCGCTGGATGGCTTCAAAAGCCACATGATTCAGTCCCTCGCCTCCGCTGTCGAGGTGGGCCAATAGCTCGTGCCGCATGCGCGGTTCCCAGAAGCGACGGATGTGCTGCGCCATTTCGGTGAGCGCCGCGGCGCGGTCGGGCATGGCCTCGAAGAAGGTGCCGATCTGGTTGGCCATCTTGACCAGGGACTCAATGTGCATCGCTAGTGGCTCCTTGCTGGTTGCCGGCATCCAGTGTCAGGCGGCCGCTGTCGCAGTACACGACCAGGTCCTGTCCGCGCGCGAAGCCGACCAGGGTCATGCGTGCGCGCTGCGCCGTCGCCACGGCGTAGGAGGTCGGCGCGGACACGGCGGCCAGGAGCGGTACACCCGCCATCGCGGTCTTCTGAACCATCTCGAAGCTGGCGCGGCTGGTGACGGCGATGAAGCCGGTCGACGCATCCACCTCCTGCGTGGCCAGCGCGCCGATCAGCTTGTCGAGCGCGTTGTGGCGGCCCACGTCCTCGCGCAGCCATTTCACTTCGCCATCCGGTGAGCACCAGGCGGCGGCATGCACCGCGCCGGTGGCCTGCTGCAGGGTCTGCAGCTCGCAGAACTGCGACATGGCGCGGCCGATGGCCTCGCGCGTGAGCGGGGCGCCGTTCACCAGCATCGGCAGATCGCGCGCCACCTGCGTGAGGCTCTCGGTGCCGCACAGGCCGCAGCCGGTGCGCCCGGTCATCGAGCGGCGCCGCTCCTTCAGGCGCGCGAAGGCGCCGCTGGCCACTTGCAGGTGCAGCGTGATGCCCAGATCGGAGGCTTCCTCTTCCACCGCATAGAGTTCGTGCGGCGCTTCCAGGATGCCCTCGCTGAGCGAGAAGCCGAGTGCGAAGTCCTCCAGGTCCAGCGGCGTGACCAGCATCACCGCGTGCGAGATGCCGTTGCATTCCAGGGCTACCGGAACCTCGTCGGCCACCCAGTCCTGCACCTCGAAGCGGCGGCCGGCGCGCATGCCGCGCACCGGCAGGGATCGGGCACCTTCGCAGAAGGCGATGGGCTCGGCAATGAAATCGGGTGTCGTCGTTTGCATGGCGCTCACTCCGGTCACTTGGCGGGCACCGTCTCTTGCTGGGAAGCGGCCTCCAGCAGCTCCTGCTGCACCCGGTTGAAGCGGCTGTACTCGCGCTGCCAGGCCGAGGGCTGCATCACCGGCATCACCTGCACCGCCGTCACCTTGTACTCGGGGCAGTTGGTGGCCCAGTCGGAGTTGTCGGTGGTGATCACGTTGGCGCCCGACTCGGGGAAGTGGAAGGTGGTGTAGACCACGCCCGGCTGCATGCGCTCGGAGACCGTGGCGCGCAGCACCGTCTCGCCGGCGCGGCTCTGGATGCCGACCCAGTCGTCGTCCTTGATGCCGCGCTCCTCGGCGTCGTGCGGATGGATCTCCAGCCGGTCCTCGCTGTGCCACTCGTTGTTGGGCGTGCGCCGGGTCTGCGCGCCCACGTTGTACTGCGACAGGATCCGGCCAGTAGTCATGAGCAGCGGGAACCTGCGCGTGACCTTCTCGTCGGTCGGCACGTACTGCGTGATGAGGAAGCGGCCCTTGCCGCGCACGAAGGCGTCGATGTGCATGGTGGGCGTGCCCTCGGGCGCCTCGGCGGTGCAGGGCCACTGCACGCTGCCCAGTTCGTCGAGCTTCTTGTAGCTGACGCCGGCGAAGGTGGGCGTGAGCGAGGCGATCTCGTCCATGATCTCCTCGGGGCTGGCGTAGTCCATGGGGTAGCCCAGGGCCTGCGCCAGCTTCACCGTCACCTCCCAGTCGGCATAGCCGGCCTTGGGCGGCATCACCTTGCGCACGCGGGAGATGCGGCGCTCGGCGTTGGTGAAGGTGCCGTCCTTCTCCAGGAAGGAAGAGCCCGGCAGGAAGACGTGGGCGTACTTGGCGGTCTCGTTGAGGAACAGGTCCTGCACCACCACGCATTCCATCGCCATCATCGCTTCGGCCACGTGCTGCGTGTTGGGGTCCGACTGCACGATGTCCTCGCCCTCGCAGTACAGGCCCTTGAAGCTGCCGGTGATGGCGGCATCGAACATGTTGGGGATGCGCAGGCCCGGCTCGGGCGCGAGCTCCACGCCCCAGGCCGCTTCGAAGATCGAGCGGGTGCTGCTGTCCGACACATGGCGGTAGCCCGGCAGCTCGTGCGGGAAGGAGCCCATGTCGCAGGAGCCCTGCACGTTGTTCTGGCCGCGCAGCGGATTCACGCCCACGCCCTCGCGGCCGACATTGCCGGTGGCCATCGCCAGGTTGGCGATGCCCAGCACTGTCGTCGAGCCCTGGCTGTGCTCGGTCACGCCCAGGCCGTAGTAGATGGCGCCGTTCGTGCCGCGCGATGCATACAGGCGCGCGGCGGCGCGCAACTCGGCGGGCGGCACGCCGGTGGCGGCCTCGGTAGCCTCGGGCGAGTTCTCCGGGCGCGCCACGAACTCGCGCCACTGGCGGAAGGACTCGGTGTCGCAGCGCTCGGCCACGAAGTCTTCGGCCACCAGGTCCTCGGTCACAATCACATGCGCCATCGCGGTGACCACCGCCACGTTGGTGCCGGGTCGCAGCTGCAGGTGATGCGCGGCGCGGATGTGCGGCGACTTCACGATGTCGATGCGGCGCGGGTCGATCACGATCAGCTTGGCACCCTGGCGCAGCCGCTTCTTCATGCGCGAGGCGAAGACCGGGTGGCCATCGGTCGGGTTGGCGCCGATCACCATGATGATGTCGGCCCTTTCCACCGACTTGAAGGTCTGCGTGCCGGCCGATTCGCCCAGCGTCGCCTTCAGGCCGTAGCCGGTGGGCGAGTGGCACACGCGGGCGCAGGTGTCGACATTGTTGTTGCCGAAGGCGGCGCGCACCAGCTTTTGCACCAGGTAGGTTTCCTCGTTGGTGCAGCGCGAGGAGGTGATGCCGCCGATCGACTCCTTGCCGTACTTGGCCTGCAAGCGCTTGAACTCGCTGGCTGCGTGGTTGAGCGCGACCTCCCAGCTCACTTCCTGCCAGGGGTCGGTGATCTTCGCGCGGATCATGGGCTTGAGCATGCGGTCCTGGTGCGTGGCATAGCCCCAGGCGAAGCGGCCCTTGACGCAGGAGTGGCCTTCGTTGGCCTTGCCGTCCTTCCACGGCGTCATGCGCACCACCTCGTTGCCCTTCATCTCGGCCTTGAAGGCGCAGCCCACGCCGCAATAGGCGCAGGTGGTGATCACGCTGTGCTCGGGCTGGCCGAGCCAGATCACCGATTTCTCCTGCAGGGTGGCGGTCGGGCAGGCTTCGACGCAGGCGCCGCAGCTCACGCACTCCGAATCCATGAAAGCCTGGTCCTGCCCCGGCGAGACGCGCGACTCGAAGCCGCGGCCGCTGATGGTCAGCGCGAAAGTGCCCTGGGTCTCCTCGCAAGCACGCACGCAGCGGTTGCAGACGATGCACTTGCTGGGGTCGTACGTGAAGTACGGATTCGACTCGTCCTTCTTGCTGTTCAGGTGGTTGGCGCCATCGAAGCCATAGCGCACGTTGCGCAGGCCGGTCACGCCGGCCATGTCCTGCAGTTCGCAGTTGCCGTTGGCCGAGCAGGTCAGGCAATCGAGCGGATGGTCGGAGATGTAGAGCTCCATCACGCCCTTGCGCAGATCCTGCAACTGCGGCGACTGGGTGCGCACCTTCATGCCGGGCTCGGCCGGCGTGGTGCAGGAGGCCGGGAAGCCCTTGCGGCCGTCGATCTCCACCAGGCACAGGCGGCAGGAGCCGAAGGGCTCCAGGCTGTCGGTGGCGCACAGCTTGGGCACCTGGATGCCGGCGTCAACCGCGGCGCGCATCAGCGACGTGCCGGCCGGCACGGTGACCTGCTGGCCGTCGATCTCCAGCGTGACTTCGCGCTCGGACTCGCGCTTGGGGGTGCCGTAGTCGAGTTCTTTGAGATGGTTGAGCATGGTGGTCTTGTTCTTTCTCAAGCCGCTTGGCGGTCTGGGGTCTCGATGCCGAAGTCCTGGGGGAAATGGTTGAGCGCGGAGAGCACCGGGAAAGGCGTCATGCCGCCCATGGCGCACAGCGAGCCATTGACCATGGTGTTGCACAGGTCGCGCAGCAGGATGACCTGCTGGGCCCGGTGCTGGTCGCCGCGGATCTTGTCGATCACCTCCACGCCGCGGGTCGAGCCGATGCGACACGGCGTGCACTTGCCGCAGGATTCCAGCGCGCAGAACTCCATGGCGTAGCGCGCCAGCTTCGACAGGTCGGCCGTGTCGTCGTGCGCCACGATGCCGCCGTGGCCGACGGTGGCGCCCATGGCGGCGTAGGCCTCGTAGTCCAGCGGCACATCCCATTGCGATTCGGGCAGGTAGGCACCCAGCGGGCCGCCGACCTGCACCGCCTTGATGGGCCGGCCCGAGGCCGAGCCGCCACCGTAGTCGTAGAGCAGTTCGCGCAGGGTGACGCCGAAGGCTTTTTCCACCAGGCCGCCATGCAAGATGTTCCCGGCCAACTGGATCGGCAGCGTGCCGCGCGAGCGGCCGACGCCGAAGTCGCGGTAGTACTGCGCGCCGCGCGCCAGGATCAGCGGCACGCTGGCCAGGGTGATCACGTTGTTGATGAGCGTGGGCTGGCCGAACAGGCCCTCGATGGCCGGCAGCGGCGGCTTGGCGCGCACGATGCCGCGCTTGCCTTCGATGCTTTCCAGGAGCGCCGTTTCCTCGCCGCAGACATAGGCGCCGGCGCCCTTGCGCACCTCCAGCCAGAAGGCATGTCCGGAGCCCAGCACGTCGGCGCCCAGGAAGCCCGTCGCCTCGGCGCGCGCGAGGGCCTCGTTCAGGGCGGCGATCGCGTGCGGGTACTCGGAGCGCACATAGATGTAGCCCCGGGTCGCGCCGGTGGCCACGCCGGCGATGGTCATGCCCTCGATCAAGAGATAGGGGTCGCCCTCCATCGTCATGCGGTCGGAGTAGGTGCCCGAATCGCCTTCGTCCGCGTTGCAGACCACGTACTTCTGTGCCGCGGGCGTGCCCAGCACCGTCTTCCACTTGATGCCGGCCGGAAAGGCAGCGCCGCCGCGGCCGCGCAGCCCGGAGTCCAGCACCTGCTGCACGATCTCGGCCGGCTGCATGGCCAATGCGCGGCGCAGGCCGGCAAAGCCTTCGTGCGCCTGGTAGTCGTCGAGCGAGAGCGGGTCGGTGATGCCCATGCGGGCAAAGGCCAGGCGCTCCTGCTTCTTGAGGAAGGGGATTTCCTCGGTCAGGCCGTGCTGCAGCGCATGCGGCTTGCCTTCGAGGAAGCCGGCATCGAACAGGGCGCCCACATCGCCCGGGGCCACCGGGCCGTAGGCGACGCGGCCTTGGGGCGTGGCCACCTCCACCAGCGGCTCCAGCCAGAACAGGCCGCGCGAGCCGTTGCGCACGATGCGAACCTCGGCGCCGCGTGCAGCAGCCTCGTGCGCGATGCGGCGCGCCACCCGCTCGGCGCCTGCCGCCAGCGCTGCCGAATCGCGCGGAACAAAGACCGTGATGCTCATGCTTGGCTCCTGGCCTGCGCGATCAACGCATCGAAGGCCTTGTGCGACACACGCGCATGCGGCTCATCGTCCAGCATCAGGGCGGGCGAGGAGGCACACAGGCCCAGGCAGAAGACCGGCTCCAGGGTGAACGCGCCATCCGCGGATTTGCCATGGCTCTTGCAGTCCAGCCGCAACTGCGCATGCGCCATCAGCGCATCCGCCCCCATCGCCTGGCAAGCCTCGGCGCGGCATATCTGCACCACATGGCGTGCGGCCGGCTCGGCCCGGAAGTGGTGGTAGTAGGTGATGACGCCATGCACTTCGGCGCGCGACAGGTTCAGCGCCTCTGCAATCTCGGGCACCGCCTGCGCCGGCACATGGCCCAGGGTGTCCTGCACCTCGTGCAGGATGGGCAGCAGGGCGCCTGCTTCATTGGCGCGCCGCGCCAGCACCTCGCGCACCACGGCGCTTTCCTCGACAGTCATGCATGGCTCCTTCGTTGTTCTCGTGCACCCGCAGGAGGTGCGCGAGCAAAGTGTCTGCAATGACTGGCGGCCCGTCTAATTTATTCGGGGAATGAGTCGATGCGTTGCGGAAATGATCGCTAGTCCGAACTTTGGCCGACTGATTAGGCCGTAGCCCAGCATTGGCGCGGGTTGCGGCCTTTTTGTTGTTCGGGTTTGTACCCATGTAAATACACTGATTCGTCTTGAATTACCTATGAGCATCGACTATTGATGAAGT
>DATILH010000115.1:0-3782 GCA_035476655.1 Variovorax sp.
CCGCCAAAGCAGTTGTCGAAGGCCAGGTGGGCGACATCGCCATCGATGCTGGCCTGGGCCACCTTGCGCGTGGGCAACTGGTTCACATCGGCCTCCCAGCGCTCGGCCACTTCGATGTGCAGCCGGCTGCGCGAGCGCTTCGGGAAATACGGATGCCAGCCCAGGCCGACTGGCTGCGGCAATGTGGCGGTGTTGGTGAACACCAGCTGCAACTCCAGCGCGGCCGGCGTCAACAGCACACGCTGCAGCACCGAGAAGTCGAACGGCCAATCGGCATCGGCGGTGTGCTCGTAGCGCAACTCGGCTTCGGCGTCGCTCTGACGGATCACGGCCCACGGCCGTTGCCAGGCCACGCCATGCATCGGGTGCGGCGAGCCTTCGTAGTTCGGCCGCACCGTGTGATCCTGGCCCTGCCAGCGGAAGCGTCCGAAGCCCAGGCGGTTGCTGTACGGCGCCATCGCAAAACCGGCGCCCGCATTCGGCTTGTCGAGCACTGCCGCATCACCGCTGCGCAGCACCGGCAGGCCGGCGCGCCAGAAGCCCGCAATGCTGGCACCGAGATCGGGGCGCAGCGCCAATTGCAGTTCACCGGCATGCAGCTCAACAGGAGAAGAAGGTGTGGTCATGGGGTCTCGCGGGGAAGGATTCGGGAGGATCAGCGCTCAAGGCGCGGCATCGGTCTGGGTACCGCGGTTCAGCGTGTGCACGTGGCCACTGCCGTCCTGGGTGCGCAGCGCGCGCAGCGTCGCCGCCGCGCCATGCATCACCAGGCTCAGGTCGGCCGCCACGGCCAGGTAGTCGAAGGCCATCGCACGGTAGCGCGTCGCGGCATCTTGCGTCAGTGCCAGCGTGCCGATGGGTTTGCCCACCGCCTTGGCGCGTTGCACGGCCTCGGCGATCAAGCCCAGCACCTTGGCATGCGTGGTCTCGCCGGGCAGGCCCAGACTACCCGCCAGATCGGCCGGGCCGATGAACAGCGCGTCGATGCCGGGCACGGCGGCGATGGCTTCGATTTGCGCGACGGCCGCGGCGCTTTCGATCTGCACGATCACGCCGATCTGCTGGTTCGCCGTCTGCAGGTAGTTGGGCGTGGTGCCGAAGCGCGATGCGCGGCTCATCGCGGCGATGCCGCGCACGCCTTCGGGCGGAAAGCGCGTGGCAGCCACGGCGCGCCGGGCTTCGTCGGCATCCTGCACCATCGGGAACAGCACCGTCGTCGCGCCGGCGTCGAGCACGCGCTTGACCGTCACTGCGTCGTTCCACGGCACCCGCACCACCGGCAGCATGCGCGTATTGCCTACCGCCTGCAGCATGTGCATCACGCCCATCATCTCCAGCGGCGTGTGCTCCATGTCGATGACGCCCCAGTCGAAGCCGGCATGGCCGATGGCTTCGACGACGATGGCGCTGGCCGACATCACCCAGCAGCCCAGCGGCGGCTGGCTGCCGGCGGACTTCAACAGCCTGCTGAACGGGTTCATGCGATGGGCTCCGGGTCAGCCAAGCTCGGCCTTCAGGTAATGCGCGCCGGCGATCGGGTTGAAGTAGTACGGCGGAATGGTCTCGAAACCGAGCGATTCATACAGCCCGCGGGCGGCCTCCATGTCGTCCAGCGTATCGAGCAGCAGGGCCGAGTAGCCGGCTTCGGTGGCGCGGTCCATCAGCGCCTGGGCCAGGATGCGGCCCAGGCCGAAACGGCGGAAGGCGCGCCGCACGTACAGGCGCTTCATCTCGCAGGCATTGGCGTAGTCGACATCAGCCAGTGGCCGCAGGGCGCCGCAACCGGCCAGTTCATCGTCGACGAAGGCCAGCAGCAGCGCGCCTTGCGGAGCCGCGTAGTCACCGGGCAGGCTGGCCAGTTCCTGGTCGAAATTCTGGAAGCACAGGTCAACTCCCAGGCCCTGCGCATACTCGCGAAAGATCTCGCGCGTGGCTTCCAGCAGCGCCGGGGAATCGGGCGTCTGCAGACGAATGACAGGCGACTGCATCGAATCGGTGAAGCCAGGGGTGCGACGAGTCTAACCGCCCAGCTGGGCAATCCCCAGCGACAGCCCTGCGCACAACACGATCAGCACCAGCGCCAGCAGGCGCGTGCGCGGCGTGTCGACAGCCGGCGGCACATTGGCCGGCAGTTGCTTGTCGCCGTTCAGCATCGGCTTGACCAGGTTGCTGCCGCGCAGCGCATAGAAAGCGATCGCGGCAAGGTGCAGCACCACCAGGCCGATGATGAGCCACTGCCCCCAGCCCTTGTGCCAGGCAGTGGCCTGCAGGCCGGTGGCGGTGCTCACGAAGCGGTTCAGCGGCCCGGTGGTGGCAATCTCGTCATCGGCGAACAGCCCGGTGGCCACCTGCACGATCAGCATCGCCAGCATCGCCAGCACCGAGAAGCTGCCTAGCGGGTTGTGGCCGACCTCGAAGTGGTCACCCGCGCGGTGTTCGCCGCGCAGGTAGCGCAGCACCGTACCCGGCATGCGCACGAAGCTCGAAAAGCGCGACCAGCGCCCGCCGAACACGCCCCACAGCAGCCGGAACACAAGCAGCGCCAGCACCAGCAGGCCCAGCCGGATGTGCCAGACCAGCGCGTTGCCGCCGATCGTGCCGGTGATCACCTGTCCCACCACGGCCACAGCCAGCAGCCAGTGGAAGCAGCGCGTGGGCAGGTCCCACACACGGACGGGGCGAAGTTCGGTGGGCTCGGTCATGCGCACGGATCCTTTGGCGATCAGGCTGTGAAGCATGCGACGATAGCCCATGGCCGTCGCCGGCGCAGCCTGGGAAACGCCCGAGACGCGCCCGGCCCGAGACCCTGATCCGGGCAAGTCCTGTGGAATACAAGGGCGACTGCCCACGTACACTGCCCGACGCCCAGGCCCACGCCGGGGCCGCCCCAGCCTATTCAGCCCGGAGGATCCGCATGAAACGTCTGCTCGTGGCCACTGTCACGGCCCTTGGCGCACTGGCCAGCCTGCCTGCTGCCGCCCAGTTCCAGAAACCAGAAGATGCCATCAAGTACCGCCAGAGTGCGTTGACGGTGATGGCCAACCACTTCGGCCGTGTCGCCGCGATGGCGCAAGGCAAGGCACCGTTCGACGCCAAGGTTGCCGCGGACAACGTGCAGATCGTCGCGACGCTGTCGCGGCTGCCGTACACCGCCTTCGGCGACGGCACCGACAAGGGTGCGCCGACCCGCGCGAAGCCCGAGGTCTGGAGCCAGAACGTCAAGTTCAAAGAGGCCGCCGAGAAGATGATTGCCGAGGTTGCCAAGCTCGACGCCGCCGCCAAGACCGGCAACTTCGACCAGGTCAAGGCGGCGGTTGGCGGCGTCGGCAGTGCCTGCAAGGCCTGCCACGACGACTTCCGGGCCGAGAAGTACAGCAGCAACTGATCCTTCTGCTCACGCCGATCGACGAGGCCCCGGAATGCGGGGCCTTTTTCATGGCGGCGTCACGGCGGAATGACCAGGTGGCCGCGGTAGCCTGCCACGCGCCCCAGCCCCGGCAGCGCGGCCTCAACATGGAAGTGCAGCTGGTCGCCCTGCCCGGTTTCATGGGCCACGATCTGCGGCATCAGCCAGCGGGGGCAGGGAATGCCCAGCAGCTGCAGGCGCCTGAGTCGCATCTCGAAGCGGCCCTGGATTTCGTACACCTCGAAGGCCAGCCGCACCGGGCCGAAGGATTCCAGCACCTGGCTGGCCTGCAACTGCAGGCGCGATCGCATCGTGCGGGACGGGAAGTGGCGCGTCCAGGTCTCGTCGTTGGCCCGGGCCTCGAGCTCGAAGCGGA
>DATILH010000116.1:0-36405 GCA_035476655.1 Variovorax sp.
CGCCCAGCCCTGCTTGCCGCCCATCTTGCGGGCCAGCGCCTGGTGCCCCGGATAGATGGTCACCGCCAGGATCAAGGCCCAGGCCATCAGCGAGATGAAGGGCGAGAAGATCCGATAACACAGCAGCGTCAGGGCCAGCACAAAGCCGGCCCGGATGAGGACGTCCAGCAGCTTCCTGGACAGGCGCGTTTCGAGTTCGCGATCAGCCTTGGTTGGCATGTTCATTCTTCGATCTCCTGTGCCGCATGCAGGGCGACATGCACCTGCATTCCCTCTCGCGCAGCCAAGCGCTCCCGCAGGAGCTTCAGCTGAGCTTGATCTCGCCGTCGAACTTGACCTTGAGGCCCAGTTGCGGAATCTCCAGAGTCATCGTTGCAGGCAGCAGTTCGGTGCCCGCCGGCGCCTTGACCACCGCCTGCTCGATCTCGCGCTGCGAGCTGACGCCGACCATCTTGAGAAACTTGCGGATGCTGAGGTTCAGGGTCTCGTCGTTGATCATGAGGATCTCCCGCTGACGCCATCTGAAGGCCGAGCCGTTCGCTGGACCGCGATCAGAACGCCAAACGCGCGGAAGCGCAAGCCCCCAATCGACAGGGGGCGTGGCAGGGCCCCGAACGACTACTTGTCTTCCGCTTCCTGCAGCTTGGCGCCGACCTTGGATTGAGCGTCACGTATGCCGACTCGGGATGCGGATAGCTTGAGCACCGGCACATTGCGCGCCAATGTTCAGTGACTACATCGTATTTGTGGACGAAAGCGGCGACCACAGCCTTACTTCGATCAACCCGGACTATTCGGACTTCGTGCTCTCGTTTTGCGTATTCACGAAGGCTTGCTATGCCGACACGTTGACGCCGGCCGTGCGCCGTCTGAAGTTCGAGACCTTCGGGCACGACATGGTGGTGCTGCACGAGGCCGACATCGTGCGCCAGTGCGGCCCGTTCGCAGCCTTCAACCCGGTCGAGCGCGCGGCGTTCATGGGCAAGCTGGGGGCCGTGATCGACGCCTGCGACTTCACGCTGATCGCGGTAGTGATCGACAAGAACAAGCACAAGGCGAAATACAGCCAGCCGATCCACCCTTACCACTTGGGGCTGCAGATGGGGCTTGAGCGACTTCACGATTTCCTTTCGTCCAAGGATGTGCCCGATGAGGCCATCACGCACGTCGTGTGCGAGGCGCGCGGGGCGAAGGAAGATGCCGAGCTTGAACTGGCGTTCCGGCGCGTCTGCGGCGGAGACAACCGCAATGGCAGGGCGTACCCGTTCAGCATCGTGATAGCTGACAAGAAAACGAACTCCGAGGGCCGCAACTCGCCGACCTGACGGCGCGCCCGATCGGGTTGTCCGTCATCAAGCCGCTGCAGGCCAATCAGGCGTTTGAAGTGCTGAAGGCGAAGTTCTTTACCGGGAGGCGCGGCCACACGATGACCGGCAACGGGCTGAAGGTTTTTCCGTAGCCCAGAAAGCAGAAAGCCCCCCGGGATACCCCAGAAGCCTGACGCCGGTCGCGTACCCGCAACCCATTTGAGCATTTTGCACCACTTCGCGGCCACACGTGGACCGCTAGGGGTTAGCCCAGGGTAATCGTGTGGGTTGTCGTCCACATGTCGGCCGACCCGGGCCGCGCATCACCTGCGCGAATTCCGTACAAACCGCCGTTGCTACCGAAACAATAGCGCGAAACCCCTACTTATTAGCGGTCCTCTGCCTCTTGCAGCAGCCGCCACATCACCTTGCCGCTGCCGCTCTTGGGGAGCGCGTCGACGAACTGCACTGCGCGCGGGATCTTGTACACGGCCATGTTCTCGCGGCACCAGTCGATGATCTCCTGCTCGTTGGTGTTCTTGTGCGTGGCGCGCAGCACCACCACCGCCTTGACCGACTCGCCGCGGTAGCTGTCCTTGGTGGCGATCACGCAGGCTTCCTGGATCGCCGGGTGCCTGAACATCAGCAGTTCCACCTCGGCTGGCCAGACCTTGAAGCCGCTGGCGTTGATCATGCGCTTCAAGCGATCGGTGATGAAGAAGTAGCCGTCTTCGTCCATGCGGCCCATGTCGCCGGTACGGAAGAAGCGCTTGCCCTGCCATTCGATGAATGCGGAGGCATCGGCGTCGGGTCGCTTCCAGTAGCCTGAGAAGACGCTGGGGCCATGCGTGATGATCTCGCCGGATTCGCCGATAGGCATTTCTTCCAGCGTGTCGGGGTCGACCACGCGTGAATCGACGCTCAGGTAGGGAATGCCCAGGCACTGCTGCTTGGGGTTCTCGAAGGGGTTGGCGTGCGAAGGCGCTGCGGTTTCCGTGAGGCCGTAGCCCTCCTGGTAGCGCAGGCCGTAGAGCTCGAAGAGCCGCTGCGCCACCGCCTGCGGCATGGCCGCGCCGCCGCCGCCGATGTGGCTGAGGCTGGAGAGGTCGAAGTTGGCGAAGTTGGGGCTGGCCAGAAGGTCGATCACCATCGTCGGGATGTTGGTCCAGCTCGTCACCTTCCAGCGCGAGATCAGGCGGCCCGCCAGTTCACGATCCCAGCGCGGCATGATGACCAGGGTGGCACCCATCAGGATCGAGGTGTGCAGCATGCTCACCGTGCCGGTGATGTGGAACATCGGCACCACGGCCAGCACCACCGTCTCGCTCGAGCCCAGGCCCCACAGCACGCTGGCCATCGCGTTGTGCATGAGGCTCGAGTGGTTGTGGATGCAGCCCTTGGGCAGGCCTGTAGTGCCGCTGGTGTAGGGCAGCAAGGCCATGTCGTTGGCGCCCACCACATGCTCGGGCGCGGCGTGGCCGGCGTTGAGCGCATCGGTCCAGCTCATCACCTTTGCGCCGGCCATCTCGGGCAGCGGATGGCGCGTGAGCAACCAGTCGCGCCAGGCCGGCACCGGGGCGTTGTCGCCTTCGACGTTGGCGTCGAAGGTGTCGGTGTACTGGGTGACGATCAGGTGCGACAGGCGCTGCTCGGGCGGCAGCGCGTCACTGGCCTTGGCCAGTTCGGCCGCCAGCTCGCCGGTGGTGATGGCCACCTTGGCATCCGGGTCGGTGATGTAGTGCTTGAGCTCCTCGGCCCGGTTCATCGGGTTGACCGGGACGACCACCGCGTTGGCGCGCAGGATGGCGTAGTGCGCAATGATGAGCTGCGGGCTGTTCTGCATGTCCAGCACCACGCAGTCGCCGCGCTTCACGCCCAGGGCGTGCAGGGTGCCGGCCAGGCGCTCGACCTGCTCGGCCAGCTGCGCGTAGGTGGTGACGGTGCCGAAGAAGACCAGCGCCGACTTGTCCGGGTAGCGCTCGGCGTTGTTCTTGAGGTTGTGCCAGATCGAGGTGGCGGGGACGGTGATCGAACGGGGCAGGCGCTTGGGCCAGAACTTGAAGTGCGGGCGGTCCATACGGTCTCTACTTTTCTCCGGAAGCTTGCAAGCCTACGATGAGCGGGCACCAACTTGCACGGGGGTTTGGCCCGACGGCGTCACCTGCGCGACGCCCGAGTACGGTGCCTTGCTTTTTCCTTTCCTCATCATCACACAAGGAATCGACATGCCTGAAAAGAAAGCCAGCGTTCATTGGGAAGGTGCCGGCAAGACCGGCAAGGGCAGCATCAGCACCGAGACCGGTGCGCTCAAGGACTACCCCTACGGCTTCGGCAGCCGCTTCGGCGACGACCGCAAGGGCACCAACCCGGAAGAGATCCTGGGCGCGGCGCATGCCGGCTGCTTCACCATGGCCTTTGCCTTTGCGCTGGAGGGCGCCGGCAAGACCGCCACCCGCGTCGACACGCAGGCCGCGGTGCGCCTGGTGCAGGACGGCGCCGGCTTCAAGATCGACCGCATCGCCCTGACGCTGGAGGCCGTCATCCCCGACATCGACGAAGCCACCTTCCAGAAGATCGCCGAGGGCGCCAAGGCCAACTGCCCGCTCTCGAAGGCGCTGGCCAGCGTGCCCGAGATCACGATGACGGCGACGCTCAAGACCTAGCGCGGCACAGCTCTTGCATGCCGGTGGGAACACCCACCCGAGGACCACCGACATGCATTTCCGTTCCCGCCAAGTCGCCCACGGCCTTGCCCTGGCCGCCTTGCTGGCCTTCAGCGCCGGCGCCGCAAACGCCCAGAGTGCGCTCGACAACATCCTGAAGTCCAAGACCCTGAAGGTCGCCATTCCCACCGACTACCCGCCCTACGGCTCGATCGACAAGACCATGACACCCGTCGGCCTGGACATCGACATGGCCAAGCTGGTGGCCACCAAGCTGGGCGTGAAGGTGGAACTGGTGCCGGTGACCAGCGCCAACCGCATTCCCTACCTGCAGACGAAGAAGGCCGACCTGGTCATCTCCACGCTGGGCAAGAACGCCGAGCGCGAGAAGGTGATCGACTTCAGCGCCGCCTACGCGCCCTTCTTCCAGGGCGTGTTCGGCCCGAAGAACCTGAAGATCTCCAGCTTTGCCGACATGGCCGGCAAGACGGTGGCCGTGACGCGCGGCGCCATGGAAGACCAGGAACTGAACAAGGTGGCGCCACCCAACGTGGACTACCGCCGCTTCGAGGACAACAACGCCACCATCGCCGCCTTCGTCTCTGGGCAGACCCAGACCCTGGCAGCCAGCGGCGCCGTCGCCGCGCAGATGATCGAGAAGAACCCGCAGATCAATGCCGAATACAAGCTGCTGCTCAAGGACAGCCCCTGCTTCATCGGCATCGCCAAGGGCGAGGATGCGCTCAAGGCCAAGGTCAACGAGATCGTCTCAGCGGCCAAGAAGGACGGCACGCTGGACGCCATGTCCAAGAAGTGGCTCGGCAAGGGCATCGGCGAACTGCCCGTCTGACCGTGGAATTCGACTTCGGCGCCGTCCTCGTCGACTGGCGCATGCTGGCCAAGGGCGTGGCCTGGACGCTGGGCCTGACCGCCATCGCGACCCTCATCGGCATGACGGTCGGCACCGCCTGCGCCTGGGCTCGCGCCAACGGGCCGGCCTGGCTGCGCTGGATCGTGGGCGCCTATGTGGAGCTGATCCGCAACACGCCCTTCATCGTGCAGCTCTTCTTCATCTTCTTCGGACTGCCGGCGGCTGGCTTGAAGCTGACGCCCGAAGTCGCCTCGGTGATCGCCATGGTGCTGAACCTGGGCGCCTATGCCTGCGAGATCATCCGCGCCGGCATCGAGGCCACGCCCAAGGGCCAGATCGAGGCGGCGGTGAGCCTGGCGCTGAACAAGTTGCAGGTGTTCCTGCGCGTGGTGCTGCCGCCGGCGCTCAAGAAGGTGTGGCCGGCCATGGTGAGCCAGATCATCATCGTGATGCTGGGCTCGGCGGTGTGCAGCCAGATCTCGGTGGAAGAACTCAGCTATGCGGCCAACCTGATCCAGAGCCGCAACTTTCGCGCCTTCGAGGCCTTCATCGTTGCCACGCTGGTCTACCTGGCGTTGTCGATCCTGGCGCGCCGGCTGCTGCAGTGGCTTGGCCCGCGCTTTCTCTTTGGCCGGTGAATCGCGCATGAACGACTTTTCCCTCTGGGACATCCTGCGCAACCTGCTGCTGGCGCTGCGCTGGACGGTGGCGCTGTCGCTCATCGCCTTCGTTGGCGGCGGGGTGGTGGGCGCGCTGCTGCTCCTTGCCCGGCTGCGCGCCGGCCAACTGGCCGAGCGTGCCGTCGGCCTGTACGTGCAGCTCTTCCAAGGCACGCCGCTCCTGATGCAGCTCTTCCTGGCCTACTTCGGCATCGCGCTGCTGGGCATCGAGGTCTCGCCCTGGACGGCGGCGGCGCTCGCCCTCACCCTCTACACCAGCGCCTTTCTCTGCGAGATCTGGCGCGGCTGCGTGGCGGCCATTCCCAAGGGGCAGTGGGAAGCTTCCAGCAGCCTGGCCCTGCGCTTTGGCGAGCAGATGCGCCATGTGATCCTGCCGCAGGCGCTGCGCATCGCCATCCCGCCCACGGTGGGTTTCCTGGTGCAGGTGATCAAGGGCACGGCGCTCGCGTCGGTGATCGGCTTTGTCGAGCTGACCAAGGCCGGCAGCATGATCTCCAACGCCACCTTCAAGCCCTTCGTGGTGTTCAGCTGCGTGGCGCTGATGTACTTCGCCCTGTGCTTCCCGGTGAGCCTGTTGGCACGCAATCTCGAAAGAAGGACCCATGGCCGCAGTGCTTGACGAACAACCTGCCTCCCTCGTTGGCGGCGCGCCGATCGTGCGCATCACCGCGCTGCGCAAGTCCTACGGCGAGAACGAGGTGCTCAAGGGCATCGACCTGGACGTGCGGCGCGGCGAGGTGATCGCCATCATCGGCAAGAGCGGCTCGGGCAAGAGCACGCTTCTTCGCTGCATCAACGGACTGGAAGTGTTCCAGGAAGGCTCGCTCACGGTGGACGGCAAGCCGCTCTTGCACGAGAGCGCCATGGCCATGCGCGAGCTGCGCCAGCGCGTGGGCATGATCTTCCAGGGCTTCAACCTCTTCCCGCACCTCTCGGTGGGCCGCAACGTGATGCTGGCGCCGATGCTGGTGAAGCAGCACGTGAAGCTGCAGGCCGCTTCGCAGGCGCGCAAGCTTCTCAGCCGCGTCGGGCTGGAGGAAAAATTCGACGCCATGCCCGACCAGCTCTCCGGCGGCCAGCAGCAGCGCGTGGCCATTGCCCGCGCGCTGGCGATGGAGCCGGCAGTGCTGCTGTGCGACGAGATCACCTCCGCGCTCGACCCGCAGCTGGTGGGCGAGGTGCTGCGCGTGGTGGAGTCGCTCGCCGAGGAAGGCATGACCCTGCTGATGGTCACGCACGAAATGAACTTCGCGCGCAAGGTGGCCGACCGGGTGATCTTCATGCACCAGGGCCGGGTGCACGAGATGGGGCCGGCGGAGCAGCTCTTCGGCAGCCCGCGGACACCGGAGCTGCAGCAATTCCTGTCCTCGCTGCACGACTAGCGGGGAACTCCCGGGCCTGTGGCAAGCTCGCAAGGCCATGCGCCCTTGCCTGCCGCCCAATCGCCGTGCCTTCCTGCTTTGCGCCTGCGCCGCCCTGCCCTGTACGGCCGGCGCCGGCTTCAACTTCTTCCTGAGTGAATACACCGCCAGCCGCGACGAGCTGCAGGCCGAGATCGCCAAGCGCTTTCCGCTGACGCAGCGCTATGCCGAGATCTTCAGCGTGTCGCTGCACGATCCGCAGTTGGGTCTGGACGCCGCCGCCAACCGCGCCGCCATCACGGCACGCCTGGCCATCGCCAGTCCGCTGCTGCAGCCCTCCACCGTGGGCGGCATGGTGGCTCTCAGCAGCCAGCTGCGCTACGACGCGCCGGCGCGGGCGCTGCGCCTTCTGGACCCGCGCGCCGAGCGGCTGGAACTGGAAGGCGTGACCGGGCGCGATGCGCAGCGGCTGCAGAACATCGGCGCCGTGGTGGCGCAGGAGCTGCTGCAGGGCTATCCGCTGCGCGTCTTCAAGCCGGAAGAATTGAAGGTGGGCCGCAAGACCTACGAGATCGGCGACATCACTGTCGGCCAGGACGAGATCAAGGTGCAGCTCAAGTAGCCGCCGGCGCCGCCGGAATGCGCGGCGCCGCGCCCAGGTGCATGCCGGAATCGAGCTGCACCATTTCGCCGGTAACGGTGCGTGCCCCCTCGATCAGCCACAGCACCGCCTGCGCCACGTCTTCGGCCGTGCAAGCACGCGCCAGCGGCGTGTTGCGCTCGTTGTTGGCCTTCAGCTTCTCGAAGGCCTCCTGGCCCACGCCGTCGACGAACCAGCGCGTGGTGATCATGCCGGGGCAGACCGCGTTGACGCGAATCTCCGGCGCCAGCGCGCGCGCCAGGTGCAGGGTCATCGAGTTGACGGCCCCCTTCGACGCCACATAGGGCACCGAGGAGCCGATGCCCAGGCTGCCGGCGATCGATGACACGTTCACCACCTCGCCGTCGCCGCTGGCCCTGAGCGCCGGCACGCAGGCCCGCACCATCTGGAAGGCGCCGATCACGTTGACGGCGTAGATGCGTTGGAAGGCATGCGCATCGAGCGCATCCCAGTTGCCGCCGCCGACGAAGGTGGTGATGCCCGCGTTGTTGACCAGCGCGTCGAGGCGCTGCCAGCGCCCCTGCGCGGCGCGCGCCATGCGCTGGCAATCGGCGTCGCTGGCAACGTCACCTTGGACCAGCAGGGTGTCGGCGCCGGCGGCGCGACAGGCGGCCTCGGTCTCGCGGGCCTCGCGCTCGCTCTTCGAATAGTTGATCAGCACGTTCCTGCCGCGCCAGTTCCAGGGCGGTGGCTGCGCCGACGCCCGTGGCCGAGCCGGTGATGATGGCCGCCTTGCGATTGCTCATGCTTGCTCTCCTTGAGTGCTGCGCATGTTAAGCGCCCGTCATGACGCTGGAGTACAACCGAGGCCATGAAACCCGACCTGCGCCGTTCCCGATTCGCCAGTCTTGCAAGCCTTCTGCTGCTGACCGCCAGCGCGGCCTTGCCCGTTGCCGCCTTCGAGCTGCAAGCCCATCGCGGCGGCCGCGGCCTGGCGCCAGAGAACACGCTGGCCGCGTTCGAGAACGCGCTCGAGATCGGCGTCAGCACACTGGAGCTGGACATCGGCCTGACGGCCGACGATGTGGTGGTGATCGCGCACGACCCGCAGCTCAACCCCGACCTGGCGCGCGACGCCCAGGGCGCCTGGCTTGCGGACAAGGGCCCGGCCCTGCGCTCGCTCACGCTGGCGCAACTGCAGGGCTACGACGTCGGCCGCATCAAGCCTGACAGCAACTACGCCAGGCAGTTCGCGCAGCAACGCGGGCGGGATGGCCTGCGCATGCCCAGCCTGGCGCAGCTCTTCGACAAGGTGGCGGCCCTGCCGGGCGGCAAGCAGCTGCGCTTCAACATCGAGACCAAGCTCGACCCCACGCAGCCCGAACTCACGGCATCGCCCGAGGCCATAGTCGGCGCCCTGCTGGCCGAGATCGCGCGCGCCGGCATGGGCCAGCGCGTCGCCATCCAGAGCTTCGACTGGCGCACCCTGGCACTGGTCGCCAGGCTCGCGCCGGCCATGCCGCGCGCCTACCTCACGAGCCCGCGCACGCTCAAGGACAGCCGCTGGACGGCCGGGCTCAACGGCGAGCAATACAGCTCCACCCCGCAACTGGTGAAGGCCGCAGCCGGCGCCGGCAACGCGCCGGTGATCTGGTCACCCAGCTTTGCCGACCTGAAGCCCGAGCAGGTGAGGGAGGCCCAGAGCCTGGGCTTTGCGGTGCTGCCCTGGACCGTGAATCGACGTGAAGACATGGCGCGGCTGATCGACTGGAAGGTCGACGGCATCATCACCGACTATCCCGATGTGCTGCGCGAACTGATGCGCGAACGCGGGATGGCGTTGCCCGCGGCCATCAAGGCACCCGGCTCCTGAACACCCGGGTCACACGTGCCGCGTCACCGACGCGGCCCGCGATTCGTCAAGCGCCTGCGAATCCGCCCGCCGGTGCAGCGCCTCGATGATGAGGCAGCGCGGGCCGCTGCCGTCGCAGCCGTCGCGCAGGGCTTCCAGGTCGGCCTCCAGGGCACGCAGTTCGGCCAGTCGCGTGCGCACATGCGAGAGGTGCGCGTCCAGCGCATCACGCGCGGCATCGCAGTCGGCCTTGCGGCGAAGGTCCAGCGCCAGCAGGGTGCGCACCTCGTCCAGCGACATGTCCATGGCACGGCACAAACGGATGAAGCGAAGCTGGTGCAGGTCGGACTCGCTGTAGAGGCGATAGCTGTTGTCGGCCCGATCGGCAGGCGCGATCAGGCCCTGCGCTTCGTAGTAGCGGATGTTGGCGGCGCTCACGCCGCTTCGTTGCGCCGCCTGGCCGATGCGATAACCCTGGACGGCGGGCGGCCTTGGATCTGACATGGCTTGACCTTGAAGGGACTTGAAGCTTTCCAATGGTCGCACAGACACAAGGAAACAAGATCTGCCGATGTCCGATAGCTGCTGCGGCCCCACGGCCAAACACCACGATCACGCAAACGAGAACGCGCATGAGCATGCCCACGGCCCGCTGCCGGGCGGCACGCGCCTGGCAGCCTCGCTGACGGCCGCCCTGGGCGCCGAACTGCTGCACTTCCTGGCGCCCGACACCACCGGCTGGCACATCGCCGGCATGGCGCTGGCGGCGCTGGCCATCGCGCTGGCCGGGGTCGGCATCTACAAGAGCGGCCTCGCGTCCCTGCTGCGCGGCAAGCTGGGCATCGATGCGCTGATGTCGGTCGCCGTCACCGGCGCCTTCCTGATCGGCCAATGGCCCGAGGCGGCGATGGTGATGGCGCTCTACGCGCTGGCCGAATTGATTGAGCACCGCGCCACCGACCGCGCGCGCCATGCCATCACCGGCCTGATGGCGCTCGCGCCCAGCGAGGCCGAGGTGCTGGGTGGGGACGGCCAATGGCGCCGGCTGCATACGCGCGAGGTGGCGCTGGGTGCCACCGTGCGCGTGCGGCCCGGCGAGCGCCTGCCCTTCGACGGCGAGGTGACCATGGGCCACAGCGCGATCGACCAGTCCAGCGTGACCGGCGAGAGCATCCCGGTCGACAAGGGGCCGGGCGATGCGGTCTTTGCCGGCA
This sequence comes from Variovorax sp., assembly GCA_035476655.1. Lineage (GTDB taxonomy): Bacteria > Pseudomonadota > Gammaproteobacteria > Burkholderiales > Burkholderiaceae_C > Variovorax. The sequence continues at coordinate 10,550 of DATILH010000116.1, forward strand.
CCATCAACCAGAGCGGCGAGATGCAACTGCGCGTGACGGCGGCGGCCGGCCGCACCACGCTCGATCGCATCATCCATGCGGTGCAAGAGGCGCAGGCCACGCGGGCACCGACGCAGCGCTTTGTCGATCGCTTCGCCGCGGTCTACACCCCGGCCGTTTTCCTGCTTGCGCTGGCGCTGGCGGTACTCGCGCCGCTGCTGCTGGGCTGGCCCTGGCTGGATGCCATCTACAAGGCCCTGGTGCTGCTGGTCATCGCCTGCCCTTGCGCGCTGGTGCTGTCGACGCCGGTCACGGTGGTGAGCGCGCTGACGGCCGGCGCGCGCCGCGGCATCCTGATCAAGGGTGGCAACTACCTGGAGGCGGCTCGAAGCCTGAAGGCGGTGGCGCTGGACAAGACCGGCACCATCACCGAAGGCAAGCCGGTGCTGGTGGACTGGCAGCCCTGGGGCGGCGCACAGCCGCTGGATGTGCAGCGCGCCGCCGCCGGCCTGGCCAGCCGCTCCGACCATCCGGTGTCCAAGGCCATCCATGCCGGCCTGGCCGAGGCCGCGCAAGGGGCTGCCTGCGAGGTCACCGACTTCAAGGCCCTGCCCGGCCGCGGCACCGAGGCCCGCATCGGTGGCGAGCTGCTGGTGCTGGGAAATCACCGCCTGGTCGAGGATCGCGGCCAGTGCAGCGACGCCCTCGAGGCCGCCCTGCGCGCCCATGAACGGCAGGGCCGCACCGTGACCCTGCTGGCCAGTGCGCGCAGCGTGATCGGCCTGTTCGCGGTGGCCGACACCGTCAAGCCCAGTTCGCGCGCCGCCATCGCCGAGCTGGCAGCCCTGGGCGTGGCCCCGGTGATGCTGAGCGGCGACAACGAAGCCACCGCCAACGCTGTCGCGACGCAGGCCGGCATCGCCGAGGTGCGCGGCGACCTGCTGCCCGAGGAAAAGCAGCAGGCCATCCGCGAACTGCAGCGCCATGGCCCGACGGCGATGACCGGCGACGGCATCAACGACGCGCCCGCCCTGGCGCAGGCCGACATCGGCTTTGCGATGGGCAAGCTGGGCACCGACATCGCGATGGAGGCGGCCGACGTGGTCATCATGAACGACGACCTGCAGCGCGTGGCGGAAACGGTGCGCCTGTCCAGGCGCACCCATCGCGTGCTGTGGCAGAACATCGCGCTGGCCCTGGGCATCAAGGGCATCTTCCTGGTGCTGGCGGTGGCAGGCAGCGCCACCATGTGGATGGCGGTGTTCGCCGACATGGGAGCCAGCCTGCTGGTGATTGCCAACGGCCTGCGTCTTCTGAACGGTTCTCGCTGACACAACCGGGGGCTGGCATGCACCCATAATCGGCCGCCATGCCCCCTGGACACCCTGTAGCAAGCCCCCTCGCAGCCGCGCCGGCCGGCGCCATCACCGACGTTGCCGGCATCGAGGTCGGCCACTTCAGCGATACGCGCCGGCCCACCGGCTGCACGGTGATCCTGGCCCAGGGCGGCGCAGTGGCCGGCGTCGATGTGCGCGGCGCCGCGCCCGGCACGCGCGAGACCGATCTGCTGGCACCCGGCAACCTGGTCTCGCAGGTCCACGCCGTGATGCTGGCCGGCGGCAGCGCCTGGGGCCTGGCCGCGGCCGAGGGCGCGGTGCGCTGGCTGGAGGAACGCGGCGTCGGCATGGACGTGCGCTTCGCCCGCCTGCCCATCGTGCCGGCGGCGGTGCTGTTCGACCTGCCGGTGGGCGACGCCCGCATCCGCCCCGATGCGGCCGCCGGCTATGCAGCCTGCCAAGCCGCATCGAGTGCAGCTCTGGCCGAAGGCAATGTAGGCGCGGGAAGCGGCGCGCTGGTCGGCAAGCTCTTCGGCGTCGAGCGGGCGATGAAGGGCGGCATCGGCACCGCCTCGGTCACGGTGGCCGGCATCACCGTCGGCGCTCTGATCGCCTGCAATGCCCTGGGCGATGTGCTGGACCCCGACACCGCCCAGGTGGTGGCCGGCGCGCGCACCGCCGACGGCCGCAGCCTGCTCGACACGCGACGCGCCCTCTTGCGCGGCGAACTGCCCAAGCCCTTGCTGGCCGGCACCAACACCACCCTGGGCGTGATCGCCACCGACGCGCAGCTGACCAAGGTGCAGGCCAATCGCCTGGCCATGGTGGCGCATGACGGCCTGGCACGCGCCATCAACCCGGTGCACACCATGAGCGACGGCGACACCCTGTTCGTACTGGCCACCGGCCGCGCGCCGCAAGGCAGCGAGGCGCTGGGCATGACGGTGCTCGGCACCATGGCGGCCGAGGCGGTGGCCCGTGCCACCCTGCGCGCGGTGCTGGCCGCGCGCGCCATCGATACCCTGTCGGGCGGCGTTGCGCTGCACATTCCCTCTGCCAACGATCTGGCCTGAAGACGCATGCCCAAGACCCTGAAGCTCATCTTGCTGTCGATCCGCGACCTGCTGGTCTCAGTCGGCCCGGTCGCCTTCATCGTGGCCGGCCTGCTGGTGCTGGCCTACTGGTGGCTGGACCCGCAGCCGCCCAAGCAGGTGACCCTGGCCACCGGCCCCGCCGGCAGCGCCTACGCCGAGTTCGGCAAGCGCTATGCCGCTGCGCTCAAGCCCAACGGCATCGAGGTGATCCTGAAAGCCACCGACGGCTCGCTCGACAACCTGGAGTTGCTGCGCAAGGGCGAGGCCGACCTGGCCTTCGTACGCGGCGGCAGCGCCGACCCGGTAGCCGACGAGGAAGCGGGACTCACGTCGCTCGGTGCGCTGTTCTACGAGCCGATGTGGGTGTTCTACCGCACCGAGGCGGCGCGCAGGGTCGAGCGCAAGTCCGAGCAGCGCAGGAGCAACGGCAACACCGAGCTCAACGCGCTGGTGCAGCTCAAGGGCTTTCGCCTGAACATCGACAAGCCGGGCAGCGGCGTGCCGCAAGTGGTCGAGCAGCTGTTGCGCGCCAACCGCATCGACCCCAAGTCCATCGAGCTGTCCTACCTGGAGCAGACGCCCGCCACCGAGGCGCTGCAGGCGGGCCTGCTGGACGCCATCGTGCTGGCCTCGGCGCCGCAGTCGCCACTCGTGCAGAAAATGCTGCGCGCACCCGGCATCGCGCTGATGAACCTGGAGCAGGGCGAGGCCTACGTGCGGCGCTTTGCCTTCCTGCAGGATGTGACGCTGCCGCGCGGCGTGGTCGACCTGGCGGCCGACCTGCCGCCGCATGACGTGACCCTGCTGGCCACCACCACCTCGCTGCTGTCGCGCCAGCAGACCCACCCGGCCCTGCGCCAGCTCTTCGCCCAAAGCGCGCAGACCATCCACAGCACCGGCGGCTGGTTCAACCGGGCGCGCGACTTTCCCAACACCCGCACCAGCGAGCTGCCGGTCAGCCCCGAGGGCGACCGCGCCATCAATGGCACGCCGCCCTTCTGGCAGCGCTATCTGCCCTTCTGGGCCAGCAATCTGTTCGAGCGCATGTGGCTGGTGCTGGGCGGCCTGGTGGTGCTGATGCTGCCGCTGGGCCGCGTGGTCCCGCCGCTCTACCAGTTCCGCGTGCGCTCGCGGGTGTTTCGCTGGTATGCGCGGCTGCGCGACATCGAGCAGCGCGCCGACAACAAGGCCGAGGCGCCCGAGGTGCTGCTGCACGAGCTGGAAGATCTTGAATCTAACGCCAACAAGATCACCGTGCCGCTGTCCTACGCCAGCGAGCTGTACGAGCTGCGCAGCAACATCTACGCGACGCGCCGGCGCCTCACGGCCATGAAGCCACAGACATGACGGACAGCGCGCCGCCCACCCCGCCCGAAGATGCGGATCGCATCGCGCAGGAGCGGCGGCGCCTGCTGCGCTTCCTGCTGCGCCTGGGCCATCTGCTGCTGGCCACCGGCGCAGCCGCGGGCCTGGTCGAGACCACCTTGCGCCGCGTCGCGCAGAACTACCAGATCAAGCAGTTCAACGCGCTGGCCCTGCCCACCGTGGTGTTCGTCAACTTCGCCGAGGAAGAGCAGAACCTGCAGATCGAGTTCACCGCCGAGCAGGGGCTGGTGCTGCGCTTCGACCAGATCGAGGCCACCTACGAGCTGGCGCGCGATGCCGAGCGCAGCATGCTCGACCCCACCGAGGGCCTGCGCCGCATCAACGCCATCCTGGCCATGCCGCCGCGCTTCAGCATGCAATGGGGCGTGTTCGGGCATGTGCTGGCCACAGTGGGCATCGCGCTGATATTGCGGCCTTCGGCCGACGTGGTCGGCCTGGCTGCCTTCTTTGGCCTGGTGGTGGGCGTGCTGCGCCTGATGGCGAACCAGCGCGGCATCGTCACCACCCTGCTGCCGATGTTCTCCGCCTTCGTGGTGGCACTGGTGGCCTTGCTGGGCGCGCGCCACGGCATGGCGACCAGTCCGATCTATGTACTGGTGGCCTCGCTGCTGACCTTCCTGCCCGGCGGCACGCTGGCGACGGCCACGGTGGAGCTGGCCTATGGCGACGTCGTGTCGGGCGGCACGCGCTTTGTCTCGGGGATGCTGCAACTGGTCTTCCTGATGCTGGGCATGCTGGCGGCGGCCTCGCTGGTCGGCTTGCCGCCGGAAAGGCTGCTGGCACCGGTGCCCGATGCCGCCGCGCGCGCCTGGGCGCCCTGGCTGGGCGTGCTGTTGTTCGGCATCGGCCACATGCTGCACTTCTCGGCCACGCGGCGTGCCCTGCCCTGGATGCTCGCCCTGCTCTTCATCGCGCAGGTCGGCCAGCAGATTGGCAATGCAGCCTTCGGCGGCTACATGAGCGGCTTCTTCGCCGCCATGCTGATCACGCCGGCCTCCTACATCGTGCAGTACCGCTTTAACGGCCCCCCGGCCATGGTGACCTTCATGCCGGCGATGTGGACCCTGGTGCCCGGCTCGCTGGGCCTGATCGGGATGGCGGAGCTGGTGGGCAACGACCGGCTGGCCGGGGTCGAGAACTTCGTGACCACGCTCTTCACCATCGTTGCCGTCGGCTTGGGCACGGTGGTGGGCACCGCCATCTACAACATGCTGTTCGAACCGGTGTTCCAGCGTGCGGGGAACATGGCGGACATCATGCTGCGCTACCTCAAGCTACGCCGTTAAAAGCAGGGCTTGTCGAGGACGGGACAGCAAGGCTCGCGCGGACGCGGCACAATCGGCGCTCCGGTTTCGGCCGGAAAGCGTTCTCAGGGCGGGGTGCAACTCCCCACCGGCGGTAATGGCGAAAGCACAAGCCCGCGAGCGCCCGTGGCATCACGTGCCGCGGGGTCAGCAGACCCGGTTGGATTCCGGGGCCGACGGTCACAGTCCGGATGAAAGAGAGCGCGAGCTTGCGTTTGGAGCCGTGCGCCTTGGGCGACGCGGCGCCGTTCGCTTGTTTCGTGCGCCCTGATTCAGGCAATCCTGCATTCAACGAGGTGCACCATGAGTCAGATCAACGACCTTCCCCTTTCCGCCATGCCCGCCGCCGACAGCGATGGCAACCGGCGCATCGCCTTCGTCCAGGCCCAGTGGCACGAGGACATCGTCCACCAGGCGCGCGACGCCTTCCTCGAGGAGATGAACAGGAGCGGCGTGCCGCGCGAGCGCATCGACATCTTCGAGGTGCCCGGCGCCTTCGAGATACCGCTGCATGCCAAGCGGCTGGCCCTCTCGGGCCGCTACGACGCCATCGTCGCCTGTGCGCTGGTGGTGGACGGCGGCATCTACCGCCATGAGTTCGTGGCCAACACGGTGGTCTCCAGCCTCATGTCGCTGCAACTGGAAACCGGGGTGCCGGTGCTGTCGGCTGTCCTGACACCGCATCACTTCCACGAGCATGTGGAGCACCGCAAGTACTTCCACCGCCACTTCGCCATCAAGGGCACCGAGGCGGCGCAGGCGTGCGTGAAGACAGTCGAGGCGCTGCGCCGAGTCGACGCCCTGCTGGCTGCATGACGGCAGAAAGCTTCTTGGCGCAGGAAGTGGTCGCCTTCTGGCGCGAGGCCGGCCCGAAGCGCTGGTTTGCCAAGGACGAGGCCTTCGATGCCGAATTCAAGACCCGCTTCGAGGCCGCGCACCACGCGGCCGCCAGCGGCGCGCTCGATGCATGGGCTGGCGACGCGCAAGGTGCTCTGGCCCTCTTAGTGCTACTGGACCAGTTTCCGCGCAACACCTGGCGCGGCAGCGCGCGCATGTACGCCACCGACGGCAAGGCGCTGGAAGTGGCACGGGCGGCGGTGGATGCGGGCCTGGACCAACGCATCGATGATCCGCAGCTACGCGCCTTCTTCTACCTGCCCTTCATGCATTCGGAGTCGCTGGCCGACCAGGAACGTTCGGTGCAGTTGTGCCAGTCCGCGCATCCGGACAACCTGCGCTTTGCGCAGCACCACCGCGACATCGTTGCGCGCTTCGGGCGCTTCCCGCATCGCAACGCGGCGCTGGGCCGCGCGACGGCGCCGGAAGAACAGCGCTTCCTGGACGAAGGCGGGTTTTCAGGCTGAGAGGCACGCCTCAGGCGTAGACAGTCGAAGCCAGGTGTCGCAAACGTTCGAGTTGGCGCGCCTCCTCCGAATCGCGCAGGCTCTTGGCGGCGCGGGCGGCAACATAGGCCACGTAGAGATTCTCGACCGTGCGCGCCCATTCATTGTGGGCGGCTGAATCGCTATCGGCCGGCAGCGTTGGAACCGCCTGGCCGGCCTTCTTCAAGATAGTTGCTTTTTGTTGGACGCTGAGCATGGAGACCCCCTTAACTCGACACGGGTCAAGAGTAATCCTTAAGTTCCAAAGTATCCATCGGCTACAAGGCGTATGCGGGTGTAAGACAGCGCCAACTATTGCCGGATTTCAGCGATTCCAGAGCTCCGGCAGCGACACCGACAGCAAGGCCACGCCGGAAGCGGTGAGCAATCCCAGTACGATCTTGCGAAAGCCAGCCTCGCTGATTCCCGCGTACAGGCGCCCGCCCAGCAGCACCGGCACCAGCACCGCGACGCCGACCAGCGCCAGGAGCGGCACCGTCGGCCATCCGACATTCCCGGTGCCCAAGTGCAGCGCGAAGGCCACCGTCTGCATCGCCAGGTTGAAGTTCTGGATCACGGCACGCTGCTGGTCGCGCGGCAGGCCGCGCAGGGTGCACCACAGCGTCGGCACCACGCCGGCAAAGCCGCCGATGCCGCCCATCACGCCGCCGATACCACCCACCACCGCGTCGACGCTGCGGCCGCCCCAGCGGATGGCTGGCAGCTTGTCGGACATCAGCATGAGCGGGCACCAGACGGCCAGCAGGACGCCCAGGCAGGCCTGGAACAGCGGCACATCGAAGCGCGGCAGCAGCCAGACGCCCAGCGGCACGCCGAGCACGCCGCCGGCCAGGAAGGGCCACAGCAGGGTGCGCTCGAAACCGCGCCGCACCGTCACCGCCGCGATGATCTGGCCGACCAGGGCGCCGAAGACCGACAGCACCGCCGCCAGCCGCGGATCCACCGACCAGGCCCAGATCGACATGGCGACCATGCCGAAGGCGAAGCCGGACAGCCCCTGCACGAAACCCGCAACCACCGCGCCCAGCGCGACGATCGCGATGAGCCCCGTGCTCAAGTCGGCACCAGCGCCGTACGCCGCACCCGCTGCACGTTGAAGGCGCCGGCGATCAGCGTCGCCTGCACCAGTGCCAGGCCAATGATCACGCTGCGATACTGGCCGTGATCCATCAGCGCGCCGAAGACCAGTGGCGCAGCCGCCTGGCCGATATCCAGTCCGGCATAGACCACCCCGTAGACGCGGCCGGTGGCGTTGGCCGGTGTCGAGCGCTTGACCAGCAGGTCACGCGAGGGCCCGGCCAGGCCGGTGGCAAAGCCCATGGCGCCGAACAGCACCGGCACCACGACCGGCGGGAAATCCGCCAGCGCCAGCACCAGGGCCAGCATCGCCGCCAAGCCGAAGCCGATGCCCACGATGCGCTCGCAGCGCGAGGGGTCGGCCGCCAGGAAGCCGCCCACCAGCATGCCGCCGGCGCTGGCCACCATGTAGGCCGTCAGGCACACGGCGACCAACGCCACCGGCGCAAAATGCAGATGGCCGGCCGCGGTCGGGGCGAAGGTCTGCACCACGCTGATCACCACCGCATAGAGGAAGAAGAAGCCAAAGCACATCCACACCGCGGGGATGCGCAGGAAGTCGAACTCGCCAGCGACGTGGGCATGGCCTTGGCCGGTGGCCTTGTGCACGTCCTTCACGTCCAGCTCGAGCACGCGGCGATAGGCCCACAACACCAGCAAGACCACCAGCGCCACGCCACCGGCGGCCGCGAGCGCCGTACGCCAAGAGAAGGCAATGGCCAGCGGCACCACGAAGACCGGGGCCAGCGCCCAGCCCAGGCTGCCGGTGATGCCGTGCACGCTGTAGGCATGGCCCAGGCGGGTGGGCGTCACCTTGCGGTTGAACAGGGTGTAGTCGACCGGGTGGAACACCCCATTGCCGATGCCGGCCAGCACCGCGCCGCCGAACAGCATCCAGTAGTTGGGCGCCAGGGCATAGCACAAGCCCGACAGCGCCAAGAGGCCGAGCCCGGCGAACAGCACCGGCCGCGGCCCGAGCTTGTCGACCAGGAAGCCCGAGGCCGCCTGCACCACGCAGGAGACCACGAAGAACACGGTGAGCACCGCGCCCAGCTGGGTATAGCTCAGGCCGAAGTCGTCCTTGATCCAGGGAAAGAGTGGGGGCAGCACCAGCTGCATGAAGTGGCTGATGGCGTGGGCCAGGCCCACCAGGCCGATCAGCTGCGCATCCGCGCCCAGTGAACGAGGGGGGGATGCGGCGGCGGAGGCGGTCATTTCTGGCTACAAAAATCTTGGGGGAGGGCTTGATCCTATCCGGGGCTGTCGCGTCAGAATGGCGATACGACGACAACATTTGTCGAAACCATGCCAAACACCGAAACGCCCTCCCGCCCCCGTGCCCGCCCGGCCATGGCACGCATGCCGGCCCCGGTGCACAGCGTCGCCTCGCTCACGCCGCACCTGTTCGCGCCGGACGCGGTGCGGCCGCTGCGCGCCAAGGAGCACTTCCTCAAGGCCGATACCTTCGTCGAGCTGCACACCCACCCCTGGCCGCAGCTGACCTTCTCGACCCGCGGCGTGATCCGCCTCTCGACCGAGGACGGCAGCTACATCGTGCCGCCCTCGCGCGCGCTCTGGGTGCCGGCCAACATGCCGCACAGCATCACGCTGATCGAGGATGCCGAGCTGCGCACCGTCTATCTGCACGCCTGGATGGCGCCAGCCTGGGAAAAATGCGAGGTGCTGGAAATCAGCTCGCTCATGCGTGCACTGATGCTGGCGCTGGACACCACGCCCGACGGCCAGGCCCCGGCCGACCCGCACGCGGCGCAGCGCGAGCGCTGGATCGCGCCACTGCTGATCGACGAGCTGGAGCGCGCCACACAGATCCGCATCGACGTGCCGCTGCCCGCCGACAAGCGCCTGCGCCAGCTGTGCGAAGGCCTGCTGCGCGCGCCGGACAACCGCGCCACCCTGGCCGAGCGCGCCCAGGCCATCGGCGCCAGCGAGCGCACGGTGGCGCGCCTGTTTCGCGACCAGTTGGGCATGAGCTGGCAGCAGTGGCGCCAGCAGGCGGTGCTGGCGCACGCGCTGCCGCTCTTGGCGCGCGGCATGCCGGTGAGCCAAGTGGCTGCCGCCAGCGGCTACGCCACCGACAGCGCGTTTTGCGCCATGTTCAAGGCCGCTACGGGACAATCGCCCACATCCTTCCAGCACAAGAAGAAGTCCAGTTCGCCGCCTCCATGACATCGACCGCCGACAACAACGACAAGAAATCCCGCGAGCGCCTCCTGCGCTGGTTCCCGTTTCTCTCCTGGCCACGACCCGACCGGACCCTGCTGATCAACGAAGCCTCGGCCGGCGTCACCGTCGCGCTGATGGTCATCCCGCAGGGCGTAGCCTATGCGGCGCTGGCCGGCATGCCGCTCATCACCGGCATCTACGCGGCCCTCTTTCCGGCCCTCATCGCCGTCATGTTCAGCTCCTCGGCGCGGCTTTCGGTGGGGCCGACGGCCCTGACCAGCGTGCTGGTGGGCGCCTCGCTGGCGCCGCTGGCGGTGCCGGGCAGCGACGAATGGGTGGCGCTGGCGGTATGGCTCACCCTGCTGTCGGGCGCGATGCAGGCGGTACTGGGCGCGGTGCGCTTCGGCTGGCTGCTGCGGCTGGTGAATTCGCCGGTGCTGATGGGCTTCACCCAGGGCGCGGCGGTGCTGATCACCTTGTCGCAGTTGCCGGCCCTGCTGGGCTTCACCGGCCGCTCCTACGCCCAGTTGCTGCAGGGCCCGCCGCCCGATTTCTACGCCATCGGCTTCGGCCTGGGCGGGATGGCCATGCTGTGGCTGGGCAAGCGCTTCGTGCCCAAGTTCCCGACCACCATGGGGCTGGTGGCGATCAGCGCCATCGTCAGCTACTTCATCGGCTATGCGCTGCGGGGCGGCGCGGTGATCGGCGCCCTGCCCTCCGGCCTGCCTTCGCTGTACCTGCCGAGCCTGGTGCCGGGCGCCGGACTGGGCTCGCTGCTGCTACCGGCCTTCCTGATCACGCTGGTGAGCTTTCTGGAGACCGCCTCCAGCGCCAAGGTCGACAACGCGCGCGCGGGCACGCTGTGGAACGAGAACCAGGACCTGATCGGCCAGGGCCTGGCCAAGATCGCTTCGGGGCTGACCGGCTCCTTCCCCACCAGTTCCTCCTTCTCGCGCTCGGCCATCACGCTCTATGCCGGTGCCAAGACGCAGTGGGCGACCCTGTTCAGCGTGGCGGTGGTGGCGGGGGCTCTGCTGTGGGCGATGCCGCTGCTCTACCACGTGCCGCAGGCGGTGCTGGCCTCGGTGGTGGTGACGGCCACCTTGGGCCTTCTCAAGCCCAAGTCCTTCGTCGCGCTGTGGAAGGTCTCGCCCATCGAGGCGGCAATCTCCATCGCCACCTTCGCGCTGACCATCGCCTCGGCGCCGCAGATCTACTGGGGCGTGCTGGGCGGGCTGCTGGCAGCCCTGGCGCACTACATGTACCGCCACCTGCATCCGCGCATCATCGAGGTGGGCCTGCATCCGGACGGCAGCCTGCGCGACCGCCACCTGTGGCAGCTGCCGCCGCTGGCGCCCGACCTGTATGCGCTGCGCATGGATGCCGAGCTGGACTTCGCCTCGGCCAGCACGCTGGAGCGCGCCGTCAATGTCGCGCTGGCCGAGCGGCCGGGCCTGAGGGACGTGTGCCTGTTCGCACAGCCTATCAACCGGGTGGACCTGACGGGCGCCGAAGTGTTCGGCAGCATCCGGCGCCTGCTCGAATCGCGCGGCGTGCGCCTGCATATCTCGGGGTTGAAGCTGCCGGCCCAGCAAGTGCTGGAACGCGCCGGCCTGCTGACGCCGGGCCCGCTGCTGTGCAGCTACCGTACCGATGCGGATGCGCTGGCTGCGCTGACTGCTGCCTGATCAGTCGTCGACACGGGCGCGCAGGCGCTTGACCTCGCCGCGCTGGCTCTTGCCCTCCAGCCGCCGCTTCTTGGATGCCAAGGTCGGCCGTGTCGCGCGTCGCACCCGCGGCGCCACGGCCACGCTGTCGACCAGCGCCTGCAGGCGCTCCAATGCATCGGCGCGGTTCATGTCCTGGCTGCGGTGCTGCTGGGCCTTGAGCACCAGCACACCTTCCTGCGTGATGCGGCTGTCGCGGCTGGCGAGCAGCCGCTCCTTCACTGCATGAGGCAGCGAGGAGGCCGGGATGTCGTAGCGCAGATGCACCGCGCTGGACACCTTGTTGACGTTCTGACCGCCCGCGCCCTGGGCACGGATGGCGCTGATCTCGACTTCGGCGGGATCGACGCGGACGGTCATCTTCCTCAGACGCGCTCGAAGATGGCAGCGATACCTTGGCCGCCGCCGATGCACATGGTGACCAGCGCATAGCGGCCTTGCACACGCTGCAATTCGGCGATCGCCTTCACCGTGATGATGGCGCCGGTGGCGCCGACCGGGTGGCCCAGCGAGATGCCGGAGCCGTTCGGGTTGACCTTGGCCGGGTCGAAGCCCAGCTCCTTGATCACGGCGCAGGCCTGGGCGGCAAAGGCTTCGTTCGACTCAATCACGTCCAGGTCGCTCACCTTCAGGCCGGTGCGCTCCAGCACCTTGCGCGTGGCCGGCACCGGGCCGATGCCCATGTAGGCCGGCTCCACGCCGGCGTGTGCATAGCCCACCAGGCGCGCCAGCGGCTTGAGGCCCAGCGCCTTGGCGCGCGCGCCCTCGGCCAGCACCACGGCGCCGGCGCCGTCGTTGATGCCCGATGCATTGCCGGCGGTGACCAGGCCGTCCTTCTTGAAAGCCGGCTTCATCTTGGCCAACGTGTCCATCGTGGTGTCGGCACGGACGTGTTCATCGGTGTCGAACAGCACCACGCCCTTGCGCGTCTTGACCTCGACCGGAACGATCTGCTCCTTGAAGCGGCCTTCGCGAATAGCGGCGGCGGCACGCTGCTGGCTCAGCACCGCCAGTTCGTCCTGCTGCTCGCGCGAGATGCCGTAGCGCGCAGCCACGTTCTCGGCGGTGATGCCCATGTGCATCTTTTCCCAGGGGTCGTGCAGGATGCCCAGCATGTAGTCGATCAGCTGCGCATCGCCCATGCGGACGCCGTGGCGCGCCGCGGTATCGAAATACGGACCGCGGCTCATCGATTCGGAGCCGGCGCCGATCGCCACGTCGCAGTCACCCAGCGCGATGGCCTGGGCCGCCGACACGATGGCCTGCAGGCCGGAACCGCACAGGCGGTTCACGTTGAAGGCCGGGGTCTCGATCGGGCAGCCGGCGTCCACCGCGGCCACGCGGCTGAGGTACGCATCGCGGGTCTCCGTAGGGATCACGTTGCCCATCACCAGGTGGCCCACCTGCGCCGGCGCCACGCCGCTGCGCTCGATGGCGGCCTTGACGGCGGTGGTGGCCAGCTGGGTGTTGGGCACATCCTTCAGCGCGCCGCCGAAGGTGCCGATGGCGGTGCGGGCGGCGCCGACCACGAAGATGTCGCGTTGGGTCATGGGGAAGTCTCCAGGGAATGAAAAAAGGGGGCGCGCGCGGCGGACGAAGGCAAATCGGGCTGGCCGCAGTGCACTGCAGACAGCCCGATTTTAAAGAAGCGGCGAAAGGCTCCCTGGCGCAGCGCCCCTACTCGGGGCGCGGACCTGCCGGGCGAGCGCGGACATCGGTTACCTCGCCGACCTCGCCCAGGGCGATCGGGCTGCGCACCGACTCGCCGCGCGCGCGGGCGTTGGCCACGTCGGAGGCGCTGGGCTCCGACGGCCGGGACGCGGCGCGAAACCGGTCGAAACCAGCACCCGGATGGAAGCGCATGACCCAGGGCGTCACCGGCTTGCCGGTCAGGCGCGCCCAGGCATAGCGCAGGCCCCAGACGGCCGCCAGCAGCAGCACGGCGATGGCAAGGCTAGCGGCGAACACCAATCCGAAGGCGAACAAAATGACACGAAGCAGAAAATTGAACATCGTCGTTTAGGCCGCCGCAGCCGTTATTGGTTCCCCGCCCTTTGTGAAGCTGAACTGGCCGGGGCTTCGGATCGGATCCGTTTCGACGCGGATCGCGTCCTTCGGGCCGAAGGTACCGTCGAGCAGCAGCTTCGACAAGGGGTTCTCGATGCGATGCTGGATCGCCCGCTTGAGCGGCCGCGCGCCGAACACCGGGTCGAAGCCGACCTTGGCGATCTCGGCCAGCGCCGCCGGCGTGACCTCCAGCGCCAGGTCCAGCTTCGCCAGCCGCGCCTGCAGCACCTTGAGCTGAATTTCCGCGATGGCTTCGATGTTCTTGGCGTCGAGCGCATGGAACACCACCGTCTCGTCGATGCGGTTCAGGAACTCGGGGCGGAAGTAGTTCTTCAGCTCGTCCCACACCGCGTCCTTGATCTCCTCGCCGGGCCGGCCGACCATCTGCTGGATGATCGGCGAGCCGATGTTGCTGGTCATCACGATCACCGTGTTCTTGAAATCCACGGTGCGGCCCTGGCCGTCGGTGAGGCGGCCATCGTCGAGCACCTGCAAGAGCACGTTGAACACGTCCGGGTGCGCCTTCTCCACTTCGTCGAGCAGCACCACGCTGTAGGGCTTGCGGCGCACGGCCTCTGTCAGGTAGCCGCCCTCCTCGTAGCCCACGTAGCCGGGCGGCGCGCCAATGAGGCGCGCGACCGAGTGCTTCTCCATGAACTCGCTCATGTCGATGCGGATCAGGTGGTCCTCGCTGTCGAACAGGAAGCCGGCCAGCGCCTTGCACAGCTCGGTCTTGCCCACGCCCGTGGGGCCGAGGAACAGGAAGGAGCCGGTGGGGCGGTTCGGGTCGGACAGGCCCGAGCGCGAGCGGCGGATGGCGTTGGAGACGGCGGCGATCGCCTCGTCCTGCCCGACCACGCGTTCGTGCAGCTTGTCTTCCATCACGAGCAGCTTCTCGCGCTCGCCCTGCATCAGCTTGGCAACCGGAATGCCGGTGGCGCGCGCCACCACCTCGGCGATCTCTTCCGCGCCGACCTGGGTGCGCAGGAGCTTGGGCGCGTTCGAAGCGACCTTCTTCTCTTCGCTGGCCAGTGCCTCCTTCAGGCGCTTCTCCAGCCCCGGCAACTGGCCGTACTGCAACTCGGCGACCTTGTTGAAATCGCCCTTGCGGGTGAATTCCTCGATCTGGAACTTGAGCTTGTCGATGTCCTCGCGCACCTTGGCGCTGCCCTGGGCCTGCGCCTTCTCGGCCTGCCAGATCTCGTCGAAGTCGGCGATTTCCTTCTGCAGGCGGGCGATCTCTTCCTCGATCAGGCCCAGGCGCCGCTGCGAGGCTTCATCCTTCTCGCGGCGCACGGCCTCGCGCTCGATCTGCAGCTGAATGAGGCGGCGGTCGAGCCGGTCCATGACCTCGGGCTTGGAATCCATCTCGATCTTGATCTTGGCGGCGGCCTCGTCGATGAGGTCGATCGCCTTGTCGGGCAGGAAGCGGTCGGTCACGTAGCGGTCGGAGAGCTCGGCCGCGGCCACGATGGCCGGGTCGGTGATCTCCACGCCGTGGTGCAACTCGTATTTTTCCTGCAGGCCGCGCAGGATGGCGATGGTGGCCTCCACGCTCGGCTCGCCCACCAGGATCTTCTGGAAGCGGCGCTCCAGCGCGGCATCCTTCTCGATGTACTTGCGGTATTCGTCCAGGGTGGTGGCGCCCACGCAGTGCAACTCGCCGCGCGCGAGCGCCGGCTTGAGCATGTTGCCCGCGTCCATCGCGCCCTCGGCCTTGCCGGCGCCGACCATGGTGTGCAGTTCGTCGATGAAGACGATGGTCTGGCCCTCGTCCTTCGCGAGTTCGTGGAGCACCGTCTTCAGCCGCTCCTCGAATTCACCGCGGTACTTGGCGCCCGCCAGGAGCGCCGCCATGTCGAGCGACAGCACCCGCTTGCCCTTGAGCGACTCGGGCACTTCGCCCGCCACGATGCGCTGCGCAAGCCCTTCGACGATGGCGGTCTTGCCCACGCCGGGTTCGCCGATGAGCACGGGGTTGTTCTTGGTGCGGCGCTGCAGCACCTGGATGGCGCGGCGGATCTCCTCGTCGCGGCCGATCACCGGGTCGAGTTTGCCAAGCCGGGCGCGCTCGGTGAGGTCGAGGCAGTATTTCTTCAGCGCTTCACGCTGGCCCTCGGCATCGGCGCTGTTCACGCCCTGGCCGCCGCGCACCGCGTCGATCGCGGCTTCCAGCGACTTGCGGGTGACGCCGTTCTCTTTCGCGAGCCTGCCGATGTCGGCCTTGCTGTCGGCCACGGCCAAGAGGAACAGTTCACCGGCGATGAACTGGTCGTTGCGCTTGATGGATTCCTTCTCGGTGGCTTGCAGCAGCTTGCCTAGCTCGGGGCCGACCTGCACCACATCATGGCCCTCGACCTGCGGCAGCTTCTTGATCGCCGCTTCGCTGGCCTTGAGGAGGCCGGGCACGTTGGCACCGGCACGCTCGAGCAGTGCGCGCGGGCCGTCGTCCTGGCGCAGCATGGCGAGCAGCAGGTGCACGGGTTCGATGTAGGCGTTGTCGTTCCCCAGCGCGAGCGATTGGGCGTCGGCCAGGGCTTCCTGGAATTTGGTGGTGAGTTTGTCTTGGCGCATTGGCTTGATCCTGCATTCAAAATAAGGACTCGGTCCTGCGATTCAAGGGCGCAACCGCGCTTTTGTCGTCGTCTCTATCCTGCTTCTGGAGTCAAACGATGGTCTTTTCAAGACGTAATGTCCTGCGTGGCGCGGCGGCCCTTGTCGCATCCGCCCTGCTCGCCGGCGCCGTGCAGGCGCAGGGCGGCACGCCCATTCGTATTCTGGTGGGCTTTCCGGCCGGCGGTGGCACCGATGCCATCGCCCGTACCCTGGCCGAGAAATTGAAGGACGAGTTGGGCACACCGGTGGTGGTGGAAAACCGCGGCGGTGCCGGCGGCCAGATCGCGGCCCAGGCGCTGAAGGCAGCACCCTCCGACGGCCACACCCTCTTCCTCTCGCACGACCACAGCATCTCCATCTTGCCGCAGGTGGTGAAGAATCCCGGCTTCAACCCGGCGCAGGACTTCGTGCCGGTGGCGGGCTTTGCCACGTTCGCCAACGTGCTGGCGATGTCGGGCGGTACGCCGGCCAAGTCGGTGAACGAATACGTGTCCTGGGTGCGCAGCCAGGGCGGCGGCAAGGGCACCATCGGCGTGCCGGCGCCGGCCTCGATCCCCGAGTTCCTGGTCAGGATGATCGGCGACAAGTACAAGCTGGACCTGCAGAGCGCGCCTTACCGCGGCAGCGCGCCGATGATGGCCGACATGCTGGGCAACCAGATCAACGCGGGCATTGCCTCGGTGCCCGACCTGATCGAGAACCACAAGGCCGGCAAGCTGCGCATCGTGGCGACCATCGGCGCCAGGCGCCAGCCGCTGCTGCCGCAGGTGCCCACCTTCGCCGAACTGGGCTTTGCCAACCTGGACGACCTGCCCTACTACGGCGTCTTCGCGCCGGTGGGCACGCCGCAAGCCGCCATCGACCGCTTTGGCGCGGCGCTGGCCAAGGTGCTCGCCATGCCCGATGTGCGGGCAAAGCTCACCGGCCTGGGCCTCACCGTGGGCTACGAGCCGCAGGGCCAGTTTGCCGGCCGGGTGCGCAGCTACACCCAGACCTGGGAGAGGATCATCAAGGCCAGCGGCTTCAAGGCGCAGTAGCGCAAGGTCGTGCTCAGCCCGCGTTGGAGGCATCGATGCCCCAGCGCTCGGCCGCCTTGTCGTCGGCCACGCGCGCATCGACCCAGCGCGCGCCTTCGGGCGTCTCTTCCTTCTTCCAGAAGGGCGCCTGCGTCTTGAGGTAGTCCATCAGGAACTCGCAGGCCTGGAAGCTCTCGCCGCGGTGCGCGGAGATGACGGCCACCATCATGATCTGCTCGGTGGGTTGCAGGAGGCCGACGCGATGGATCACGCGCGCGCCGAGAATGTCGAAACGCTGGTGCGCCTCGTCGATCATGGCCTCGATGGCCTTCTCGGTCATGCCCGGGTAGTGCTCGAGTTCCATCGAGGCGATCGCGCTGCCGTCGTTGCGGTCGCGCACAGTGCCGATGAAGCTGCACACCGCGCCTACCCGCGCATCGTTGCCGCGCAGGGCGGCGATCTCGGCCTGCAGGTCGAAGTCCTGGGTCTGGATGAAAACACGCGCCTGGCTCATGCGCAGATTGTGGCATCGCGCTGCTTGCGGCTAGACTGGCGCCATGCCCATGTCCCTCCCGCAAGCGTCGCTTCCTTCGATCGAAGGGGCGCGCCGGGTCGTGATCGGCAAAGCTTCCAAAAAACCAAAGCTCGTCTGACCGGGGCTGCGGTTCCGTCGTCAGGTGAGCGACGGGACCGGCAAGCTACAAAAGGCAGCTCGTGCTTGTGCGCGCATCGGACGATGGTTCTTCCATCGGTCGTTTCCTTGGACTTAAGGACGTTGCGTGCAAACATCTTCTTCCTTCGATTTTTCCGGCCTCTGGATTCCGCTGGTTACGCCGTTTCAGGGCGGCGCAGTGGATCTCCCTGCCCTCGCCGCGCTGGTGAAGCGCTTGTCGCGCACCGGCATTGCGGGCTTCGTGGTTTGCGGCTCGACCGGCGAGGCGGCGGCCCTCGACGAGGACGAGCAACTCGCCGTGCTCGCCACGGTTGCCGATGCCGCGCCCGGGCTGCCGCGCATCATGGGCGTGAGCGGCTACCACCTGCCCCAGATGCTGAGGTGGGTCCGGCGCCTCAACCAGGAGGCACTGGCGGGTCTGCTCGTGCCCGCTCCCCACTACATCCGGCCTTCGCAGGCCGGCCTGATGCAATGGTTCGAGACCATCGCGCAGGCGAGCGAGGCGCCGCTGCTGATCTACGACATCCCCTACCGCACCGGCGCGACCCTGGCGCACGAGACCTTGCTGGCGCTGGCGGCCAACCCGCGAATCCGCGCCATCAAGGACTGCGGCGGCGACGCGGACAAGACACGGGCGCTGCTGGCCGACGCCCGCCTGCAAGTGCTGGCCGGTGAGGATGCGCAGATCTTTTCCACGGTGGCCCAAGGCGGCGCCGGCGCGATCGCCGCCAGCGCGCATCTGCAGACCGAGCGCTTCGCCCAGGTCATCGCGCAGTTGCGCGAAGGCCGGCTCGAGGCGGCACGCGCGCAGTGGCGGCCGCTGCTGCCCCTGATCGAGCTGCTCTTTGCCGAAGCCAATCCGGGGCCGCTGAAGGCCGCGCTGTCACTGGACGGATCGATGCGCGACGAACTGCGCGCGCCGATGACGCCGGCGAGCGAGGCGCTGCGCCAGCGCCTGGAGCGCTTCAGCCGCCCGTGACCGGGGGGAAGAAGGCGACTTCGCAGCCCTCGCGCAAGGCTGCGTCCTCGCTGCTCATGACCTGGTCCAGCGCCATGCGCACCGCCTTGCCGCGCGCCAGCGCGCCGGCATGGGCGCCGCCGCGCGCGATCAACTCGTCGCGCAGGCCAGCGAGCGTGGTGGCGCGGGTTTCCAGGCCTTCACCACCGCTGCCCAGCGCCTCGCGCACCGAAGCGAAGTAACGCACCTTGATCTTCATCGTCATGCCAGCAGCGAAGAAAAGGGGATGAACTGCACCGTGTCGCCGGCCTTGAAGGGCTGGCCGGCCGGCGTGTCGATCACGCCGTCGCCCCAGACGGTGGAGGTGAGCACGCCCGAGCTCTGGTTGGAGAAGAGCTCGAGTCCACCCCGGTCGTTGTAGCGGGCGCGCAGAAATTCGCGGCGCCGGTCGGCCTTGGGCCAGTCGAAATCGGTGCGCATCGCGATCGCGCGCGGCGCCGTCGCGCTGGCACCCTGCAAGGTCAGGAGGAAAGGACGCACCAGCAACAAGAAGGTGAGGAAGCTTGACACCGGATTGCCCGGCAGGCCGCAGATGTGCGCGTCGGCGATGCGCCCATAGGCAAAGGGCTTGCCCGGCTTCATCGACAGCGACCACAACTCGAGAGATCCCAGCGCCTGGACGGCCGCCTTGATATGGTCTTCCTCGCCTACCGACACGCCGCCGGTGGTGACGATCAGGTCGTTGCTGGCTGCCGCCTGGCGCAGGGCTTCGATGGTGGCCTCGCGCTTGTCCGGCACGATGCCCACGTCGCTCACCTCACAGCCCAGGCGGTGCAGCAGCGCACGCATGAAGAAGCGGTTGGAGTTGTAGATGGCGCCCGGCTTCATGGCCTCCGGCGCCACCTCGCCGGGCATGACCAGCTCGTCGCCGGTGGACAGCAGGGCCACGCGCGGGCGCATGGAAACCTGCAGCGCATCCATGCCGACGCTCGCCGCCAGGCCCAGGGCCTGGGGCGTCAGGCGCGAGCACTTCTTCAATACGACGTCGCCGCGGGTCACGTCCTCGCCGGCGCGGCGGATCCATTGGCCCAAGGCGGGCGGCGTCTCGATGCGCACGCGGCCGAAGGCGTCCTCTTCGCCCTGTCCTTCCAACGCGGCCGTGTCTTCCTGCATCACGACCGCATCCGCGCCTTCCGGGATCTGGGCGCCAGTGAAGATGCGCGCCGCCGTCCCGGCGGCCAAGGGCGTGCCCACGCTACCGGCCGGGATGCGCTGCGCCACCGACAACACTGCGCCGGGCTGGGCGCAATCGGCCGCGCGCACGGCATAGCCGTCCATCGAGCTGTTGTCGCGCGGCGGCACCGTGAGACCTGACACCACGTCCTGCGCCAGCACGCGGCCATCGGCCTCGAAGGTGGAGACGCGCTCGGTGGCCAGTTGCGGCTTCGCGTTTGCCAGCAGGCGCGCCAGCGCCTCGTCCAGCGCCATCAACGGCGGGCGGGCAGCGGGAGCTTTGGCTTCAGACATAGAGCTCGGCGTTGTATTCAAAGCGCTCGGCATTGGAGAGCAACCAATCGACGATGGCATCGGCGTCGTTGACGTCAAACACAGGCAGGCCGGTGGGCACCGGCAGGCGATCCGCGGCGTCGGTGGCGATGGCGCAGACGAAGTCGTCTTCCGGGTAGCGCACCGGGCGCGGCACCACGCCGGGCTCGGGCTCGCGCCAGATCTCGATCTTCAGCAGGTCGCTCTGCTTGAAGCCCTCGACCAGCACCCAGTCCACGCCCTCGTACAACTCGGCGATGAGATGGTGCACGCTGAGCTGCGCCGGCTGCTCGAACTCGCGAATCAACGCGAGCCGCCGGTCGGAGGCCACCACCACCTCGAAGGCGCCGGCCTCGCGGTGCCGCCAGGTGTCCTTGCCCGGATGGTCGATGTCGAACTTGTGGTGCGCATGCTTGACCACCGAAACCCGCTGGCCCTGCAGCTTCAGCACGGGAATGAGGCGCTCGACCAGCGTGGTCTTGCCCGCGCCCGAGTAACCCGAAAAGCCGATCACCTTCATCGCACCACCTTCTTGTCGCCTGTCGTCTTCACCGGCGCACCGTGCGCACGGTTGTCAATCAATCACAGTGCTGCGAAATGTATCGCTTGACGGCTTGCGCGTCCGCCGGGAGTTTCGTTACCCGTTTGGGCAGTGCTTCAATGCCGACGAAGCGCGCCGGCCGGTCGGGCTCGTGGCCCAGGGCTTCGACGATGCTGGCGGCGAACTTGATGGGCAGCGCGGTTTCCAGGACGATCATCGGCACGCCCGGCGTCAGGTGCTCGCGGGCCACCTTCAGGCCGTCGGCGGTGTGGGTGTCGATCAGGGTGGCGAAACGCTTGTCGGTGTCGCGGATGGTGGCGATGCGGTCCGCGTGGGTGCTGCTGCTGCTCACAAAACCGAAGCGCGTGGCCGCCTGTGCGAAGGCCGGGTCCTGGCTCAGGTCGAATCGACCGGTCTTGCCCAGTTCGCCCTCGAACAGCGCGCGGGTCTTGGCCGCGTCGCGGCCCAGCAGGTCGAACACGAAGCGCTCGAAATTGCTGGCCTTGCTGATGTCCATCGAGGGGCTGGAGGTCTCGTGCGTGTCGGCGCTGGCGCGCACCCGGTAGACGCCGGTGCGGAAGAACTCGTCGAGCACGTCGTTCTCGTTGGTCGCCACCACCAGCTGGTGGATCGGCAAGCCCATCATTCGCGCGACATGGCCGGCGCAGACGTTGCCGAAGTTGCCCGAGGGCACGGCGAAGCTGACCTTCTGCTCGTTGCTTGCGGTCGCCTGGAAGTAGCCGGCGAAGTAGTAGACGACCTGCGCCAGCAGGCGCGCCCAGTTGATCGAGTTGACCGTGCCGATCTTGTACTGGCGCTTGAAGGCCAGGTCGTTGGACACCGCCTTCACGATGTCCTGGCAGTCGTCGAACACGCCCTCGAGGGCAATGTTGTGGATGTTGGCGTCCTGCAGGCTGAACATCTGCGCCTGCTGGAAGGGGCTCATGCGGCCGTCGGGCGAGGTCATGAAGACGCGCACGCCCTTCTTGCCGCGCATCGCGTATTCAGCGGCGCTGCCGGTGTCGCCGCTGGTGGCGCCCAGGATGTTCAGCTCCTCGCCGCGGCGGGCCAGTTCGTACTCGAACAGGTTGCCCAGAAGCTGCATCGCCATGTCCTTGAAGGCGAGCGTGGGGCCGTTGGAGAGGGCTTCGAGGTAGGTGCCGTCTTCCAGCTCGCGCAGGGGGACGATCTCGTCGGTGCCGAAGACGTCCGCGGTGTAGGTCTTGGCGCACAGCGCGCGCAGGTCGGCCGGCGGGATGTCGTCGATGTAGATCGAGAGGATTTCCAGAGCCAGCTCGGCGTAGGGGAGCTTGCGCCACTTTTCCAGCGTGGCCGCATCCACTTGCGGGTAATGCTCCGGCAAGTACAGGCCGCCGTCGGGCGCCAGGCCTTCCAGCAGGATCTCGCAAAAAGCGCGGCGCTCCGGATGGCCGCGCGTGGAAAGGTAGCGCATCGTCACGACAGCTCTTCCTTGCGCAGTCGCACGATCGGCGCCAGCACCGTGGGCAGGGCCTGCAGCTGCGCCATGGCGTCGTCCAGCGTGCCTTCGCGCGTGTCGTGCGTCAGGATGATGACGTCGGTCTGAGTCGAGCCTTCGCCGCCCACCTCGTCGGCCTCGCGCTGCAGCACCGCGTCGATGCCGATGCCGGCGTTGGCCAACAGGCCCGTGACCTTGGCCAGCACGCCGGTCTCGTCGGCCACCCGCATGCGCAGGTAGTAGCTGGTGACCACCTCGCGCATCGGCAGGATCGTGAGGTCGCTCATGGCGTGCGGGTGGAAGGCCAGGTGCGGCACGCGGTGCGCCGCGTCGGCCGTGTGCAGGCGGGTGATGTCGACCAGATCGGCGATCACCGCGCTGGCGGTGGGCTCGCTGCCGGCGCCCTTGCCGTAGTAGAGCGTGGTGCCGACGGCGTCGCCGTTGACCACCACTGCGTTCATCGCGCCTTCCACGTTGGCCAGCAGGCGCTTGGCCGGCACCAGGCTCGGGTGCACGCGCAGCTCGATGCCCTTGTCCACCCGCTTGGTGATGCCCAGGAGCTTGATGCGATAGCCCAGTTGCTCGGCGTACTTGATGTCCTGCGCCGACAGCTTGGTGATGCCTTCCACATGCGCCTTGTCGAACTGCACCGCGGTGCCGAAGGCGATGGCGCTCATCAGCGTGACCTTGTGCGCCGCGTCCACACCCTCGATGTCGAAAGTCGGATCGGCTTCGGCATAGCCCAGGCGCTGTGCCTCCTTGAGCACCGTGTCGAAGTCCAGGCCTTTGTCGCGCATCTCGGACAGGATGAAATTGGTGGTGCCATTGATGATGCCGGCGATCCACTGGATCGAGTTGGCCGTCAGGCCCTCGCGCAGCGCCTTGATGATCGGGATGCCGCCGGCCACCGCTGCCTCGAAAGCCACCATCACGCCCTTGGCGTGCGCCGCAGCGAAGATCTCGGTGCCGTGCACGGCCAGCAGGGCCTTGTTGGCGGTCACCACATGCTTGCCCGCTGCAATGGCTTCCAGCACCAGCTGCCTGGCGATGCCGTAGCCGCCGATCAGCTCGATCACGATGTCGATCTCGGGGTTGGCAATGACCGCGCGCGCGTCGTTCACCACCTGAACGCCCTCGCCCACGACGGACTTGGCGCGCTCGGTGTCGAGGTCCGCCACCATGGTGATCTCGATGCCGCGGCCGGCGCGGCGCTTGATCTCTTCCTGGTTGCGTCGCAGGACCTTGAAGGTGCCGCTGCCGACGGTGCCGATGCCGAGCAGGCCGACCTGGATGGGTTTCATGGATTCAGTCATATCAGTCAATGCCGCAGCAGCAGCCGGGAGGGGTGGGAAAGTTCAGGCGTAGCGCGTGCGAGCGCGCTCGAGGAAGCGGGCGATGCGGCCGATGGCCTCGCGCAGGTCTTCCTCATGAGGCAGGAAGACGATGCGGAAGTGATCCGGCGTGGCCCAGTTGAAGCCGGTGCCTTGCACCAGCATCACCTTGGTCTCCCTCAGGAGCTCGAGGAAGAACTGCCGGTCGTCCTCGATCGGGTAGACCTTGGGGTCGAGCTTGGGGAACATGTACAGCGCCGCCGTCGGCTTGACGCAGCTGACGCCCGGGATCTTGGTGATGAGCGCGTAGGCCAGGTCGCGCTGGCGGCGCAGGCGCCCGCCCTCGCAGGTGAGGTCGTTGATGCTCTGGTAGCCGCCCAGCGCGGTCTGGATCGCCCACTGGCCCGGCACGTTGGCGCACAGCTTCATGTTCGAGAGCATGTTCAGGCCCTCGATGTAGTCGCTTGCGCTGGACTTGTCGCCCGACACCACCAGCCAGCCGGCGCGATAGCCGCAGGAGCGGTAGCTCTTGGAGAGTGAATTGAAGGTCAGGGTGAGCACGTCGGTGGAGAGGCTGCCCATCGCCGTGTGCTTGACGCCGTCGTACAGAACCTTGTCGTACACCTCGTCGGCCAGGATCACCAGGCCATGCCCGCGCGCGATCTGCACGATGCCCTTGAGCAGTTCGTCGGAGTAGACGACGCCGGTCGGGTTGTTCGGGTTGATGACGACGATGCCCTTGGTGCGCGGCGTGATCTTGGCCCGGATGTCGTCCAGGTTCGGCATCCAGCCATTGGCCTCGTCGCAGATGTAGTGCACCGGCCGGCCGCCAGACAGGCTGGTCACGGCCGTCCACAGCGGATAGTCCGGCGCCGGCAGCAGCAGTTCGTCGCCATCGTCGAGCAGCGCGTTGGTGGCCATGGCGATCAATTCGCTCGCCCCATTGCCCAGGTAGATGTCGTCCAGTCCTACGCCGGCGATGTTCTGCTGCTGCGTGTAATGCATCACCGCCTTGCGCGCCGCGAAGATGCCCTTGCTGTCCGAATAGCCGGCCGAGTTGGGCAGGTTGCGGATCATGTCCTGCTGCACCTCTTCGGGTGCATCGAAGCCGAAGACGGCCAGGTTGCCGAGGTTCAGCTTGATGATCTTGTGGCCTTCTTCCTCCATCTGCTTGGCGGCATCCATGATCGGACCACGGATGTCATAGAGCACGTTGGCCAGCTTGGCGGATTTCGAAACGGTCTTCAAAGGCCCTCCGAGGCGTACTTTTACAGGGGAAAACCTATAATTTGACCACAGAAAGCGCCAGCACCTGATGAAGCTCCAGCCCGACAAGTCCGAGGTCCAGACCCTTACCGCACATGGCCCCGGCTGGGTGGCCATCAACAACGAAAAGGTCGAGGCAAGCGTGGTGGTCGGCTCGCGCGGCGAGCGCTTTGCCTGGAACGTCACTCACTTCGAGCAACTCGGCGCCGCGCAATTCGAGCAACTGGCCGGCCTGGGTGCCGAACTGGTCATCTTCGGCAGTGGCTCGCGCATCCGTTTTCCCCAACCTGCCTGGCTCGGTGCCCTGATGGCGCAGCGCACTGGGGTAGAGACCATGGACACCGCGGCCGCTTGCCGCACCTACAACATTCTCGCGGCCGAGGGGCGGCACGTAATCGCGGCCCTGCTGGTGGAGTCCCCCTTTATTGGCGCCTAGGAGGCGTTTCGGGGTAAAATCTCAGGTTGCAAACTGAGTGGCCGGCCTCATTTTCATTGAGGATTCCAGCTGGGATCAATGAATGTACAAGCGCCAGGCCACTTGCGTTGCGGGGCTGGCCCTTTCTTTTTCGGTGCCCGGACTCTCAGGTGAGCAACGACCAACCTTCCTTGCGGGGAATCTAAGCGGAGATAAACAGTTTCATGGCGATCGTTGTCAACAAACCAATTCCAGAATTCGAAGCCAATGCCACCGGTGGCATCAGGGTCTCCAATACCTCGCATCTGGGCCACGTGCTGGTGATGTACTTCTACCCCAAGGACAACACGCCGGGCTGCACGACGGAAGCCATGCAGTTCCGCGATCGCTACAAGGACTTCGAGAAGGCCGGCGCCACCGTGTTCGGCGTCTCGCGCGACAACATGAAGTCGCACGACGA
>DATILH010000117.1:0-33856 GCA_035476655.1 Variovorax sp.
TTCGAGCCCGCGGCCCTGCAGCCAGGCACCCAGTTGGACGGAGAGCTCATCGAGCTCCCGATAGGACATCCATCGCTCCATGCAGACCGAGAAAGGCTGGTCGGCGTGGCGCTGGAATGATTCCTCCAGAAGTTGTCCTACCGAGCGGTATTGCTCCGGGTCCACCGTGTGCGGCACGCCGGCGGGGTAGTTCTCAATCACGGATTTCTGCATGCAATCTCCTTTGGCGCGGATTGTCAGAGACGGTACCCAAGACTCACAGCGGGCTTGTCCTAGCTCCGCGCCTTCCCTGGCCAGTTGCTGTCGCCGAAGCGACCGCCTCAAGGCGGAAAGCCAAATTAACCACGGCTAGAAAATGTGCCTTGCTTCACCCTCCAAATCGATTACCTTGTCCGGCTGCAGGTCCATGCGAGGACCCCTAAGGATTGGTGGGACTTGTGAGCTTGGCCCTTGAGAACATCGGGAAAACCCTTATATTCTGGACATGCATCAAGCCATGGCCATCTTCAAAGCCTCGCTCGGCGCCGGTTCCTTTCTGAAAATGCCGATCGTCGAATCGCGCAGTGCTGCGACCAACGCGTCGCAGCAACCCGTGCTCGTGCCCATCCGCTCCATCGGTCCGGGCGAACGCGAGCGCATTGCCACCCACCTCCTTGCGCTCGAGCCGCACGATCGCTACCTGCGTTTCGGCTACAGCGCGTCGGACGAACAGATCCAGCGCTACGTCGACGGCCTGGACTTCGAGCGTGACGAACTCTTCGGCATCTACAACCGCCGCCTGGAACTCATCGCCATGGCGCACCTGGCCTTCGGCCCGGCCGACCAGCACGGTGACTGCGCGGAGTTCGGCGTTTCCGTATCCAAGCACGCGCGCGGCCGCGGCTATGGCGCCCGCCTGTTCGAGCGTGCCGAGGTGGTGGCGCGCAACGCTGGCGTGCGCATGCTTTTCATCCACGCGCTGAGCGAGAACGCCGCCATGCTGAAGATCGCGCGCAACGCCGGCGCCAACGTGGTGCGCAGCGGCTCCGAGTCCGAAGCGCACCTGGAACTGCCCGAGGCCACGCTGGACAGTCGCATGAGCGAGATTGCGCTCGAGCACTTCGCAGAGATCGACTTCAAGCTCAAGACCCGCGCCAAGCAGTTCTGGGCCTTCCTGGCCGGCGTGCAGGAAGTGCGCCGCGGCGTACAGGAAGCGCGCGACAAGTCTTCGGCCTGAGCTTCCCGGCCGCCAGGGGGCGATCGTGTCGGGGCAATCCGGTATCCTTGGCGACTCCCCAACTTCCGCCCTCCCGCAGTGGCAGACCCTCACCCTGATCGCCCTTCCAACGAGCGGGAAGACAAGCGCAGCTTTCTCCAGAAGCTCGTCGAGTTCATCCATCCCGGCCCCGATTCGCGCGACGAGCTGATCGAAACCCTGGCCGACGCCGAAGACAACGACGTGATCGGCGCCGAGTCGCGCGTGATGCTCGAGGGCGTGCTGCGCATGGCCGACATGTCGGCCGGCGACGTGATGGTGGCAGCGCCGCGCATGGACCTGGTCAACATCGACGACCCGCTGGAGACGCTGATCCACACGGTGATCGACACCGCGCACTCGCGCTTCCCGGTCTACGAGGGCGACAAGGAAAACATCATCGGCATCCTGCTGGCGAAGGACCTGCTCAAGCTGCAGCGTTCGCCATCGCTTTCCATCCGTGCCCTGCTGCGCCAGCCAACCTTCGTGCCCGAGAGCAAGGGCCTGAACGACCTGCTGCGCGAATTCCGCGGCAACCGCAACCACCTGGCGATCGTGATCGACGAGTTCGGCCGTGTCGCCGGCCTCATCACCATCGAAGATGTGCTGGAGCAGATCGTCGGCGAAATCGAGGACGAGTTCGACATTGCAGAAGACGAGGGCGACATCTTCGGCCTGGCCGACCACACCTATCGCGTTTCGGGCGACACCCCGATCGAGCGCGTGGCCGAAGCCTTCGCCATCGAGTTCGATGAAGAGCAGTTGAGCGAGGACTTCGACACCATCGGTGGCCTGGTCGCGCATGAGATGGGCCACGTGCCCAAGCGCGGCGAGCGCCACACCATCGGCGGCTTCGATTTCTTCGTGCTGCACACCAAGGGCGGCGCGGTGCGCTGGTTCAAGGTCTCGCCGACGCGCGGCGGCGACGCGGCCGATTGATCGCGCCGGCCCGCAATCTCGGCCGCTGGCCGGCGCGCCTGCTGCCCTGGCTGGCCGGCCTGGCACAGGCGCTCGCCATCGCGGCGCCCTGGAACGGACAGCCGCAGTGGTGGCTGCATCTGCTCTCGCTGGCCGCGCTGGTGTGGCAACTCGATGGCTTGCGTGCCGACGGCGGCCAGGCCCGCGCCTGGCGCCGCGGCGCCCTGGTCGCCTGGGCCTTTGCCACTGCCTGGCTCACCGGCAGCACCTGGTGGCTGTTCATCTCGATGCATACCTACGGCGGCCTTGCGGCTCCGCTGGCCGCCATCGCCACGCTTTGGCTGGCCGCCGCGCTGGGCTTGTACTACGCGTTGGCCGGTGCCTTGTATGTCGCGTGGGCGCCCAAGCATCGCGGTGGCGCCGCGCTGCTCTTCGCCGCGCTCTGGACCTTGGCCGAACTGATGCGCAACAGCCTCTTCACCGGTTTCCCCTGGGGCGCCGGCGGCTATGCGCATCTGGACGGGCCCTTGGCGGCCTTTGCGCGCTACGTCGGCGCCTACGGCATCGGCGCCATGGCGGCGATGATCGCGGCGCTCATCGCGCAAGCCGCGGTGCTCGACCTGCGAAGCGCTCGTTCATGGTTGGTCCCGGGGGCCTTGGCGGCCTTCCTGGTCTATGGCGGCGTCGCCTCGCATTGCCTGGTCACTGGCTGCAAGGCAGCGCCATCGCCCGACCCCGCCAGCGCCGGCCGCATCACGCTGGCCCTGCTCCAGGGCAACATCCCGCAGGACGAGAAGTTCATTCCTGGCGGCGGCATCGCGACCGCGCTGACCTGGTACGGCCAGCAACTCATGGACGCGCGCGCGCCGCTGGTGATCACCCCGGAAACCGCGATCCCCCTGCTGCCTGCGCAGTTGCCCCCCGGCTACCTGGACGCCATCGCCCGGCGCTTTGCCAGC
Source organism: Variovorax sp. (assembly GCA_035476655.1). Lineage (GTDB taxonomy): Bacteria > Pseudomonadota > Gammaproteobacteria > Burkholderiales > Burkholderiaceae_C > Variovorax. Next base: position 3,112 of record DATILH010000117.1, read on the forward strand.
GGCAGCCAGGCGGCGATCGTCGGCATGCCGCTGGGCAACGGCAAGAGCTACACCAACTCGGTGCTCGGCTACACGCCGGGCCAGGCGCAACCCTACCGCTACGACAAGGCGCACCTGGTGCCCTTCGGCGAGTTCGTGCCGTCCATGTTCCGCTGGTTCACCGACATGATGAAGATCCCGCTGGGCGACTTCCGCAGCGGTGGCCTGGCGCAGCCGTCCTTCGAGTGGCAGGGCCAGCGCATCGCGCCCAACATCTGCTATGAGGACTTGTTCGGCGACGAGATCGGCGCCAACTTTCGCGACGAGGCCCGTGCCCCCACGGTGCTGCTCAACGTGAGCAACATCGCCTGGTTCGGCGATTCGATCGCCATCGACCAGCACCGGGCCATCTCGCGCATGCGTGCCATCGAGTTCGAGCGACCGATGGTGCGCGCCACCAACACCGGCGCCACCGTGGTCATCGACCACCGTGGCCGCGTGACCCACGAATTGCCGCGCATGACGCGCGGCGTACTGACGGCCGAGGTCGAAGGCCGCACCGCCATCACCTCCTTCGCGCGCTGGGTCTCGCAGTACGGCCTGGCCCCGCTGTGGATCGGCGCGCTGTCGATCGTGGCGGCGGCGCTGGCGGCCTTCTTCAGGCGGCAGCGACTGGCCCGTCGCGCAGCTTCCCAGGGTTGAGCAGGCTCAGCGGCAGACGAATCGGTCGGCGGAGTCCAGGCTGCCCGTGCCCTCGTAGCGCGCCACCTTGGGGTAGGGGCACAGCGGCCGGGTGCGGTTGGGCGCCCAGTCGGCCGGCACTTCGGCATTCACCACGCCGGCATGGCCGGGGCCGCGCGCATTGGCGATCACCCGGTCGGGGGTGGTGCCCTGCTCGACCCAGGCGACCAGCGCGGACAGCATGTCGAACTGGTCGGTGGCCGGCCCGCCCGAGCAATGGCCCATGCCAGGCACCCGATAGAAGCGTGCGAAGTCCGAGGCGTCGCCGCGATTGGCTGTGTCGAGGCCCTCGTACCAGGCCTTGGTGTCGTCGACCGAGAAGATCGGATCGCTGACGCCGTGGTAGACCATCACCTTCGCGCCCCGGTTGCGCAAGGTGCTCAGCTCGGTGGGGTTGGGTGGCGTCATGAAGCTCATGGCCGACTCGGTGTAGGTCGCGTTCGTCGCCTCGATGCCGGCCAGCATGGCGTCAAGGTCGGCGGTGAGCGCGAAGGCCGGGCCGTTGAAGCCGGCCGGATTCTCCGGCGGCACCTTGAAGATGATGCCGACCGCGCCCGAGTCCAGCGCCAGCGGCGCGGTGAATTCCCAGAAGGGAATGCCGGCGGCGCCGAGGCCGCTGTCGTAGGGAAAACTGGCGTAGAACGGCGTGCCCTTGCTGTCCGTCGCACCGCTGAAGATGGGCGCGATTGCGCTCTTCTGCGCCGCCGACAGGCAACTGCCGTCGCGTGTGCCGCTGCAGGTGGGCACGTCGCGCAACAAGTCGAAGGCGGCGCGGCAGGCCTCGGTGTCCTGCACCAGCCCGTCGCCGGCGCCGTCCAGCGCATCGCAGCGCGCCAGCACCGCCTTGGATACGGTCGCGCGCTCGGCTGCGGTGAAGGCGGTCGAGAGGTCGGCCGGGTTGGTGGCGACCGTGGCATAGCGCCGTGCACCGAAGATGTTGGCAATTGCCGCCTTCGGCAGCTTGTAGCCCGGCGCGCCGGCCAGGTAGCCGTCGTACTGCTCCGGGTAGCGCGCGGCCGCAACGAAGGTGTGGCGCCCGCCGTTCGAGCAGCCGCCGAAGTAGGAGCGGTCCGGGACCTTGCCGTAGGCCGTGCCGATCAGCTGCTTGGCGATGGGCGTGAGCTTGCCCACCGCTTGGTAGCCGTAGTCCAGCCGCGCTTGCGGGTCGATGCCGAAGTTCGGGCCCAGGCTGGCGGCATGGCCTGCATCGGAACTGAGCACCGCAAAGCCCTGCAGCAATGCGTGGGTCAGCGGGCCGCCGCCGAAGCTGCCGGTGGCGGGCACCACGCTGCCGTCGATGCCGCCGTTGCCCTGGTGGAAGAAGCGGCCGTTCCATGCGAGCGGCAGGCGCATCTCGAACCTGATGGCATAGCTGTTGCCGTCGATGGCACTGATGCGCGCGAACATGTCTCCGGTGACCAGGCAGTGCGCCGGCACCGCCAGGCCGCCCACGACCGTGCCGGCGGCGACGTCAGTGGTGGCGCTGATGGTGGTGCTCGCCAGCGTCCTCAGCTTGGCCGCCAAGTCCTTGCAGGCGCCCTGGAAGCCGGCCGGCACGGCCGGCGCGAGCTGGGGCGGCGGGTTGCGCTGGTGGTTGTGGTCGCCGCCGCCGCAGCCGGCCACGGCGAGCAGGGCCAAGGGAGCGAGCGCGCCGATCAGACGCGTGGATGCAGTACGCATGGGCATGTCTCCTGGACGGGGTCTTCTGCGCTGCGCCCGGCTCCAGCCCATGGCGCGCCATATAGTTAATTTACTTAACTATCTTGAGGCAAAGGACTAGGACAATTACCAATGATTATGTGCGTCGATATAGTTCAATGACTTCACTGTATCGGCGGCCCCGACAATAGTCCGCATGACAGCCAAGCCGATCCCCCGCGCCGAACAGACCCCCTTTGGCGGCCTTGCCGAGGCGGGCATGCACACCGTGCTCGGCTATCAGCTTGCGCAGGCGGCGATCGCGACCACCCAGGTCTTTGCCGAACGCATCGGCCAGGCCTTCGAGCTGCGGCCGGTGGAGTTCACCATCCTTTGCCTGGTCGACGAGAACCCCGGAGTGTCGGCGCGCCAGCTCGCCACGGCGCTGGCCGTGACGCCGCCCAACATCACGATGTGGATCGACAAGCTGGAAGGCCGCGGCCTGGTCGAGCGCGAGCGCAGTTCGACCGACCGGCGCGCCCAGCACATCCGGGCCACCGACAAGGGCGCCACGCTGGCGCGCAAGGCGCTGCGCGCGGTGAGCGAGGGTGAGCATGCGGCGCTGGCCCGCCTCAGCGCCGCCGAGCGAGCCATGCTGATCGAGCTCCTGCACAAGGTGGCGCGCTGCCGCCACAGCTAGCGGCGGCAGGAACCCCGGGCTCGGCCAAGCGGGTTCGGGGAGGCTGTTGGTACAGCTTGTCACCAAAAGCCTGCATGGCCCCATGCCGCCTTGGCATCGTTGCGGACGGCACGGCATCGACCTGGCCTGTATCTTCTCGCGCCACCGCCAAGGCGGCTCAACCCAGGGGGTTCATCTTGTACCTGTCCCCCCGATTCCGCGCATTCGCAGCCGGCGTTGCATTGATGGCCGCCACCGCCCTGGCGCAGGCCCAGCAGGCGCTGCCCAACGTGATGATCCTGGCCACCGGCGGCACCATCGCCGGTGCCGGCGCCTCGGCGCTCAACAGCGCCACCTATGCGGCCGCCAAGGTCGGCGTCGAGAAGCTGATCGCCGGCCTGCCGGAACTGTCGAAAGCGGCCAACGTGCGCGGCGAGCAGGTGTTCCAGGTGGCTTCGGAAAGCATGACCAACGAGCACCTGCTGACCCTTGCCAAGCGGGTGGCGCAACTGGCCAAGCAGCCGGACGTGGACGGTATCGTCATCACCCATGGCACCGACACGGTGGAAGAACCGCCTACTTCCTGACCTTGACGGTGCGCACCGACAAGCCGATCGTCATGGTCGCCTCGATGCGCCCCGGCACCGCGCTGTCGGCCGACGGCGCGCTGAACCTGTTCGACGCCGTCAACGTGGCCGGCAGCAAGGACGCCCGCGGCAAGGGCGTGCTTCTGACCATGAACGACAGCATCGAGAGCGGTCGCGACGTCAGCAAGAACGTCAACATCAAGCCCAGCGCCTTCTCCAGCCAGTGGGGCCCGCTGGGCATGGTGGTGGAGGGCAAGAACTACTGGTTCCGCGCCCCGGTCAAGCGCCACACCATGAATTCGGAGTTCGACAACGAGAAGATCAGCGCACTGCCGCCGGTCGAGATCGCCTACGGCTACGAGGGCGTGAGCAGCACCGCCATCGACGCCCTGTTCAAGAGCGGCATCAAGGCGCTGATCCATGGCGGCCCGGGCAATGGCTCGGTGGCCGATCGCATCGTGCCCTCGCTGCAGCAAGTGCGCGAAGGCGGCGTGATCGTGATTCGCGCCTCGCGCGTGCCGGACGGCTTCGTCATCCGCAATGCCGAACAGCCGGACGACAAGTACGACTGGGTTGTGGCGCATGACCTGCGCCCGCAGAAGGCGCGCATCCTGGCGATGGTGGCGTTGACGAAGACGTCGGACACCAAGGAACTGCAGCGCAGATTGAAGCCCTGGGGCCTTGGCCGCCTCGCCCCGTAAAATCGCCTCTTTCGCGGGCAGAGCCTGCGTTTGCGTTTTTTACATCCGGCGGCGCCGGCCAGCCCATGCTGACCTTCCAACAAATCATTCTCAAACTGCAGTCGTACTGGGACGCCCAGGGCTGCGCCCTGCTCCAGCCTTACGACATGGAGGTCGGAGCGGGCACCTCGCACACCGCCACCTTCCTGCGCGCGCTCGGCCCCGAGCCCTGGAAGGCAGCCTATGTGCAGCCCAGCCGCCGCCCCAAGGACGGCCGCTACGGCGAGAACCCGAACCGGCTTCAGCACTACTACCAGTACCAGGTGGTGCTCAAGCCAGCGCCGGCCAACATCCTGGAGCTGTACCTCGGTTCGCTCGAGACCCTGGGCTTCGACCTGAAGAAGAACGACATCCGCTTCGTCGAGGACGACTGGGAGAACCCCACGCTGGGCGCCTGGGGCCTGGGCTGGGAGGTCTGGCTCAACGGCATGGAAGTGACCCAGTTCACCTACTTCCAGCAGGTCGGCGGCATCGACTGCCGCCCCATCACCGGCGAGATCACCTACGGCCTGGAGCGCCTGGCCATGTACCTTCAGGGCGTGGACAACGTCTACAACCTGAAGTGGACGGAAGGCCTGTCCTACGGCGACGTCTACAAGCAGAACGAGGTGGAGCAGTCCACCTACAACTTCGAACACAGCGACGCCGACTTCCTGTTCGCCGCCTTTGCCGCGCACGAGAAGCAGGCCAAGCACCTGATGGAGCAGCAGCTCGCACTGCCGGCCTACGAGCAGGTGCTCAAGGCGGCGCACAGTTTCAACCTGCTGGACGCACGCGGGGCCATCAGCGTGACCGAGCGTGCCGCCTACATCGGCCGCATCCGCAACCTGGCGCGCAGCGTCGCGCAGAGCTACTACGACAGCCGCGAGCGCCTGGGCTTCCCGATGGCACCGCGCGAGTGGGTCGCACAGATCCCTCCGGCGAAGAAGGCGGCCTGATCCCATGACCATCAAGAAGAACCTCCTCGTCGAACTCTTCGTCGAAGAACTGCCGCCCAAGGCGTTGAAGAAGCTGGGCGAAGCCTTCGCCGGCGTGCTGCGCGACCAGCTGGTGGCTCAGGGCCTGGCCGATTCCGGCTCGGTGCTCACCGCCTTTGCCTCGCCGCGCCGTCTGGCTGCACACCTCACCGACGTGGCGGCGCACGCCTCCGACAAGGCCATCTCGCAGAAGCTGATGCCCGTCAGCGTCGGCCTCGATGCCTCGGGCCAGCCGACGCCGGCCCTGTTGAAGAAGCTGGCGGCCGCGGGCGCCGACGCTTCCGCTGTGGCCGGCCTCAAGCGCGCCATGGACGGCAAGGCCGAGGCCCTTTTCTTCGAAAGCACCGCTCGCGGCGCCACGCTGGCCGAGGGGCTGCAGAAGGCGCTGCTGGAATCGATTGCCAAGCTGCCCATTCCCAAGGTGATGAGCTACCAGCTTGAAAGCGGCTGCGAGCTGCCCGGCTGGACCAGCGTCAGCTTCGTGCGCCCGGCCCATGGCCTGGTGGCGCTGCACGGCAGCGAGGTGGTGGCGGTGGAAGCGCTGGGCCTGAAATCCGGCCGCGAGACCCACGGCCACCGCTTCGAGGCCAGCCAAGACCCGGTGGTGCTGCGCGATGCCGACAGCTACGCGCTGCAACTCATCGACCAAGGCGCCGTCATCGCCGGCTTCGAGGCACGCCGCCTCGAGATCGCCCGCCAGCTCGCCGAGGCGGCGGTGAAGGTCGGCGCCGGCTCGGCGCCGATCGACGACGATGCACTGCTCGACGAAGTCACCGCCCTGGTCGAACGCCCCAACGTGCTGGTCTGCGAATTCGAGCGCGAGTTCCTCGACGTGCCGCAGGAGTGCCTCATCCTCACGATGAAGGCCAACCAGAAGTACTTCCCGCTGCTCGACGGCCACGGCAAGCTCACCAACAAGTTCCTGGTAGTGAGCAACGTCCGTCCGGATGACGCCAGCGCCGTCATCGGCGGCAACGAGCGCGTGGTGCGGCCGCGCCTGGCCGATGCCAAGTTCTTCTTCGACCAGGACCGCAAGAAGTCGCTGGCCTCGCGCGTCGAGCAACTGGCCAAGGTGGTCTATCACAACAAGCTGGGCACCCAGGGCGAACGCGTGACCCGCGTCATGCACATCGCCAGGGCCATTGCCGAGCAAATGGCGTCATCGGGTGGGGCCGAACTGGCCGCACGCGCCACCCAGGCCGCGCAGTTGGCCAAGGCCGACCTGGTGACCGACATGGTGGGCGAGTTTCCCGAGCTGCAAGGCACCATGGGCCGCTACTACGCGCTGCACGACGGGCTCGACCATACGGTGGCCGATGCCATCGAGGACCACTACAAGCCGCGCTTTGCCGGTGACAGCCTGCCGCGCGGCGAAGTCGGCGTGGTGGTGGCGCTGGCCGACAAGCTGGAAACCCTGGTCGGCATGTTCGGCATCGGCAACCTGCCCACTGGAGACCGCGATCCCTTCGCGCTGCGCCGCCATGCGCTGGGCGTGATCCGCATGCTGATTGAGAAGAAGCTGCCGCTGGAACTCAAGTCCCTGATCGCCAATGCGGCGCAGCAATTCGCCAACATCCAGGGCTTCGATGCGCAGGGTGTGGTCGATGGCCTGCAGGCCTTCGTGTTTGACCGCCTCTCCGGCAGCCTGCGCGAGCAGGGCGCAAGCGCGCAGGAAGCGGAGGCCGTGCTGGCCTCCGTGCCGCAGCGCCTGGCCGTGGTGCCGGCACTGCTGGCAGCGGTGCGCGCCTTTGCCGCGTTGCCCGAGGCGCCCGCGCTGGCCGCGGCCAACAAGCGCATCGGCAACATCCTGAAGAAGTCGCCCGTCGCGGATGCGCATGTCAACACGGCATTGCTGCGCGAGCCGGCCGAGGCCGCGCTCTACGAAGCCATGCAAAGCGTGGTGCCCAAGGCCGATGCGCAGTTCGCCGCCGGCGACTACACCGCTTCGCTGCAGACCCTGGCTGCCTTGCGCGCGCCGGTCGATGCCTTCTTCGACGGCGTGATGGTCAATGCCGACGAGGCCGACCTGCGCCTGAATCGCCTGGGCCTGTTGTCCAAGCTGCACGGCGCGATGAACCGCGTGGCTCAACTCGAACGACTGGCAGTCTGAGCATGCCCCATCTTGCGTCGGGCCACTCCATGAAGATCGTCATCCTCGATCGCAACGGCACCATCAACGTGCACCGCGAGGACTTCGTGAAGAGCGAGGTCGAGTGGACGCCGCTGCCCGGCGCACTGGAAGCCGTCGCGCGGCTCAACCATGCCGGCTGGCTGGTGGCGATCGCCTCCAACCAATCGGGCCTGGGCCGCGGTCTCTTTGACATGGCTTCTCTCAATGCGATGCACGCCAAGATGCACAAGATGCTGGCGGCCGTCGGCGGCCGGGTCGATGCCGTCTTCTTCTGCCCGCACGCCCCGGACGAAGGCTGCAATTGCCGCAAGCCCAAGCCAGGTCTCTTCGAGCAGATCAGCGACCGCTACGGCATCGACATCGCCGGCATGCCGGCGGTGGGTGACAGCCTGCGCGATCTGCAGGCCGGCTACGCAGCCGGCTGCGAGCCGCACCTGCTGCTCACCCACATCGGTGCCGCCGGCCTGAGCGCCGGGCCCCTGCCGCCGGAGTACCCGCCCGGCACGCAGGTGCATGACGACCTGCCCGCCTTTGTCGAGTTCCTGCTGGCGCGCGAGGCACAGCAGGCCGGCGGCGCCGGCGCCTGAGTTCCTCCCTTTTTCTTTCCCACATGCCACTGATCCGTTCCATCATCCACGCGCTGTGGATGCTCGTCACCGTCGTGCCCTGGGGCCTCATCATGTGCGTGGCCTCCCTCTGGCGCAAAAGCGAGCCGCTGTACTGGATGGCGGCGCGCTGGCTGGGCTGGGCCATCGATGGCGCCCGCGTCATCCTGGGCATCCACACGCGCGTCACCGGCATGGAGAACCTGCCGCAGGACAAGCGCGCCGGCGCCATCCTGCTGGTCAAGCACCAGTCGACCTACGAGACCTTCCTCATGCCCACGCTGATGCCGCATCCGCTGGCCTACGTGTTCAAGAAGGAACTGATCTACGTGCCCTTCTTCGGCTGGGCCATGGCGCGGCTGGACATGATCCACATCGACCGCAGCCAGCGCGCCCAGGCCTTCAACAAGGTAGTGGAGCAGGGCAAGCGCCTGCTGGCCGAGGGCATCTGGATCATCATGTTCCCCGAAGGCACGCGCATCCCGCGCGGCAAGTCGGGCAACTACAAGTCGGGCGGCACGCGGCTGGCGGTGGAGACCGGCGCGCCGGTGATCCCGATCGCCGTCACCTCGGCCAAGGTCTGGCCGCGCAAGGCCTTTATCAAGCGCCCGGGCGTGGTCGACGTGTCGATCGGCCCGGCCATCCCCAGCACCGGCCGCAAGCCCGATGAGCTGATGCGCGAAGTCGAGGCCTGGATCGAGGCCGAAATGCGTCGCCTCGACCCCGAGGCATATCGGTAGTATCCGAGCCATGCGCGGCCTGCTGCAGTACACGCTCGACCTGTTCGAGGAACTGGCGCCCGCGCCTGCGCCCGCCGCGGCACCGGCACCGGCAGTGGAGCCTGGCCCGGCGGCGCCCGCCGCGCTGCTGGCCGACACCCTGGCGCCGGCCGGCTTCGTGCATCCGCGCGCCAGCCGCGAAGTGCTCTTGGGCAACGCCCGGGTGGCCTACGAATTCACGCGCGCGCAGCGCCGCACCATCGGCTTCGTGGTCGGCGTCGAGGGCCTGAGCGTGCGCGCCCCGCGCTGGGTGGCGCTGCGCGATGTCGATGCCGCGCTGCAGGAAAAGGCCGACTGGATCGTGCGCAAGCTGGACGACGCGCGCGAGCGCCAGCAACGCCAGGATGCCACCCGCATCGACTGGCGCGACGGCGCCAGCTTCCAGTTTCTGGGCGAACCGGTGACGGTGCAGTTCGACCCCAAGCATGCTTTCGTCGGCAGCGGCGCCATCCTCGATGCCGGGGCCGACGGCCAGGGGCGTGTGCTGCGCCTGGCGCTGGCGCAGAACGCCGGCAGCACCCAGGTGCGCGACGCGGCGCAAGCCTGGCTGATGCGGCAGGCGCGGCGCATCTTCACCGAGCGGCTCGACCATTTCGCGCCACGCCTGGGCGTGCGCTGGCGCAAGCTCTCGCTCACCAATGCCGCCACCCGCTGGGGCAGCGCCAGCGCCGACGGCGCCATCCGCCTGCACTGGCGGCTTGTGCATTTCCGCATGCCGGTGATCGACTACGTGGTGGCGCACGAACTGGCGCACCTGCGCGTGATGGACCACAGCCCGCGCTTCTGGGAAACGGTGGAAAGCGTGGTGCCCGACTACCCGCAGTTGCGCCGGCAGCTCAAGGAAGAGCAGATACCGCGCTGGACCTGATGCCGCCGTGAGGCGCTGCCTGCTGCCGGATCAGCGCCGCGGCGAGCTCTCCCAGGCGGCGCAATGCAGCGTCGATCTCGTCGTTGTAGGGCCAGCCGCAGTTCAGGCGCAAGTAGTGGTCGAAGCGCCCCGAGTTGGAGAACAGCGAGCCCGGCGCCACCAGGATCTGCTCGGCCAGCGCCGCATCGCTCAGGAGGTTGGCCGACAGCTTCTCGGGCAGCTCCACCCACAACTGCAATCCTCCACGCGGAACGTTCATGCGCGTGCCCGGCGGGAAATAGCGGGCGATGGCCTCGGTGGTCTGCTCGCGCTGCGTGGCGAGGGCGGCGCGCAGACGGCGCAGATGCCGGTCGTAGGCGCCGGTGGCCATGAACTGGCCGGCGCCCACCTGCGACAGGCCCTCGTTGTTGCGCGTCTGCGCGTACTTCAGCATCTCGACCCGCGCCTGCCAGCGGCCGGCCGCGATCCAGCCCAGGCGCATGCCCGGGGCCAGGATCTTGTGCAGCGAGGCGCAGTGGATCACGTTGCCGCCTTCGTCCCAGGACTTGGCGGCGCGCAGCGGCGTGGGGCTGTCGACCAGCTCGCTGTAGGTGTCGTCCTCGATCAGCGCCATGCGGCGCTCTGCGCAAAAGCGCACCAACCGCTCCTTGTGTGCATCTGGCATCACGCTGCCCAGCGGATTCTGCAGATGCGGCACCACCACCACCGCCTTGATGTCGCCATAGGTGTCGGCGGCCAGCTCCAGAGCCTCCAGCGAGATGCCGCTTTGCGGGCTGGTTGGAATTTCCAGCGCGCGCAGGCCCAGGCTCTCCAGCACCTGCAGAAGGCCGTAGAAGGTGGGCGATTCCACGGCGATGGTGTCGCCCGCCTGCGCCACCGCGCGCAGCGCCAGGTTGAGCGCCTCGATGCAGCCGTTGGTCACCAGGATGTCGTCCGGCGCCAGCGTCATGCCGGAGGCCAGCGCGCGCCGTGCCAGCACCGCGCGAAATTCGGCATCGCCGCGTTGCTGCGGCGCCATCGTCAGCAACTGCGGCCGATGCCGCAGGGCCTTGGTCATCGCGGCGCGCAGCGCTTCGCCCGGATAGAGCTGCGGCGCGGCGCGGGCAATGGAGAAGTTGATCTTGATCGGCCGGTCGCGCCGGCTCGCCACGAAGGCCGAGACGCGCGCGTGGATGCCCACGTACTGCGCCGGGTCGGGCGCGATGCCAGTGGCGGGCTCCTTCAGTGGCGCGATGCCGATGCGCGCCGGCGCCTTCACGAAATAGCCGGAGCGCTCGCGCGCCTCCAGCCAGCCGCCGGCCTCCAGCTCGCGGCACAGCTGCATGGCAGTGGACAGGCTGATCGAGTGCTGGCGCATCAGGCTGCGCAGCGAGGGCATGCGCGCGCCGCGCGCCAGGGTGCCGGCGCGGATGGCGTCGAGATAGTGCGCGGCAAGGCGCTTGTAGAGGGGCAGTGAGTCCATCAGTCGCGAATCACATGTTCTCGAACGCAGCGCGGAGGGAACAGATGCAGATCGGGCAAAAAGCACCATAGCAGAGCGCCTGCTTGCGCGCCTGCTGCGCTGCAGATCGCGTTGGCTGTGCCTGTTCTTGGATGCGTCCGGTTCCTAGCATGGAGGCATCCCAAAAGGAGGTGCTTCTTCATGACATTCGCTTCAACTGCCCATCAGATTCGTCCCTTGCGGCTGCGCGCCGGGCAGGCGCTGCGCTTCACCGTGCGGCCGGGCACGGCGCTTCAGGTGCTGGCGGGGTCGGTGCGTGTGTGCGAGCCGTCCCGGTGGGTGGCCGAGCGCGTGATCACCCCCGGCACAACGCTGCACGAAGCCGAGGCGATGTGCATCGACGGCGGCGGCTGGATCGAAGTGCTGGCCCGGGGCGGCGAGGCGCAGATCCTCGCGATCGAGCCTGCCTCCGGCTGGGCGCTGCTGTGGCGCTGGCTGCTGTCGCGTCGGCCGCTGGCGCGGCAGGGCGCCTGAGCTATTGCTGCTGCTGCGACTTCGCCATCAAAGCCGCGCGCCGCTCCAGGCTCTCCTTGGGCCACAGGGCGGAGGCCTTGTAGTACTCGGCCACCGCCGGTGTGCCGGGCGGCAGCAACACCCAGGACTGCTTGGACTCGGTGAAAATGTGTATGTCCGGCGGCAACAGATCCGGGTTGTCGAGCGTGCCCACGCGCACGAAGCGCACCGCGTCGCCCGCGCCGGCGTAGTTGCTCCACACGGCGATGCGGCAGTTCGGGCAGCGCGTGATCTTCTGACCCTTGCCGCTCAGCGAAGGCGTGTTCACGATTTCGAGTTCGCCCTGCAGCAGCTCGACCCGCTCGGCATCGATCATCGCGTTGATCGCGAAGGCGCTGCCGGTCTCGCGCTGGCACCAGCGGCAATGGCAGCAGTTGACGAACAGGGGCCAGCTCGTCAGCCGGTAGCGCAGCTGGCGGCAGGCGCAGCCGCCTTCGCAGGAGAAACTGGAAGAAGAGTTGGCGTCGTCCATGACGCCAGTTTGCTTCAGCCCCGTGCGTGTGTCACGCCGCCGTCGACGATGAGGGTCGAGCCCATCACATAGTCGCCGGCGCGCGAGGCCAGGAAGATGGCGGCGCCGGCCATGTCCTCGGGCGTGCCGATGCGGCCCGCGGGAATGCGGCCCTTCACCTCCTCGGCATGGTCGCGCGCATCCTTGTTCATGCTGGAGGGAAAGGCGCCGGGCGCGATGGCACTGACTGCGATGCCTTCCCCGGCCAGGCGCAGGGCCATGCGGCGGGTCAGGTGGATCAGGCCGGCCTTGCTGGCGGCGTAGGAGTAGGTCTCCTGCGGATTGACCGAGATGCCGTCGATCGAGGCGATGTTGATCACCTTGGCCAGGTGGCCGCTGGCCGCAGCCTTGAGCATGGGCGTCAGGGCCTGGGTCAGGAAGAAGGGGGTCTTGAGGTTCAGGTCCACCACCTTGTCCCAGCCGCTTTCGGGGAACTCCTCGTAGGGCGCGCCCCAGGCCGCGCCGGCGTTGTTGACCAGGATGTCCAGCGTCTTCTCGTGCTTGCCGTAGGCCTCGACCAGCGCCTTCGCGCCTTCCAGCGTGGACACGTCCGCCGGCAGCGAGACGCAATGGCCGAAGGCGGACAGGTCCTTGGCGGTCGCGTCGCAGGCCTCGGCCTTGCGCGCCGAGATGTAGACGCGCGCGCCCTGGGCCAGGAAGCCCTCGGCAATCATGCGCCCGATGCCGCGCGAGCCGCCGGTAATGAGGGCGGTGCGGCCCTTGAGCGAAAAGAGTTGGCTGGTGTCCATGGGCGATGTCTCCTGGGTCGTCTGGATGAGTGCAGCCGCAAAGCTTAAGGCCTGCCCGCGACGCGGCGCCGTCACCAAGGCGCCAGCCCTTCAGGCGAGGCGGTGAAGCGTATCGGCGATCTCGGCGAAGGCCGGCCGCTGGCTCACATCGGGCGCGAGACAGCGTTCCTGCAGGTTCCGCCATGCCGGGCCCGTCGCTTCGCAACGCTGGCCCAGTTCTTCCAGCAGGCAGCCGAAAGCGCGTGCCTCGATGCGCTGCAGCGCCTGCGCCTGCGCGTTCTCCGGGGCAAAGAAGGAGGCGGCGCCGAAGTCGCCCAGCAGGGCATCGTGCTGTCCGTCCCACAGGATGTTGTGGGCATAGAAGTCGCCGTGCAGGATGCCGTGCGCATGCAATTGCGCCACGGCGGAGGCCATGCCGCCGGCAATCGCCAGCGCACTCATGGTCGCGAAGCGCAGGCCTTCTGAATAGACATCGCGCGTGCAGCTCTCCAGGCTGGGCGGGCCAGCCAGGCTGCGGTAGGCCGCATCGATGAGTTGCAGCACCAGCCCGGGCGTGCCGGCCGGATGGCCGGTGATGCGTCCGCGCACCGCGATCAGGTCGGGGTGCGGGCCGGCGGCGATGCAGGCGTCCATCTCGCTGTGCGGCGAGCCGTCGCTGGTGATCTGGCCCTTGAACAGCTTGACGGCCACGCCCGCGCCTTGCCAGGTGGCGCGGTAGATCAGGCCGGAGGCACCTTCGCCCAGTACCTCGTGCAGCGAGAGTTGCGACCATGGAATGTCGGGCACCGGGTAGTCGTGCACGGCGCGCGCCTCGCTGGCTTCGACCACCGGGTTGCCGGCGAAAGCCAGCCAGGCCAGGCGCGGCAAGCCCAGCAGCCAATCGGGCAGCGCCTCGAAGCGGTTGCTGGCAATGCGCAGCAGTTCCAGGCGCTCGCAGGCCGCCATCTCGCTCGGCAGCTCGCGCAGGTGGTTGCCCGCCAGCATCAGCTTCTGAAGGCGAGGGCGCCGGCCCAGCTCGGGTGGCAGCTTTGCGAGCTCGTTGTCGGTGAGGATCAGCCAGCGCAATTGCGGCGGCAGGGCAGCGCCGGCCACTTCGGCGACGCGGTTGGACTTGAAGCCCACCATCTCCAGCGCCGCGCAATCGCCCACCGATTCGGGGACGCGGGCAAAGCGGTTGTCCGAGCAGAACAGGATGCGCAAGCGCTGCAGCCGGCCCAGGTCGGCCGGCAAGTCCTCCAGCGCATTGCCCGAGAGGTTCAGCACCTCCAGCGTGTCGGCCAGCTCGAAGACCTCGGGCGGCAACTCGGTGAGGCCGCAGCAAAGGTCGAGCCGGGTGGCACCGGCCAGCTCGCCCGCGCGCAGGCGTTCGAGCGTGGCCGCCGTCATTGAGGCTTCACGGCCACGAAACGGTAGATGCCGTCCTCGCCCAGGTTGCGCTGCAGCTGCCCGCCAAACCACAGGTAGTGCAGGTGCGCCACCGTCTCGCCCATTGCGAAGGTCATCTGGTGCAGGTCGAGCGCGCGCTTGAACAGCACCGGCAGCGCCTCCGCCGCGGAATGCGGGCGGGCGCTGCAGGCTTCCATCAGGTCGGCCAGGTGGTCGCGGTGGTGCTCTTCCAGCTGCTCGACGCGCCGGTGCACGCCGGTGAAGGGCTTGCCATGCGCGGGCAGGCCCAGCACATCGGCCGGCAGCTCCTTGAAGCGCCGGATGCTTTCCAGGAATAGGCGCAGCGGGTTCGATTCCGGCTCGCCGGCATACACGCTCACATTGGTCGAGATGCGCGGCAGCATCATGTCGCCGCCCAAGAGCACGTTCAACTCCTCGCAGTACAGCGAGATGTGCTCGGGCGCATGGCCATAGCCGCTGATGCAGCGCCAGGCGCGTCCGCCGATGGTGACGATGTCGCCTTCCATCATGCGCACGAAGCTCTTGGGCACGGCCGGCACCATGTTGGCGTAGTAGCTGGTGCGGCCGCGGATCTTGGCCACCGCCTCCTCATCGACCAGGCCGTGCGAGGCGAAGAAGTTGGCCGCATCCTCGCCGCCGGCGGCGGTGTCGCCCATGCCGCTGAGCACGCGGGCCGTGTGATAGTCGGTCGAGCTGATCCACAGCGGCGCATTCCAGCGGCTGCACAGCCAGTCGGCCAGGCCGATGTGGTCCGGGTGCATGTGGGTGACGATCACGCGCAGCACCGGCAGGCCTTGCAGCTCGCCCGCGAAGATCTGCTCCCACTGGGCGCGCGACTCCTCGCGGGCGATGCAGCAGTCGACGATGGTCCAGCCCTGGCGGCCGTCGATCTCGTCGCGCAGCAGCCAGAGGTTGATGTGGTTGAGCGCGAAAGGCAGCACCATGCGCACCCAGCGCACGCCCGGCGCCACCTCCAGGGTGGTGCCCGGCTCGGGCATCTGGTCCCCGAAGGGGTAATTGAGTTCGCGTTCGAGGAGGTTCATGTACGATTGACGTTTACGTAAACGTCATATGTGGAACGCCCATTGTAGAGACGAAGGCGAAATCGCGCTGTCACACCTGCAACCAGCAAATTGATACATGTCCGCCCAGACCTACACGATCAGCGAGCTCGCCCAGGAGTTCGATCTGACCACCCGCGCAATCCGCTTCTATGAAGACATGGGCCTGCTCACGCCCGAGCGGCGCGGCCCCGGCGGGCGCCAGCGCGTCTACAGCGGCCGCGACCGTACCCGCCTGGGCCTGACCCTGCGCGCCAAGCGCCTGGGCCTGAGCCTGACCGAGGCCAAGGACATCCTGGACATGTACGAGAGCCCGCGCGACACCGTTCCGCAACTGGAGAAGTTCCTGGAGGTGCTCGGCGAGCACCGGCGCCAGCTCGAAGCGCAGCTGGCCGAACTCCAGGCCAACATCGAAGAAGTGCGCGAGCAGGAGCGCAAGGGCCGCGCCACCCTGGTGCGCGCCCGCCGCCAAGCCGCCTGAAATCCAGTCCTCAACGACAATCCAAGCCTATGCCAGACAGCCTCAACGACCTCTTTGCCCACAACCGGGCCTGGGCCGCCCAGACCGAACTGGATCGCCCTGGCTTCTTCACCAACCTGGTGAAGCAGCAGACCCCCCGCTACATGTGGATCGGCTGCTCCGACAGCCGCGTACCGGCCAACCAGATCACCGGCCTGGAGCCGGGCGAGGTCTTCGTGCACCGCAATGTGGCCAACATCGTGGTGCATTCGGACCTGAACGCCCTTTCGTCCATCCAGTTCGCGGTGGAGCGCCTCAAGGTGGAGCACATCATGGTGGTGGGCCACTACGGTTGCTCCGGCGTGCAGGCGGCGCTGGAAGGCGCGCGCATCGGCCTGGCCGACAACTGGATCCGCCACATCCAGGATGTGCGCGACCGCCACCGCGCCCTGCTCGACTCGCTGCCCGAGATGGCGCGCGCCAATGCCCTGTGCGAACTCAACGTGGTGGAGCAGGTGGTCAACGTCTGCGTCAGCACGGTGATGCTCGACGCCTGGGGCCGCGGCCAGAAGGTGCGCATCCACGGCTGGGCCTTCGGTGTCCATGACGGCCTGCTCAATGACCTGCAGATGACGGTGAGCAGCACCGAAGCGCTGGACGGGCTTTACCAGGCCGCAGTAGAGCGCATCCGCAGCAAATGGATCGAAGAATCCTGAGCAACGGGTAGCGATGTTTCCGCAGCGCCTCGATTCGCCCCTGGCCTACGACATCGCCAAGGCGATGGCGGACGGCTTCAACCGGCACTACCGGTTGTTTCGCGCCGAATCGGCACGTGCCAAGCACCGCTTTGAAACGGCCGACTGGCATGGCCAGCAGCGAGCCCAGCGCGAACGCATCGAGTTCTACGACCTGCGGGTGAGCGAGGCGGTGGCCCGGCTCGAGAAGGAGTTCAAGGCCGGCGACCAGCCGATGGAGGTGTGGCATCAGGTCAAGCTGCACTACATCGGCTTGCTGGTGAACCACCACCAGCCGGAACTGGCCGAGACCTTCTTCAACTCGGTCACCACCAAGATCTTGCACCGGACCTACTTCCAGAACGATTTCATCTTCGTGCGGCCGGCCATCAGCACCGAGTACATCGAGCCGCGCGACGCCCCGACCTACCGCGCCTACTACCCGCCGCATGACACTCTGGACGACACCATCGTGCGCATGCTGGAAGACTTCGCGCTGCAAGGCCGCTGGGCCGACCTGCACCGCGATGCCAAGCGGGTGGCGCATGCCATCGTGGGGCGCTTTCACCAGGTCAAGCTGCGCGCCAACTTCCAGTTGCAGGTGCTTTCGGGGCTGTTCTATCGCAACAAGGGCGCCTACGTGGTGGGCAAGATCATCAACGGCTTTGTCGAGCTGCCCTTCTCGCTGCCGATCCTGCACGACAGCAAGGACCGCTTCTATGTGGACGCGGCCCTCTTCGGCGAAGACGACCTGCAGATGCTCTTCAGCTTCGCGCGGGCCTACTTCATGATCGACATGGAAGTGCCCTCGGCCTATGTGCAGTTCCTGCGCTCGCTCATGCCCAGGAAGCCGCGCGCAGAGATCTACAACGCCATCGGCCTGGCCAAGCAGGGCAAGACGCTCTTTTATCGCGACTTCCTCTCGCACCTGAACTACTCGAGCGACAAGTTCCGCATCGCACCGGGCATCAAGGGCATGGTGATGCTGGTGTTCGACCTGCCATCGTTCCCCTTCGTGTTCAAGCTCATCAAGGACTACTACCCGCCGCAGAAGGACACCACGCGCGAGCAGATCAAGGGCAAGTACCTCCTGGTGAAGCAGCACGATCGCGTGGGCCGCATGGCCGACACGCTGGAGTACAGCGAGGTGGGCTTCCCGCTGGACCGCTTCGAGCCCGACCTGATCGAGGAGATCGAGAAGTTCGCGCCCAGCCAACTCACCATCGGAGACCGCGACGGCAACGGTGAAATGGAGGTCGTGCTCAAGCACGTCTACATCGAGCGGCGCATGATCCCGCTCAACATCTATCTGCAGGAAGCCTTCGACGCGATCGAGCACCCCGAGAACGAGGCGCATGCCAAGCGCGCGCAGGACCAGCTGGAGCACGCGGTCGTCGAATACGGCAATGCCATCAAGGACATGGTTGCAGCCAACATCTTTCCGGGCGACATGCTGTGGAAGAACTTCGGCGTCACCCGCGGCGGCAAGGTGGTGTTCTACGACTACGACGAGATCGAATACCTCACCGACTGCAACTTCCGCAAGGTGCCGACCCCTCGCAACGAGGAAGACGAGATGAGCGGCGAGGTCTGGTATTCGGTCGGCCCGAAGGACGTGTTCCCGGAAACCTTCGAGCCCTTCCTGCTGGGCAACGACGACGTGCGCAAGGCCTTCATGGCGCACCATGCTGACCTGCTGGACGCCGCCTTCTGGCAGCGCCACAAGGAACGCATCCGCGCCGGGCAGATGCTCGACGTCTTCCCCTACGACGACGGCCAGCGTTTTCACCACGACGGCCACGCCCCCTACTTCTGACCCCCTGATTTCCAAGGAGAACTTTCATGTCCGAATCCATCGTCATCGTCGGCGCCGCCCGCACCCCCATGGGCGCGTTCCAGGGCGACTTCACTTCGCTCGCAGCCCACGACCTGGGCGGCGCGGCCATCAAGGCAGCCGTCGAGCGCGCCGGCATCTCGCCCGACACGGTCGGCGAAGTGCTGTTCGGCAACTGCCTGATGGCCGGCCAGGGCCAGGCCCCGGCCCGCCAGGCCGCCTACAAGGGCGGCCTGCCCGACAGCGCCGGGGCGGTGACGCTCAGCAAGATGTGCGGCTCGGCCATGAAGGCGGCGATGCTGGCGCACGACCTGCTCTTGGCCGGCACGCATGAGGTGATGGTGGCCGGCGGCATGGAAAGCATGACCAACGCGCCCTACCTGATGCTCAAGGGCCGCGCCGGCTACCGCATGGGCCACGACCGCATCTTCGACCACATGATGCTCGACGGCTTGGAAGACGCCTACCAGCCTGGCCGCTCCATGGGTACCTTCGGCGAGGACTGCGCTGCCAAGTACAAGTTCACCCGCGAGGAGCAGGATGCCTTCGCCGTGGCCAGCGTAGAGCGTGCCAAGCACGCCACGGCCGATGGCCTGTTCAAGGCCGAGATCGCGCCGGTCACCGTCAAGGGCCGCTCCGGCGACACCGTGATTGCCATCGACGAAGGCCCGGGCAAGGTCAAGCTGGACAAGATCCCCACGCTCAAGCCAGCCTTCAAGAAGGAGGGCGGCACCATCACCGCCGCCTCCAGTTCGTCCATCAACGACGGCGCCGCCGCGCTGGTGATGATGACCGAGTCGCATGCCAGGAAGATCGGCGCCAAGCCGCTGGCGCGCCTGGTCGGTCATGCCACCCACGCCCAGCAGCCCGAGTGGTTTTCCACCGCACCGGTGGGCGCCGTGCAGAAGCTCTTCGCCAAGACCGGCTGGGGCGTGAAGGACGTCGACCTCTGGGAAGTCAACGAGGCCTTCGCCGTGGTGCCGATGGCGCTGATGAAGGAAATGGGCGTGGCGCACGACATCGTCAACGTGCATGGCGGCGCTTGCGCCCTGGGCCACCCGATCGGCGCCAGCGGTGCGCGCATCATGGTCACTCTCATGCACGCCCTGCAGGCACGCGGCAAGAAGCGCGGCGTGGCCACCCTGTGCATCGGCGGCGGCGAAGGTACGGCAGTCGCCATCGAGTTGCTCTGATGCTGCTCACACCCGACCAGGAATCGATCCGCGACGCGGTCCGCGCCTTCGCGCAGGCCGAGTTGTGGCCCCATGCCGCGCGCTGGGACCGTGAGCATCTCTTTCCCAAGGAGGCGCATGCCGGCCTCGCGCAACTCGGCGCGTACGGCATCTGCGTGCCCGAGGAAGACGGCGGCGCCGGCCTCGACTACCTCACGCTGGCGCTGGTGCTGGAAGAAATTGCCGCCGGCGACGGCGGCACCAGCACCGCCATCAGCGTGACCAACTGCCCGGTCAACGCCATCCTGATGCGCTACGGCAACGCGCAGCAAAAGAAGAAGTGGCTGCAGCCGCTGGCCCAGGGCCAGATGCTGGGGGCCTTCTGCCTGACCGAGCCGCAGGCCGGCAGCGATGCCTCGAGCCTGCGCACCACCGCCAAGCGCGACGCCCAGGGCTATGTGATCGACGGCGTCAAGCAGTTCATCACCAGCGGCAAGAACGGCCAGGTGGCCATCGTCATCGCCGTCACCGACAAGGGCGCAGGCAAGCGCGGCATGAGCGCCTTGCTGGTGCCCACCGACGCGCCCGGCTACAACGTGGCGCGTCTGGAAGACAAGCTGGGCCAGCACAGCAGCGACACCGCGCAGATCAACTTCGACGGCTGCCGCATTCCGCACGAGAACCTGATCGGCCAGGAAGGCGAGGGCTACAAGATCGCCCTGGGCGCGCTGGAAGGCGGGCGCATCGGCATTGCGGCGCAGAGCGTGGGCATGGCGCGCAGCGCCTTCGAGTTCGCAGTGCAGTACGCCAAGGAGCGCCAGGCCTTCGGCGGCAGCATCTTCGAGCAGCAGGCGGTGGGGTTTCGCCTGGCCGAATGCGCCACGCAGATCGAGGCGGCGCGCCAGCTCATCTGGCATGCGGCCGCGCTGCGCGATGCCGGCCAGCCCTGCCTGAAGGAAGCGGCCATGGCCAAGCTCTTTGCCAGCGAGATGGCCGAGCGCGTGTGCAGCGCCGCCATACAGACCCTGGGCGGCTACGGCTACGTGAACGACTTTCCGCTCGAGCGCATCTACCGCGATGTGCGGGTGTGCCAGATCTACGAAGGCACCTCGGACATCCAGAAGCTGCTGATACAGCGCGCGCTGGCCTAGTCAAGGGCCCAAGCACGCGCGGCGCCGGGCTTGGGCACAATGGCGCCCGTCATGCCCGACGCCGCCACCAACATGCCTGCGCGCGGTCCCCTTGCGGCCCTGCGCCATCTGTGGACCGACGCCCCCCATCCCAACCCGCTGGTCGACCAGACCCTGGCGCGCAGCTATGTGCTGGACACGCGGGACACGCCCTTCACCGCCGCCGCGGCGGCGGCCGTGTTCTGGATCACCTTCCTGGTGCTCACCGGCGACAAGGGCACGCTGGTGTGGGCGGCGCTGGTGCATGGCATGCAACTGCACATGTACTTCCACCTGCACCGCGAGCGGCCGCAGGACTACGGCGTAGGCGAGGCCTTCGCCATCCGCCGCCGGCTGGAAAGCCGCATGCTCTTTCCCGGCCTGGTGTGGGCGCTGGCGCCCTGGCTGTTCTTCCCCGGGGGGCAGCTTTCGTACATCCTGCTGATGTACTTCTTCGTCAGCACCATGACCAGCGCCTCGGCCGCCGCGTGCGCGCAGTGGTGGCGGGCGGCGGTGCTGTTCGCCGTGCCGGGCTACCTGAGCCTGTCGGCGCGGCTGCTGCTGGAGCCTGGCGGCAGCATCACCACCATCATGGGCTGCCTGGCCCTGGCGCAACTGCTGTCCACGCTGCACTACACCCGCAAGCAGTACCGCCTGATCGTTGGCTCCATCCAGAACGGTTTCGACAACGCGCGGCTGGCGCAGGCCTTGTCGCAGCAACTCGATCATGTGGCGCAGCTCGCGGCGCAGCGCGCTCGCATCTTCGCCGCCGCCAACCACGACCTGCGCCAGCCCATGCACGCGCTGTCGATATTCGTGGATGTTCTCAACCCGCAGCAGCCGCCCAAGGCCGAGACGCTGCGCTACATGCGCGACAGCGTGAACGCGCTGCGCACCTCGGTCGATGCGCTGCTGGATATTGCACAGTTCGACGGCGAGCGCGCGCATGTCGAACTGCAGCCGGTGGCGCTGGGGCCGCTTCTGCAATCGCTGCATGGCCGCTTCGCCGCAAGCAGCGCGGCCAAGGGCCTGCGCCTTCGCTTCGTGCCTACCAAGGCGGTGGTGCACAGCGACGAGCGCGTGCTCTCGCGGCTCTTGGCCAACCTGGTGGACAACGCCATCAAGTACACGCCGCAGGGCAGCGTGCTGGTGGCCGTGCGCCGCGCCCGTGGTGACGACGGCAGCCTGGGCTGGCGCCTGCAGGTGCGCGACAGCGGCATCGGCATCGGCGAGGCGGACCGCGAACAGGTCTTCGAGCCCTTCTTCCAGGTCGACAACCCGGGGCGCGACCGCCGTCGCGGCCTGGGGCTGGGCTTGGCGCTGGTGGGCAGCATGGCGCGCATGCTGCATTCACGCATCGACCTTCGCACGGCGCCAGGACGCGGCAGCACCTTCAGCCTGACCCTGCCGGTGGCAACGGCTCTTCCCATGCCGGCCGAGCGGGCCATGCCGGCGGCATCCGGCGCTGCCTTCACCCCGCGCCGCGTGCTGGTGCTGGACGACGAGGAGCCCGTGCGCCGCGCCATGGACACGCTGCTGCGCGCATGGGGCCACGAGGTGGCGCTGGCCGCGCACCCGCACGAAGCCTGGCAACTGCCGGGCCAGTTCGATCTGCTGCTGGGCGACCTGCGCCTGGGCAGCGGCCTGTCGGGACTGGCCGCGGCACAGGCCCTGCACGCCGTGGGCAAGGTGCGGCAGGTGGCGATCCTGACCGGCGAGACTGCCACCGTGCATCGCGTCGAGGTGGAGCGCGCCGGCTACCCCCTGCTGTACAAGCCCGCCGACGCACAGGCGCTGCGCGCGCTGCTGGCTGCGAGCTGAACCGCGATGTGCCCATCCCCGGTCGACAACACCGCCTGCCCCTGCGGCCGCAAGGATGCCAAGGGCCGGCCGCAGGGCTATGCACAGTGCTGCGGGCGCTACCTCGATCACTTCGACACCACCCCCGCGCCGGATGCCGAATCGCTCATGCGCTCGCGCTACAGCGCCTTCGTGCGCGAGCGCGGCGACTACCTGCTGGCCACCTGGCACGCGAGCCAGCGGCCGCCAGGCATCGACTTCGAGCCCGGCACGCGCTGGCTGGGGCTGGATGTGAACTGGCACAAGCCCATCGACGCCGAGCATGCCCAGGTCGAGTTCGTGGCCCGGCTGCGCGATGCCGGCGGGCGTGCCACGCGCCTGCGTGAACGCAGCCGCTTCGTGCGCGAGGCGGACGAGTCCGGCCGGGTGCGTTGGTACTATGTGGACGCGGTCGATAGCGACAACTGACCCACCTCACCCTTCACTCCCATCCGATGACCGCTGCCTTCCCCTTCGACGCCGTGCTTTTCGATTGCGACGGCGTGCTGGTCGACTCCGAGCCGATCACCAACGGTGTGCTGCGCGACATGCTGGAAGAGTTGGGCTGGGTGATGAGCCTGGAGGACTGCATGCGCACCTTCGTCGGCAAGGCGGTGAAGGACGAGGCGGCGCAGATCGAGGCGCGGACGGGCTTTGCCATCACCCCGGAATGGCTGCGCGGCTTCCAGGCCCGCCGCAACGACGCGCTGGACCGCGACCTCCTCGAAATCCCGGGCGCGCCGAGCGCGGTGCGCGCGTTGCATGCGCAGCTCGATGGCCGCATCGCCTGCGCCTCCGGCGCCGATCGGCGCAAGGTCGAGTTGCAGCTGCAGAAGATCGGCATCCTCGATGCCTTCGTCGGGCGTGTCTTCAGCGGGCACGAGACGCCGCGCTCCAAGCCGGCGCCAGACGTCTACCTGGCCGCGGCAGCCGCACTGGACGTCGATCCGAGGTGCTGCGCCGTGGTGGAAGACACGGTGACCGGTGCCATGGCGGGCCTGGCCGCCGGCGCCACGGTGTTCGGCTACAGCCCGGGTGGGCTGGGCCATAGCAGCGCCGACGCACTTCGAGCCATCGGCGTCGCGCAGGTCTTCGTCGACATGGGCGACTTGCCGCTGGTGCTGGCGGCCTGGCGACGCTGAGTCGGACGCGCAGGACTCCCTCCTGCCGTTCCCCGTCTGGGGCCAAGCCCAGCATCGCAGGCCATGCGGCCGCCCTCCATCGGACTGCCTGCTCGTCGCTTGTAGGTCAACAGCGCCTTGGCGGCCTTCAGGCGTGCCGCCTGTTTCTCGCGTAGGCGTTGCAGCGCTCGAAGAAGGCTTCCAGTTCGGTCGATTTGTCGTACACCGCGTCCGCGCCGAGTTCGACGCAGCGCCGACGAATCTCGGCGGTGGGGTAGTTGGTCAGGACCAGGATGTGCTGCCAGGCAGGCCGGCGCTGCCATGCCCGCAGCACGGCCAGGCCGGAACCTTCCTTCAGGAAGAGATCCAGCACCGTCAGCTCCCAGTCGGCATGTTCTGCAAGGAGAGCCAGTGCCTGCGAGGCCGATTCCGCTGTTGCCACGACGCTGACATCGGTCAGTTCGCCCAGGGCTGCGATCAGGTTGTCGCGGATGGTGGGGCTGTCTTCGACGAGAAGGGTTGGCAAAGGCATCGGAGGCAGTCGGGCATCTCTTTGAAAAGTTATACAGTGCACAAGCGGCACATCTGTAGTCCAAGGCCGCGACGACCGCATCCGATTGGCTTGACGGGTGCTTGCGCAGGCGCGCATGTTCTGGAGGAACCACCATGCCCAAATCGAAGCCGGACCTGAACGACGCACTGGAGAAGAACAAGCAGGTGGCCGAAGACATCAAGGAAGCCGCCGACGACCTGCTCATCGTGCACGAGGTGCTGGAAAAAGGCCTGTCCGACAAATCGGCGCCGGCCGATGTGGAGCAGGCGGTCAACCATACCGGCGAGATCGAGAAGAAGCTGACCGAATCGGCCGAGACGCTGGACGAGGTCAACGAATCACTGGAGCGTGCGGCCGGGGGCGGCAAGGCCGGCTAGCTCGGCTGGCCACGGCGGAATTCGCCCGGGGTCGAGCCGGTCCACTGGCGAAACGCCCGAGCAAAACTCTTCTCGTTGCGAAAGCCCACTGCCAGCGCCACCTGCTTGATCGGCTTGCCGCTGCGGCGCAGTTGCAGGGTGGCCTGCTCGCACCGCACTTCGTCCTTGATGGTCTGCAGCGAGGCGCCTTCCTCGTGCAACTGGCGGTGCAAGGTGCGCGACGAGATGTTGAGCAGGGCAGCCAGGGCCTGCGCATGGGCCGCCTCATGGGGTCGGGTGCGCAGCAGTTCGCGCACGCGCTGGCCCAGCAGGCGGTCGCGCCGGTACTGCAGCACCGTCAGCGGCAGGGCGCGCTTGAGCATGGTGCGCAGGGCGCGTTCGTCGCGTTGCAGCGGCAGTGCCAGGTAGCGCTCGTCGAAGCTGTAGCTGGCCTCATCGGCGCCAAAGCGCACGGTATCGCAGAACATCAGGGGGTAAGCGTCGGCATGTGCTGGCGCCTCGAACGGAAAGCAGGCCTCGGTCAGCGAAACTCGCGAGTCGATCGCCCAGCTCGCATAGCCGTGCAGGAAGCGCAGGAGCGAGACCAGGCAGAACTCGCGGAATTCGCTCGGCAGCGGCCGTTGCTCATTGACCGTCACCGTCGCGAGGCCCGCATGGGTGTGCAGGGACAGCGTGATGTCCTCGGTCAGTAGCCGGTGGTGCCGGCACCAGCGCTTGATGGCCACGCCCAGGTCCGGCGAGCTGAGCGAGGCGCGGCACAGCATGCCGTAGCTGCCCCAGGGCAGGCGCCGGCTGAACCAGCCCAGCGCCTCGTCGTCCAGTTCCTGCATCGCGTGGGCGTTCAGCGCCTCGAACTGCGCGGCGGTGACCCGCGCCTCGCGATTCTTCAGCTCGCGCGGCGCGATCTGTGCCTCGGCGAGGGCCGGCCCCGGGTCCAGCCCGTAGCGCGCGTAGGCGCGCACGATCGCCTGCACGAAGGCCATCGGCGTGGCGGCACGGCGGCTCTTGGCGGGCTCGGTCGGGGACATCGGGCGTGGATCGATGTGGCGCAAATTGCAACCATTGTGGCGCCATTTGCGCCACGCCTGGGCGTAAGCTGCGGTCTTTCTCGCGCGCGCCTTGGCCTCACGCGGCGCGTGGCCCGCACCGACCCGAAGGAGACAATCCCATGCACGATCCCGGCCTGAACTTCGACCTGGGCGACACCATCGACTCCCTGCGCGATGCCATCGCCACCTTTGCCGCCGCCGAGATCGCGCCGCGCGCCGCGCAGATCGACAGCGACAACCTGTTCCCGCACGACCTGTGGAAGAAGCTGGGCGATCTTGGCCTGCACGGCATGACGGTGAAGGAGGAATACGGCGGTACCGAGTTGGGCTACCTGGCCCACATCGTGGCCATGGAGGAAGTCTCGCGCGCCTCGGCCTCGGTGGGCCTGTCGTACGGCGCGCACTCCAACTTGTGCGTGAACCAGATCCACCGCAACGGCAGCGAAGCGCAGAAGAAGAAGTACCTGCCCAAGCTGGTCAGCGGCGAGCACGTCGGCGCGCTGGCGATGAGCGAGCCCAATGCCGGCTCCGACGTGGTCAGCATGAAGCTGCGCGCGCAGAAGAAGGGCGACCGCTACGTGCTCAATGGCGGCAAGATGTGGATCACCAACGGCGGCGACGCCGACACCCTGGTGATCTATGCCAAGACCGAGCCCGAGATGGGCGCGCGCGGCATGACCGCCCTCATCGTCGAGAAGGGCTTTGCGGGCTTCTCGGCCGGCACCAAGCTCGACAAGCTGGGGATGCGCGGCTCCAACACCTTCCCGCTCTTCTTCGACAACTGCGAGGTGCCGGAAGAGAACGTGCTGGGCGGCGAGGGCATGGGCGCCAAGGTGCTGATGAGCGGCCTGGACTACGAGCGCGCGGTGCTCTCCGGCGGCCCGCTGGGCATCATGGCGGCCTGCATGGATTCGGTGCTGCCCTACATCCACGAGCGCCAGCAGTTCGGCCAGAGCATCGGCGAGTTCCAGCTGATGCAGGGCAAGATCGCCGACATGTACTCCACCTGGCAGGCCACCCGCGCGTACGTCTACGCGGTGGGCAAGGCCTGCGACCGGCAGGACCACGCGCGCACCTTCCGCAAGGACGCGGCCGGCGCCATCCTTTACTCGGCCGAGAAGGCCACCTGGATGGCCGGCGAGGCGATCCAGGCGCTGGGCGGCGTGGGCTATACCAAGGACTTCCCGGTGGAGCGCCTGTGGCGCGACGCCAAGCTCTACGAGATCGGAGCCGGCACCAGCGAAGTGCGGCGCATGCTGATCGGCCGCGAACTGTTCGCCGAAACCGCCTGAGGAAAGCGCCATGGTCCAGCAGCCACAGAGCCTGGCGCAGGGCGCCACCGATGTCCCGCTGATCGAAGCGACCATCGGCGACTTCTTCGACGCCATGGTGGCGCGCCAGCCGGAGCGCGACGCGCTGGTGAGCCGCCACGAGGGCCTGCGCTTGCGCTACCGCGAGCTGCAGGCCGCTTCCAACCAGCTGGCCAGCGCCCTGCTGAAAAGCGGCCTGCAACCGGGCGAGCGCGTCGGCATCTGGTCGCACAACAACGCCGCCTGGGTGCTGATGCAGATCGCCACCGCCAAGGCAGGGCTGATCCTGGTCAACATCAACCCGGCCTACCGCACGGCCGAGGTGGAATACGCGCTCAACAAGGTGGGCTGCAAGACCCTGGTCACCATGGCGCGCTTCAAGACCAGCGACTACCTGGGCATGCTGCGCGAGCTGGCGCCGGAACTGGCGGCCGCCAAGCCGGGGGAATTGAAGTCTGCGCGGCTGCCGCATCTGAAGCGCGTGGTGTGGATCGATTCGCCGCCGGGGCAGGGCGCCGACGAGCCCGGCCTGCAGCGCTTTTCGGAACTGCTGGGCAGCGGCGATGCAAACGACCCGCGTGTGGGCCAGGTGCAGAAGTCGCTCGATGCCAACGACCCGATCAACATCCAGTTCACCAGCGGCACCACCGGATTCCCGAAGGGCGCGACGCTGACGCATCGCAACATCCTGAACAACGGCTTCTTCATCGGCGAGTGCATGAAGCTCACGCCCGAAGACCGCCTGTGCATCCCGGTGCCGCTCTACCACTGCTTTGGCATGGTGCTGGGCAACCTGGCCTGCATCACGCACGGCTCGGCCATCGTGTACCCGAACGACGGCT
This sequence comes from Variovorax sp., assembly GCA_035476655.1. Taxonomy (GTDB): domain Bacteria; phylum Pseudomonadota; class Gammaproteobacteria; order Burkholderiales; family Burkholderiaceae_C; genus Variovorax. Next base: position 31,038 of record DATILH010000117.1, read on the forward strand.
TCGATCCGCTCACCGTGCTGGAGACGGTGCAGGCCGAGAAGTGCACCGGCCTGCATGGCGTGCCCACCATGTTCATCGCCGAGCTGGACCATCCGCGCTTTGCCGAATTCGACCTGTCGACGCTGCGCACCGGCATCATGGCGGGCTCGCCCTGCCCGATCGAGGTGATGAAGCGAGTGGTGGACAAGATGCACCTGTCGGAAATCACCATCGCCTACGGCATGACCGAGACCAGCCCGGTGAGCTGCCAGAGCAGCACCGACACGCCCCTGGCCAAGCGCGTCTCCACCGTCGGCACGGTGCAGCCGCACCTGGAGGTGAAGATCATCGACCCGGAGACGGGCGCCGTCGTGCCGCGCGGCGAGCGCGGCGAGCTGTGCACCCGAGGCTATTCGGTGATGCACGGCTACTGGGAAGACGAGGCCAAGACCCGCGAGGCCATCGACGCCGAGCGCTGGATGCACACCGGCGACCTGGCGACGATGGACGAAGAGGGCTACGTCAACATCGTCGGCCGCATCAAGGACATGGTGATCCGCGGCGGCGAGAACATCTACCCGCGCGAGATCGAGGAATTCCTGTACCGCCATCCCAAGGTGCAGGACGTGCAGGTGGTCGGCCTGCCCGACAAGAAGTACGGCGAGGAGCTGTGCGCCTGGGTGATCGCCAAGCCCGGCCAGAGCCCCACCGAAGACGAGCTGCGCGAATTCTGCAAGGGCCAGATCGCGCACTACAAGGTGCCCAAGTACATCCGCTTCGTGAAAGAGTTTCCGATGACGGTGACCGGCAAGATCCAGAAGTTCAAGATTCGCGATGCGATGAAAGACGAGTTGGGCCTCAACGAAGAAAAAACCGCATGAGCACGCTTGAAACCAAACTGAATTCCCGTTCGGCCGACTTTCAGGCCAACGCATCCGCCATGCGCGCACTCGTCGAGGACCTGCATGCGCAGTTCGCCAAGGTCGAGCACGGCGGCGGCGAGGCCGCGCGTGCCAAGCACACGGCCCGCGGCAAGCTGCTGCCGCGCGATCGCGTGGCACAACTGCTGGACCCGGGCACGCCCTTCCTGGAACTCTCGCCGCTGGCTGCACATGGCATGTACCGCAACGAGGCGCCAGGCGCCGGCGTGATCTCCGGCATCGGCCGCGTCAACGGCGTGGACTGCATGATCGTGTGCAACGACGCCACGGTGAAGGGCGGCACCTACTATCCCGTCACGGTGAAGAAGCACCTTCGCGCGCAGGAGATCGCAGAGCAGAACCGCCTGCCCTGCATCTACCTGGTCGACTCGGGCGGCGCCAACCTGCCGAACCAGGACGAGGTCTTCCCGGACCGCGACCACTTCGGCCGCATCTTCTACAACCAGGCCAACATGAGCGCCCAGGGCATCGCGCAGATCGCGGTGGTGATGGGCTCCTGCACGGCAGGCGGTGCGTATGTGCCGGCGATGAGCGACGAGTCGATCATCGTGAAGAACCAGGGCACCATCTTCCTGGGCGGCCCGCCGCTGGTGAAAGCGGCCACGGGCGAAGTGGTGTCGGCCGAAGACCTGGGCGGCGGCGACGTGCATACGCGCCTTTCGGGCGTGGCGGACCACCTGGCGCAGAACGACCTGCATGCGCTGGCGCTGGCGCGCTCGGCCGTGGCCAACCTCAACGCTGCCAAGCCGCAGCCCGCACAAGACGATACGACGCCGCGCTCACCGCTCTTTGCCGCCGAAGAGCTCTACGGCGTGATCCCCGCGGACACCCGTAAGCCCTTCGACGTGCGCGAGATCATTGCCCGCATCGTCGATGGCAGCGAATTCCACGAATTCAAGGCGCGCTTCGGCGCCACCCTGGTGTGCGGCTTCGCGCAGATCGAGGGCATGCCGGTCGGCATCGTCGCCAACAACGGCATCCTGTTCTCGGAAAGCGCACAGAAGGGCGCGCACTTCATCGAGTTGTGCTGCCAGCGCAAGATCCCGCTGGTGTTCCTGCAGAACATCACCGGCTTCATGGTGGGCCGCAAGTACGAGAACGAAGGCATTGCGCGACACGGCGCCAAGATGGTGACGGCGGTGGCCACCGCCAACGTGCCCAAGTTCACCATCATCATCGGCGGCAGCTTCGGCGCCGGCAACTACGGCATGTGCGGCCGCGCCTATTCGCCCCGCTTCCTCTGGATGTGGCCCAACGCGCGCATCAGCGTGATGGGCGGCGAGCAGGCGGCCAGCGTGCTGGCGACGGTCAAGCGCGACGGCATCGAAGCCAAGGGCGGCGCATGGAGCGCGGACGAGGAAGAGGCCTTCAAGAAGCCGATCCGCGACCAGTACGAGGTGCAGGGCCATCCCTACTACGCCACTGCCCGCCTGTGGGACGACGGCATCATCGACCCGGCCGACACGCGACGCGTGCTGGCGCTGGGCCTGGCGGCCACCCGCAACGCGCCGGTGCCGGAGCCCAAGTTCGGCATCTTCCGGATGTAGCCATGGAACTGGCCGTGTACTTCGCCCGCCTCGCGCGCTACCACGCGTGGGCGACGGCGCGGCTGCTCGAGACGAACCTGGCGCAACTCAGCCACGAGGAATGGCACCGCGACTGCAAGCTCTTCTTCGGTTCGGTGCACCGCACCGTCAACCACCTCCTGGTGACGGACAACATCTGGCACGCCCGGCTTGCAGAGGGCGTCTCGCCGCGCATGGCGCTGGACACCGAGCTCTACCACGAGCGCGACCCGCTGGTGGCGGCGCTGGGCACGGCGGTGCAGCGCTGGTCCGGCTGGCTGGCCACGCTGGACCCGGCGCTTTTCGATGGCGAGCTGGTCTACAGCCGCAACAA
>DATILH010000118.1:0-50325 GCA_035476655.1 Variovorax sp.
GTTAAGGTAGACAACAGACAGCGACTTGTCAATAGATCGCTGACCGCCGCGTCACTTGATCACCTGTGCAGAAATCGCGGCATCAGCGCCTGCGACCTTGACCTCAACGGCGGCCGGATTTTTGCGCCGCAAAGTAGCTAGCGGTTCTCCAGCCGGTTGTAGTCCAGGATGCCGGATGCCAGCGGTTGCTCGCGCGCGTAGGCGGTGTGCAGCGCATCGCTGAAGGCCCAGAAGCCGGGGTCGGTACGGCGCACCGCAAAGCGTGCGGAGAGGCGGTCATAGTCGGCCGCCGAGCCCAGCCGGCCCAGCGCCTCGGTGAAGGCCGGCAGCTCGCTGGCCTGCACGCGGTAGAAGGCATTGGGGTAGCTGCCCAGCACGCCGGGCACCACCGTCAGCGCGTCTTCCTCGGGTCGCAATTCCGCCTTCTCGCGCAGCAGATGGGACACCGAGCTGTGGCCGGTATCGCGCAGCAGGCTGAACCAGCGCGTTGGCCGGCCCGGCGCTTCCACCGCGAGGACGCTGCTTTCCGGAATCCATTGGAGCGACGCGCCGCGCACGGCGGCCAGGCGCTGCAACTGGGTGCGCAGGGCGGCATCGCTCTCGCCGCGCAGGTCGGCGAATTGCGCCGGTGCCAGGGGCGCCATGCGCTGGCGCAAGAGGCCCAGCAGTTCGGTCTTGGCATCGGCCGTGCGATAGCGGATGCTGGTCTCGGCGTCCAGCCGGGCCGCGCCGCCGTAGACCTGCTCGCGCGTGCGCAGGCTGTCGCCCCGGTACCAGGCGTCGCGCACCGCCTCGCGCTGCGCCTTGGGCAGAAAGACCAGGAAGTTGAACTCGCCCTCCATGCGCAGGAAGTCCATGTACAGGCGCGAGTTGAGTTGGTGACCGACGTTGCCGTAGACGTCGTAGTCGGCCACCAGCAGGTAATGGATGCGCTCGAGCAGCGGGTAGCCGATGACCCAGGCGGTTTTCGGCGGCTCGCCCACCAGGCCCTTCACGACGCTGGCACTGTCGAAGTGGCGCAGCACCGTGAGGGCGGCATTCGGGTTGCGCCGCTCGCCATCCCAGACCATGCCGAGGTCCAGGCGCGCGCCCGACCGGGCCCGGCGCTCCAGCAAGCCGGACTTGACCTGGAGATAGTCCTGCTCGAGTTCGGCATAGCGCACCCAGGGCGCCAAAAGGCCGGTGTTGCTGCTGCCGGTGGGCAGGCGCAGCAGGTCGGCCTCGCTGGCGAGCTGGCCCGCCATGGCTTCGTCGTGGGCCTCCGTCGGCGTGAGGAAGAAGACCCAGAAGCGGTCGTCGATCACATCCAGCGCCATCTGGCCGCGGCACACCGGGCCCTTGATGAAGCCCATGATGGTGAACTCGGCCTCGTCGAGCATGAACGCGTAGCGTGCGGACACCGGCAGCGCCTGGAAGGTCTTGAAGGGATTGGCCGCGCGCTCGTCGCTGTAGCCAGGCAGGCTGTCGACCGGGTAGTTGGGCGCCAGGAAGAGCGTTCGCCAGCGCGCCATGCGCGCCGCACTCAGCGCGTAGGGCATGTGGGTCTTGGCGACGATGCTCTCGCGCTCGGGCAAGAAGCGGTAGTACACCCGCGCCACCGCCGGGTCGTCCACCGGCCGACGCGTGGCGATCTCGGCCACCGGCTGGCCGGGTGGCGTGCTGGAGCGCACCAGCTTGAAGTAGCGGCGCTCCTTGTCGTCGTCGAAATACAGATGCGCCAGGAACAGGTGCTCGTAGGCATAGCGGGCAAAGAGTTGTTCCTTGGCCGAATCGCCGTTGAAGAAGCGCTCCCATTGCGCAGCGCGTTGTTGCGCCAGCGCGGAGGGCGGCGCAGCAGCCTCGCCCGGCGCGCCCTGCGCCAGCCAGCGGCTCAGGGTCTCGTGCTCCGCGGTCGGAAGGCCGGGCAGGCCGAAGGGCATGCCGCCTTGCGGATTGCGCTTTTCATAGGCATCAATCTCCGTGCCCGCCGGGCAGCTTTGCGCGCGGTCGAGGGAGAAGTCGATATCGCCTGGCACGATGCCGCTGGCGGGCAGCGGATGCTGCTGCTTGAGTGCCAGCAGGCGATGCATCAGGCCGGCCGTGCGATTGGCCTCGCGCGTCTGCGTCGCCTGCTCGTTGAGCATCGGAAAGAAGCCCTTGTCGCGCCACTCGGAAGCCTTGCCCGCGTCCAGGTACAGGCGCGAGGGCTCGGCCGCCAGCAGGCGGGCGGTGTCGTACACGCGGGTCTTGCTGGCGCCGCGGGCGATGCCCTCCCAGCTGGCGGTCTTGAGCTGGCAGGGCGCGTCGTAGCAGGCATGGCAGACCACGCAGCGCTTGTCGAGGATGGGCTGGATGGTCTGCGCGTAGGACGCGTCAGGCGCGGCCGGCGCGGCCGGATGGTCGAAGCGGGTGGGGTCGGCCGGGCCGAAGCGTTCGTCGAAAAGGCCTCGGCTGCCGATGGCAGCGCAGGCGGTCAGTACGAGGACGATGGCGAGGGTGCTGAGACGGCGCATGCGCCGAGTTTGGCATTTCGCGGCTCATCCACCCAGGCCGACGAACACGTTCTGCACATCGTCGTTCGCGTCGATGGCGGCCAGGAAGGCTTCGACTTCCTCCAGCGCTTCGGTGCCCAGGCTGGCCGGGTCGATCGGGTTCTTCGGCCGGTAGCCCAGCTTGGCCGACAGCACGCTGAAGCCTTGCGCCGCCAGCGCGCGGCTGACCAGGTCGAGGTCGGCAGGGTCGGTCAGGAACAGCGTGACGCCGGCCTCGCCGGCCGGCTCGAAGTCCTGGGCGCCGGCCTCGATGGCCGCCACCTCGGGATCGGCGCCGGCTGCTGCCGCTTCCGCCTCGATCATGCCCACGTGGTCGAAATCCCAGGCGACCGAACCGGAAGTGCCCAGTTGCCCCTTGCGAAACAGGACCCGGATTTCCGGCGCGGTGCGGTTCACGTTGTCGGTCAGGCATTCGACCATCACCGGCACGCGGTGCGGCGCAAAGCCTTCATAGATCACATGCTCGAAATGGGCGGCCTCGCCGGTGAGGCCAGCGCCCTTCTTGATGGCGCGCTCCAGCGTCTCCTTGGGCATGGAGGCCTTGCGCGCCTGTTCCACGACCAGGCGAAGCCGCGCGTTCGAAGCGGGGTCGGCGCCGGAACGGGCCGCGATCACGATCTCCTTGACGAGCTTGCTGAAGAGGCGGCCCTTGGCGTTGGCAGCCAGGTCCTTGTGCTTTGCTTTCCACTGCGCGCCCATGGCGGATGCTCCTTGCGGCGTCGCCGCCATCGAAAACCCCCAAGGGTACGTTACCGCACCCAGGGATCAGGCGTCGCCCTGCTGCCGCGCCAGCCGCTCGCTCTTCCAGTACACGTCGTCGCCGCCGTCCATGCGGTTGAGCACGCGCGCCAGCACGAACATCAGGTCGCTCAGGCGATTGAGGTACTGGCGCGGCGTGGCGTTCAGCGTTTCGGCAGCGCCCAGCGAAACCACGGCGCGCTCGGCGCGGCGCGCTACCGTGCGGCAGACGTGAGCCAGCGAAGCGGCGCGGGTGCCGGCCGGCAGGATGAATTCGGCCAGGCGCGGCAAGGCGGCGTTGTGCTCGGCCAGGGCGTTGTCCAGCTGCAGCAGGGCTTCTTCCTTGAGCAGGGTGAAGCCGGGCATGGAAAGCTCGCCACCCAGGTTGAAGAGTTGGTGCTGCACCTCGACCAGCAACTCGCGCACCTTGTCGGGCATGGGCTCGCACAACAGCACGCCGATGTGCGAGTTGAGTTCGTCCACGTCGCCCATGGCCTGCACCCGCAGGTGGTCCTTGGGCACGCGGGTGTTGTTGCCCAGGCCCGTGGTGCCATCGTCGCCAGTGCGCGTGGCGATTTGCGTCAATCGATTGCCCATGTCGCTTCCTTCATTCGAATGGGTCGATTGTGCTCGGGCCGCTAGTCGGGGATGACGGCGGTCGCCTCGATCTCGACCTTGGCCCGGTCCTCGATCAGCGCCTTGACCTCGACCGCCGTCATGGCGGCGTTGTAGCTGCCGATGATTTCGCGGAAGGCCTTGCCGATCTCGCGGCCGGCCGCGAGGTACTCGCGCTTGTCGGTCACATACCAGGTCATGCGCACGATGTGCTCGGGCTTGCCGCCGGCCTCGCGCAGCACATCGACGATGTTCTGCAGGGCCTGGCGCGTCTGGGCGGCGAAGTCGTCGCTGTGGAACACGCATTGCGCGTCCCAGCCGATCATGCCGGCGATGGACACCTGGGTGCCGCGCGCGGCAACGCCGTTGGCGTAGCCCTTGGGGCGCGGCCAGCCTTCGGGGAGCAAGACTTGCATTGGATGATCTCCTTGTTGTTGGTGGTCAGGCGGCGTGCGCCTTGAGCATTTCGCGCGCGATGATGAGTTGCTGCACCTCGGTGGCGCCTTCGTAGATGCGCAGCGAGCGAATCTCGCGGTACAGGCGCTCCACGGTGTGCTCGCTCACCACGCCCAGGCCGCCGTGCATCTGCACTGCGGCGTCGATGACCTGCTGCGCGCCTTCGGTGGCGGCCAGCTTGGCCATGGCGGCTTCGCGGGTGACGTTCTTGCCCTGGTCACGCTGCCAGGCGGCGCGGTAGACCAGGAGGGCCGAGGAATCGATGGTGAGCGCCATCTGCGCCAGCTTGGCCTGGGTGAGCTGGAAGTCGCCCAGCGTCTGGTTGAACATCTTGCGGGTGGTGGCGCGCTCCATGGCGGCATCGAGCGCGCAGCGCGCAAAGCCCAGCGAGGCAGCGGCCACCGAGGTGCGGAACACGTCGAGCGTGCGCATCGCAACCTTGAAGCCCTCCCCGGCCGCGCCGACGCGCTGTGTGAGCGGGATGCGGCAGTTGGTGAAACGCAGGCGCGCCAGCGGATGAGGCGCGATCACCTGGATGCGCTCGGCGATCTCGAAGCCCTTGGTTCCTGCGTCGACGATGAAGGCCGAGATGCCGCGCGCGCCCGGCGCTTCGCCGGTGCGGGCGAAGACCACGTAGAAGTCGGCGATGCCGCCATTGGAAATCCAGGTCTTCTCGCCGTTGAGCACGACCTCGTTGCCTTCGACTTGCGCGCTGCAGGCCATGGCGGCGACGTCGGAGCCGGCATCCGGTTCCGACAGCGCGAAAGCACTGATGGCCTCGCCGCTCGCCACGCGCGTCAGGTAGCGCTCCTTCTGCTCCGGCGTGCCCGCCAGGCTGATGGCGCCGGAGCCCAGGCCCTGCATGGCGAAGGCGAAATCCGCCAGGCCCGAATGGCGCGCGAGGGTTTCACGGATCAGGCAGATGGCGCGGGTGTCGATGCTGTCGCCCACCGCGTGCTGGAGCCAGCCGGCCTGGCCGAGCGAGCGCACCAGCGCCTTGCACTCCGCGTCCACGTCGGGGCCGTGCGCGTGCGGGATGTTCGCAGTGGCCCAGGCGTCGAGTTCACGTGCCAGGGCGCGGTGGCGCTCCTCGAAGAAGGGCCAATCCAGGTACTGTTGGTCGCTCATGATCAGTTGCCTTCGAACTTGGGTTTCTGCTTGGCGACGAAGGCGTGATAGGCGCGCGAGAAGTCCTCGGTCAGCATGCAGATGGCTTGCGCCTGCGCCTCGGCCTCGATGGCCTGCTCGATGGTCATGGCCCATTCCTGGTGCAGCATGGTCTTGGTGATGCCGTTGGCGAAGGTCGGGCCTTGGGCAAGGTCTTGCGCCCAGGCTTGCGCGTCGGCCAGCAGGGCCTCGGGCGCGCAGAGGCGGTTGTAGAAGCCCCAACGCTCGCCCTCCTCGCCCGTGAAGGCGCGGCCGGTGTAGAGCAGTTCGCTGGCGCGGCCCTGGCCGATGATGCGCGGCAGGATGGCGCAGGCGCCCATGTCGCAGCCGGCCAGGCCGACGCGGTTGAACAGGAAGGCGGTCTTGCTGCGCGCGGTGCCCACGCGCAGGTCGGAGGCCATGGCCACGATGGCGCCGGCACCGGCGCACACGCCGTCCACCGCCGCGACGATGGGCTGCGGGCAGGCGCGCATCGCCTTGACCAGGTCGCCCGTCATGCGGGTGAAGGCCAGCAGCTCGGGCGCCTTCAGGCGCACCAGCGGGCCGATGATCTCGTGCACGTCGCCGCCGGAGCAGAAGTTGTCGCCGGCGCCGTTGACCACGATCACCTTGATGTCGGTGGCGTACTTCAGTTGGCCGAAGAAGTCGCGCAGCTCGGCGTACGAATCGAAGGTGAGCGGGTTCTTGCGCTCGGGCCGGTTCAGGGTGACGGTGGCGACGCCTTCCTTCACCGCCAGCGCGAAATGGGTGGCGCGGTAGTCGGCGGAGGTCTTGAAGTTGCCGGCGGCGAGGGCCGGGTCGACGCGTTGCGTGGTGATGTCGTTCATGCGTTGTCCTGTGGGCTGTGGTCCTGGCGGACGAGATTGACGCGCAGCTCGCCCAGGTGCGCATGCACCTGGTGCATGGCCTTCTCTTCCATGCTGGCGAAGAGTTCGAGGATCCAGCGCTCGTGTTCCTCGGCCATGGTCTCGAACAGGCGCCGGCCCTTGGGCGTGAGGCGCACGATCCAGGCGCGGCGGTCGGTCGGGCTGCTCTCGCGCGCCACCAGGCCCTCGCGCGACAGCTCGTCGGTGAGGCCGGTGACGTTGCCGCCGGTGACCATCAGGTACTTGGAAAGGGCGCGCATCTTCATGCCGTCCTTGTGGCGGTAGAGCTGCGCCATGTAGTCGAAGCGTGCCAGCGAGATGTCGAACTGATCGCGCAAGCGACGCCGCACCTCGGCCTCGATCTGGGTGGTGGTGGCCAGCATGCGCAGCCACAGCTTGAGGGCGGCGTGGTCGCCGCTGTTCGCGCGGCCTTCGTGGCCCAGCTCCTGGGCTTCGCTCAGGAGTTCATGTGAAGGATCGTTCTGCTTCATGCTTTCATCTCCTTGGCATCTACACGCCGAGTGCGCGGTTGGCCTGCTCCAAAGGCGAGGCGCCGGCCGACTGCGCCGCGGCAGCGCGTTCGCGTTCCAGGTTGCGCTCCAACTGCATCTTGGCCGCGCGGTATTGCTTGGGCCAGGCAATGTCGGGGTAGCCGATCTTGGCCGACTCCTGCAGCGTCCAGGCCGGATTGGCCAGGTGGGGCCGCGCCACCGCGCACAGGTCGGCGCGGCCGGCGGCGATGATGCTGTTGACATGGTCGGCCTCGGAGATCGCGCCCACGGCAATGGTGGCGATGCCGGCTTCGTTGCGCACCCGGTCGGCAAATGGCGTCTGGAACATGCGGCCGAACACCGGCTGTTCCTTCTTGCTGACCTGGCCCGAGGAGCAGTCGATCAGGTCGGCGCCGGCCGCCTTGAAGGCGCGCGCGATCAGAATGGCGTCGTTGGGCGTGATGCCGCCCTCCACCCAGTCGTGCGCCGAGATGCGTACCGACATCGGCAGTTGCTGCGGCCAGGCCTCGCGCACCGCGTGGAACACTTCGAGCGGATAGCGCAGGCGGTTCTCCAGCGAGCCGCCGTATTCGTCGGTGCGCAGGTTGGTCAGCGGCGAGATGAAGGACGAGAGCAGGTAGCCGTGCGCGCAGTGCAGCTCCAGCCAGTCGAAGCCAGCTTCGGCCGCCCATTTCGTCGAGCGCACGAAGTCATCGCGCACCCGGTCCATGTCTTCGCGCGTCATGGCATGCGACCAGTCGCTCACACCGTCCAGGTACTGCTGCGGCGAGGCGGAGATCAGCGGCCAGTTGCCCTCCTCCAGCGGCTGGTCGATGCCGTCCCAGGCCAGGCGCGTCGAGCCCTTGGCGCCGGCATGGCCGATCTGGAGGCCCATCTTGGCGTCGCTCTGCGCATGCACGAAGTCGACGATGCGCTTCCAGCCGTCGCGCTGCGCCTCGTTCCACAGGCCCGGGCAGCCGGGGGTGATGCGAGCGTCGGGCGAGGTGCAGGTCATCTCGGCCATCACCAGGCCGGCGCCGCCCATGGCGCGCGCGCCCAGGTGCACCAGGTGGTAGTCGGCCGGCAGGCCGTCGACGCAGGAGTACTGCGCCATCGGCGAGACCACCACGCGGTTCTTGAGCGTGATGCTGCGCACCTTGAAAGGCGTGAACATGGGTGGCACCGCCTGCTGCATCGCGCCGCGATGGGCGCCGGCGCGCTCGGCCAGCCAGTCCTCGAAATCCTCGACGTAGTTCTTGTCGCGCAGGCGCAGATTCTCGTGGCTGATGCGCTGGCTGCGCGTGAGCAGCGAATAGGCGAACTGCTCGGGCGGCAGGTTGACGTAGCGGTCCACATGCTCGAACCACTCGGTGGAGTTGCGCGCCGCATTCTGGATGCGCAGCACTTCGATGCTGCGCACGGCTTCGTATTGCTCGAGCGCGGCCGCCAGGTCGCCGTTATTGCGGCCGATGCAGCGTGCCAGTTCGATGGAATCTTCCAGTGCCAGCTTGGTGCCCGAGCCGATGGAGAAGTGCGCCGTGTGGGCGGCATCGCCCATCAGCACCACTGGCGCGCGGCCGTTGTGATGCACCCAGCGCTTGCACACCACGCGCGGGAAGCGGATCCACTGCGTCGAGCCGCGCAGGTGCGAGGCGTTGGAGACGAGCGGGTGGCCGTCCAGGTAGCGCGCGAAGAGCTTCTCGCAGAAGGCGATGGCCTCTTCCTTCTCCATCTTGTCCAGGCCAGCGCGCTCCCACACCGCCTGCGGCGTCTCGATGATGAAGGTCGAGTGGGTGTCGTCGAAGCGGTAAGCATGCGCCTGAAACCAGCCGTGCTCGGTTTCCTCGAAGGCGAATGTGAAGGCCTCGAACAGCTTGGTGGTGCCCAGCCAGACGAAGCGGCAGTCGCGCATGTCGATGTCGGGCTGGTAGGTCTGCGCGTACTTGCCGCGGATGCGGCTGTTGAGGCCGTCGCTGGCGATGATCAGGTCTGCCTCGTCATAGACCGAGTCGTCCTGCACGTCGGTCTCGAAGACCAGTTTCACGCCTACCTCCTCGCAGCGCTTTTGCAGGATGTTGAGCAGGCGTTTGCGACCGATGCCGCAAAAGCCGTGGCCGCCCGAGCGCATCTTGTGGCCGCGGATGTTGACCTCGATGTCGTCCCAGTGGTTGAAGGCATCCAGGATCTGGCCGGCGCTGACCGCATCGGCCTGCTGCAGGTTGCCCAGGGTCTGGTCGGAAAACACCACGCCCCAGCCGAAGGTGTCGTAGGGGCGGTTTCGCTCCACCACCGTGACCTGGTGGGTCGGGTCCTGCTGCTTCATGAGCAGCGCGAAATACAGGCCGGCCGGGCCGCCGCCAATGCAGACGATGTTCATTGGATCTCCATGTGACTCCGGCGCGGTGCGCCAGATCTTCGGCGTTAAATGATTCAGTCCTAAACTATTCTAGCGCTCTTCCTTTTGTTGCGCCAGTCCGGAGTTGACGGGAGGGTTTAGGGACCCTGCGTGCCGTGGAACGGCTTCGTAGAATGAAAGACCCGCGCCGCCATGCGCCGCCCCCTGCCGGAGACACGCCAAATGAATGCCCCGACCGCCGTCACCCACCTGGTGCCCGAGTTTCATCAACGCGAGGTGCCGCAGGCGCTGATCGATGCGCTCAAGGCGCGCTTCGCCGAGCGCTGCTCCACCGCCATGGCGGTGCGCGCCCAGCACGGCCGGGACGAATCCTCCTTCGACGTGCCGCCGCCCGCGGCCGTGGTCTTTGCCGAGAGCACGCAGGACGTGGCCGATGCGGTGAAGCTGGCCGGCGATGTCGGCGTGCCGGTGATTCCCTTCGGCGTCGGATCCTCGCTGGAAGGCCACCTGCTGGCGGTACAGGGCGGCATCAGCATCGACGTGGCGCGCATGAACAAGGTGCTGTCGGTCAACGCCGACGACCTGACGGTGACTGTGCAGCCGGGCGTGACGCGCAAGCAGCTCAACGAAGAGATCAAGGACACGGGCCTGTTCTTTCCCATCGACCCGGGCGCCGATGCCTCGCTGGGCGGCATGACCGCCACCCGCGCCAGCGGCACGAACGCCGTGCGCTACGGCACCATGCGCGAGAACGTGCTGGCGCTGCAAGTGGTCACCGCCAGCGGCGAGGTGATCCGCACTGGCACCCGCGCCAAGAAATCCTCTGCCGGCTACGACCTCACGCGCCTTTTTGTCGGCAGCGAAGGCACCCTGGGCGTGGTGACCGAGATCACGCTGCGCATCTACCCGCTGCCCGAAGCGGTGTCAGCCGCGATCTGCTCCTTCCCCAGCATCGAGGACGCGGTGCGCACCACCATCGAGATCATCCAGCTGGGCGTGCCGATCGCCCGCGTGGAGCTGATCGATCAGCATACGGTGCGCATGGTCAACGCTCATTCGAAGCTGGGCCTGCGCGAGGAGCCGATGCTCCTGATGGAGTTCCACGGTTCGCCGGCCGGCGTGAAGGAGCAGGCCGAGACGGTGCAGGAACTGGCCAGCGGGCACGGCGGCAAGGCCTTCGAATGGGCCAGCACGCCGGAGGAGCGCACCCGCCTGTGGACCGCGCGGCACAACGCCTATTTCGCGGCGGTGCAGTCACGCCCGGGCTGCCGGGTGATCTCCACCGACACCTGCGTGCCGATCTCGCGCCTGGCCGATTGCCTGCTGGACTCGGTGGCGGAGGCGGACGCCAGCGGCATCCCCTACTTCCTGGTGGGCCACGTGGGCGATGGCAACTTCCACTTTGGCTACCTCTTGGACCCGAACGCACCCGAAGAGCGCGTGAAGGCCGAAGAACTCAACCATGCGCTGGTTTCACGTGCGTTGGCGCTGGAAGGCACCTGCACCGGCGAGCACGGCGTGGGCCTGCACAAGATGGGCTTCCTGGTGGACGAGGCCGGCGTCGGCGCGGTCGAGATGATGCGCACGATCAAGCGCGCGCTCGACCCGAAGAACATCATGAACCCGGGCAAGATCTTCACGATCTAGCCCGAGGCGCTCCTTCTACTTCTTGGGCGTAGTGCTGCGCTTCGCCGGCGCGGCGCCGGGTGCCGAGGTCTGCTGGGGCGCGGCACCGCCGTCGACGCCCAGGCGACCGCCGCCGCCGAGTCCCTGCCCCTGCACCGTCTGCGCCTTGTAGTTGCGCAGCGAACGCACCATCTGGTTGTACGCGTCCATGAATGCGGCCGCGATCACCTTGCCCTGCGCGGTGTTGGTGTAGCCGCCGGCGGCGCCCGCCGCGCTGCCGCCGAACACGGCACCGAAGGCGCCGAAGTCGGTCTTGGCGGCGCTGCCTTCGGAGGCGGCCACCTGCACGCCGGAGCGGTTGTCGATCAGGGTGAGCATGGCGGCGGCTTCCTTGGTCTGGACGTTGCCGCCCACGGAAGACAGCACGCCGCCGTAGCGTCCACCGATCAGCCCGCCCAGGGCGGCGCCGGCGCCGCCCGCATTGCTGTTGCTGAACACGATCTCGGGCGACATGCCGTAGTCGGAGGCCACCATCTGCCCGGCCGCGAAGTTGCTGCCCTGGCGCATCTCGCCGGAGGCGGCCAGCGCGCGTTCGCGGCCCATGGCGTTCATGCCGGCCGCGCCGCGCTCCACCACGATGAAGCAGTTCGATTGCTGGATCAGGAGGCGCAGCAGGTTGGAGGTGGGTGGCAGACGGTACTCGTTGCGCAGGATCGTGTACCAGCCGGCGTTCTGGTTCTCGATGAGCGACACCGTGCCCAGAGATTGCGGGCAGTGCTCGAGTTGACTGCTGGCGTTGGCCGTGGCGGCCCCGGCGGCGCTGCCGGTGGCCATGGTCTTGGCTTCCGCGCTGCCCATCTGCATGTCGGTGGTGACGCAGCCGGTGGCCATCAGCATGGCCGCACCAGCGGCGGCAACGAGCGAGAACTTGGGCAGGGATTGCATGTCGGACACCTCCTACGAACTTTGGTGTTACCCGCAGAAGGATAGGCGCCCACTTCGCTCGCGGCCAGTCCGCGAACGGCCAAGGCGGCCGCGGCAATCGCGCTATGCCGTTCGGCGGATCCGATCGATCAGGCCGTTGAGTGCTTCGATCGAACCGAAGTGGATGGCCAGTTCGCCGCTCTCTTCCACCCGGCCGTTGCGGCGCGTGCGCTTCTTGACCCGCACCTCGACCTCCGAGGTCAGGAGGTCGGCCAGTTCCTCTTCCACCCGCAGCAGGTCGCGTGACTTTTCGGCGCCGGCGCGCGCAGGGCGCGGCGAGGCGCGCAGGCTGAATTCCGCCGAGAGCTTCTTGACCAGCGCCTCGGCCTCGCGCACCGACAGCTTTCTGGCCGCGATCTGGTTGGCCGCGGTGATCTGCGTGGCCTTGTCCAGCGCCAGCAGGGCGCGCGCATGGCCCATGTCGATGTCGCCAGCCATGAGCATGTCCTGCGCCGGCTGGGCCAGGTTGAGCAGGCGCAACAGGTTGCTGGCCGCGCTGCGCGAGCGGCCGACGGCCTGGGCTGCCAGCTCATGAGTGAGCCCGAACTCGCTCACCAGGCGTTGCAGGCCCTGGGCTTCTTCCAGCGGGTTGAGGTCCTCGCGCTGGATGTTCTCGATCAGCGACATGGCGGCGGCGGCCTCGTTGGGCACGTCGCGCACCAGCACCGGGACCTCGGCCAGGCCGGCGATCCTGGCGGCGCGGAAACGTCGCTCGCCGGCGATGATTTCGAATTCGGCGTTCTTGGCGCGGGCCGATTCATCGTCCAGCCGGCGCACCAGGATCGGCTGCATGATGCCCTGGACCTTGATGCTTTCGGCCAGTTCGTAGAGCGCGCCTTCGTCCATCCGGGTGCGCGGCTGGTAGACGCCGGCCACCATCTTGTCGAGCGCCAGGGTGCTCGGGTTGCCGCTCGATGCGGCGGCGCCGCCCTCTTCCGCTCCATCGATCGTGGCGGCGCCGGCCGCCGGTCCGAGCAGCGCTTCGAGGCCGCGGCCCAGGCCCTTGGGTTTCTTGGTGACCATCTTGCTGTTCAGTCTTTCAGTTGGAGTTCGTGGAGCCAGCGGCGGCCTTCAGGCCAGTCGCCCAGGCCGGATTCGCTGTTGATATGGCCGCGTGCGCCGACATCGGTGAACCTTGCGCCCCAATCGGCTGCCATCTGCCGCGAACGGGCAGCGTCGCAGTAAGGGTCGTTGCTGGCCGCAATCAGGTGCGCGGGGAAAGGCAGGCGCTCGCGCACGATCGGCGCCCACCCCGGAATCAGCTGGCGCAAATCCTCGCGCTCCAAGTCACCCGGCGCCACCAGCAACGCGCCGCGCACCGTGTGCGTGTTGCGCGAGTGGGCCGCCCAGGCCGCCACCAGGATGCAGCCGAGGCTGTGGGCGGCCAAGAGCACCGGCTTGCGGGCGGCCAGCACCGCCTCTTCCAGTTGGACCTGCCAGTCGCCGCGCAGGGGCCGCGTCCAGTTGTGCTGCTGGACGCGCTGGTCGCCATGCAGGGCCTCCCAGCGGCTTTGCCAATGCTCGGGATCGCTGTTCTGCCAGCCGGGCAGGAGCAGGACCTGGGTATCACTCATCTGCTATTGAATCGATAGCAAGCGTTGCCCATGGGGCAATGCCTGGAGGTTATTTCTGTTCGGCTTCAGCGGGAGCGTCCGAGGCGGCCGGCACCGTCGGTGCCGCGGCTGGCGCGGCCGGCTCGACGGCCAGATTGGGGGCGGTGGCGGGCGGCATTTTCTCGATCATTTCCTGCGCAAAACTCAAGAACGCCTGGCTGCCCTTGGCCAGCGGGTCGAAGACCACGCCGGGCAGTCCGTAGCTGGGCGCCTCGGCCAAGCGCACATTGCGCGGGATCACCGTATCGAAGACCTTTTCGCCGAAGTGCGCCTTGAGCTGGTCGCTCACCTGCTGCTGCAGGGTGATGCGCGGATCGAACATCACGCGCAAGAGGCCGATGATCTGCAGGTTCTTGTTGAGGTTGGCGTGCACCTGCTTGATGGTGTTGACCAGGTCTGTCAGCCCCTCGAGCGCGAAGTACTCGCATTGCATCGGCACGATTACCCCATGGGCGGCGCACAAGCCATTGAGGGTGAGCAGGCTCAGGCTGGGCGGGCAGTCGATCAGCACGAAGTCGTATTCGGCGCCGACGGCGGCCAGGGCGGTGCGCAGGCGCTTCTCGCGCCGGTCGAGGGCGACCATCTCGACTTCGGCGCCGGCCAGTTCTCGGTTGGCGCCCAGCACGTCGTAACCGCAGCCGCCTTCCACCAGCTTGTCAGCCTTGACTCTGGCTTCGGCCACCGAGCTTGACTCCAGCAACACGTCATAGACGGTCGTCTCGAGTTGGCGCTTGTCCACGCCCGAACCCATGGTGGCGTTGCCCTGCGGGTCCAGGTCGATCATCAGGACGCGCTGGCCCAGCTTGGCCAAGCCGGCGGCGAGGTTGACAGTGGTCGTGGTCTTGCCGACCCCGCCCTTCTGGTTGGCGATGCAGAAGATTCGAGCCATGGCGCCGCGTCAGTTCGAAATGGCCAGCTTGACGCCGAAGCCCAGCAGGAAGACGCCGGCCAGCTTCTCCAGGGCGGTCGAGATCCTGGGGTTGGCGCGGATGCGCTCGGCCAGGAAGTGCGTGAGCAGCACCATGGTCAGGCAGTAGGCGAAGGTCAGGCTGGCGATGGTCAGCGCCATCACGCCGAACGTGGTGAGGCCCTGGTGGCGCGCCGGATCGACGAAGAGCGGGAAGAAAGCCATGTAGAAGACGATGGCCTTGGGGTTGAGCAGGGTGATGAGGAAGGCCTGGCGCAGGTACTGGCGCGGGTGGATGTTCAGGACCGGGGCGGCGCCCGGCTTGGCGCGCAGCATCCTGAAGCCCAACCAGGCCAGGTAGGCGGCGCCCAGCCACTGCACCGCATGGAATGCTGCGGGATAGGCCGCCAGCAAGGCCGCCAGGCCGGCCACTGCCGCCCACATCAGGCACTGGTCGCCAAGGATCAGGCCGAAAGTCGCGCCCATCCCGCCCTTGATGCCGCCCTTCCCCGTCGAGGTGATCAGCGCCAGATTGCCGGGGCCCGGGATGGCGAGGAACAGGATGATGGCCGCAACAAAGGCGCCGTAGTCAGCAATGCCGAACATGGTGAATCCGATCAAATGGGGAGTGTTTCGAGTCTAAGCGAGGCACCTGCTCGCACGGGGCCCGGAGCGGCCGCTATTGCCAATCAGGCAGCGCTTTTTCGCGCCCAAACGACGCAGCGCTCGGCGTCGAGCCCTGGCACGGTGAGTTGTTCCACGTGAAACACTTCCACGCCGGGCGGCAACTGGTCCAGCTCCTCGGTCGGCGTCTTGCCCTTCATGGCCATCCAGGTGCCGGCGGGCTCCAGCAGTTGGGCGGAGCCGATGAAGAAGTCGGCCAACGAAGCGAAGGCCCGGGAACTGATGACGTCGTAGGTCCCGCCGATCGTCTCTACCCGGGCGTGCATGCCGTTGAGGTTGGGGAGGCTCAGTTCGGCCGAGACCTGGCGGATGAAGGCGGCCTTCTTTGCCACCGCATCCACGCAACTCACCGACATGTCGGGTCGCATGATCGCGATCACGGCACCGGGCAGGCCGGCGCCCGAGCCCACGTCCAGCAGTCGCGCCGCATCCGGACACTGCCGCTGCAAAGGCGCGATGATCGACAGGCTGTCGAGCAGATGATGCGTCAGCACGAGCGCCGGGTCGCGCAGCGCCGTGAGGTTGTAGACCTTGTTCCACTTCAGGATGAGCGCGCCGTAGGCCAGCAGCTTAGCGGCCTGCTCCTCGCTCAGCGCAAGGCCCAGCGCCTGCGCGCCTTGGTGCAGGACGGCTTGGTGCTCGGCCGTCATTGGGCGGCCGCTTCGGCCGTTTCCGGTGCAGCGAAAGCCCGGTAGCCGCCCTTGCGCAGGTGAATCAGCAGCAAGGAGATGGCCGCCGGCGTCACGCCTGAGATGCGCGAAGCCTGGCCCAGGGTCTCCGGCCGCTGCTTGCTGAGCTTTTGTCGCACCTCGATGCTGAGGGCACTGACCTGCGAATAGTCCAACTCGGCCGGGAGCTTCAGATTCTCGAAGTGGGCCGAGCGCTCCACCTCGTCTTGCTGGCGGTTGATGTAGCCCGAATACTTGGCAGCAATCTCCAACTGTTCGATCTCTACCCCGCCCAGGTCGGCGCCCTCCCCGGCCGCGTACTTGCCGCCGTCCAGCGACATCAGCGAGGCGTAGCTCACATCCGGCCGGCGCAGCAGGTCGGCCAGGTTGTACTCACGCTCGATGGCCTTGCCCAGCACCCGCTCCGACTCGCTGGCCGGTAGGTTGCGGGGATTCACCCAGATGGATTTCAGGCGTTCTGTTTCACGTGAAACAGCGTCACGCTTGCGCGAGAAGGCATCCCAGCGGGCGTCGTCCACCAGGCCCAGCTTGCGGCCAACCTCGGTCAGCCGCATGTCGGCGTTGTCCTCGCGCAGCTGCAGCCGGAACTCGGCCCGGCTGGTGAACATGCGGTAGGGCTCGGTCACGCCCTTGGTGATCAGGTCGTCCACCAGCACGCCCAGGTAGGCTTCGTCGCGCCGCGGCAGCCAAGCCTCTTCACCCCGGCATTGCAGCGCGGCATTGATGCCGGCGAACAGCCCCTGCGCCGCCGCTTCTTCATAACCCGTGGTGCCGTTGATCTGACCGGCGAAGAACAGGCCCTTGATGGCGCGCGTCTCGAAGCTGCTCAGCAGCGCACGCGGGTCGAAGTAGTCGTATTCGATCGCATAGCCGGGCCGCAGGATGTGCGCGCTCTCCAGGCCAGCCATGGAGCGCACCAGCTGGTACTGGATGTCGAAAGGCAGGCTGGTGGAGATGCCGTTCGGGTAGTACTCGTTGGTCGTCAGGCCCTCGGGCTCCAGGAAGATCTGGTGGCTGTCCTTGTCGGCAAAGCGATTGATCTTGTCTTCCACGCTGGGGCAGTAGCGCGGGCCAACGCCCTCGATCTTGCCGGTGAACATCGGGCTGCGGTCGAAGCCCGAGCGGATGATCTCGTGCGTGCGCGCATTGGTGTGGGTGATCCAGCAAGGCATCTGCTGCGGGTGCATGTCAGCGCGGCCCATGAAGCTGAAAACCGGCATGGCCGGCGTCGCCCCACCCGGCATGCCGTCGCCTGGCTGCTCGGCACACTTGGAGAAATCGATGCTGCGGCCGTCCAGGCGCGGTGGCGTGCCGGTCTTGAGGCGACCCTGCGGCAGCTTGAGTTCCTTCAGGCGCGCCGACAGGCTCACCGCCGGCGGGTCGCCGGCGCGGCCGGCCTGGTAGTTGTCGAGCCCGACATGGATGCGGCCGTCCAGGAAGGTGCCCGCGGTCAGCACCACGGTACGGGCGCGAAAGGCAATGCCAACCTGCGTGACGGCGCCAACCACCCGATCGCCCTCCACCATCAGGTCGTCCACCGCCTGCTGGAACAGCGACAGGTTCGGCTGGTTCTCCAGCCGGCGGCGGATCGCCGCCTTGTAGAGCACCCGGTCCGCCTGCGCGCGGGTGGCGCGCACCGCCGGCCCCTTGCTCGAATTGAGGATGCGAAACTGGATCCCCGCCTCGTCGGTCGCGATCGCCATGGCCCCGCCCAGCGCATCGACCTCCTTCACCAGGTGCCCCTTGCCGATGCCGCCAATCGATGGGTTGCAGCTCATCTGCCCCAGCGTCTCGATGTTGTGGGACAAGAGCAGCGTGCGCGCGCCCATGCGCGCAGCGGCGAGCGCGGCCTCGGTGCCGGCATGGCCACCGCCAACGACGATGACGTCAAATTCTTGCGAGTAGAGCATTGGGAAAGGGGGCGCAAATACGCTTGCGCTGCGGATCGAGGGGAACCCGCGATTTTAATCGGGCAGCGCCATTCACGCACTCCCTCTTCCCATCAACCCCTTTCCCTCGAAGTCCCTGCAGCAGCTTGATGTGCTGCTATCGTTTTGATAGCAACCGGGCGCATCAGGCGTCGAGCACCGGTACCGGCTTCTCGATGCCCAGCAATTCGCCCGTTGCACTGGGATCGGGCGGCGGCGCGATGGCGTCGTTCTGCTCCTCGCGCACGGCGATGCTCATGCTGCTCATCCGCACCCCGCCGAACAGGGTGCTGAAGGCCACGTCCTTGGCGTCGCGTCCGGTGCCCACACGCACCAGCCGGTCGACCGGCGCCATCTGGGTCGGATCAAAGAGCACCCAGCGCCCGCCCAGCCAGGCTTCGAACACGGCATGGAAGTCCTGGGGCGGTTCCTCGAACCACACATAGCCCACCACCAGCCGCGCCGGGATGTTGAGGGCGCGGCACAGGGTCACGCCCAGGTGCGCGAAATCGCGGCAGACGCCGGCGCGCTTGACGAAGACCTCGCGCGCCGTGGTGGTCGAGTCGGTGCTGCCCGGCTCGTAGGCGATGGTCTCGTGGATCCAGTCGCAGATCGCCTGCACCCGGCCAATGCCCGGCGGCAGGTCGCCAAAGAGCTGCTGCGCCGCCCGCGCCAGCAGGTCGGACTCGCAGTAGCGCGTCGGCATCATGCAGTGCAGCACGTCGTCGGGCACGCAATTGACCGGCACCTCTTCCAAGGTGAGGGGCCGTTGCAGCGGCGCGCGCCGCACCGAAGCCGCATAGCGCACCACCAGCGAGCCGGGCCGCGCATCAAAGCGCACGAAGCGGTTGCCGCTGCGCTCGTCGCAAAAGGTGCGCACCGGCACCGGCGGCTCGATACGCAAGGACTCCGACAGGAGCTGCTGCCCTTCCCAGCGCGCCACCTCCACGTTCAGCAGGAAGTGCGCGGGCGAGGCCACTTCGTAGCAAAGGGCGGCGTCGATGTGGGAGGCGTGCATGGGTGTCGTCAATCGTCGCCTGGGCCCTCGCCGCGCAGCAGCGGGGCACCGCGTTGCCTGCCGTGGCGCCGGCCGCGGCGTTCCTCCTGCGAGACATGCCAATTGGCCCGCGTCACCTGCAGAACGCGCACCACGCGTTGCGCCGGGGTGAGCAAGAAGGCCCGCCCCCGAAGCCATGGAATGGACAGCGGCGGCATGATCAGTTGTCCAGCGACTTCTTGACGGCGCCCACGCCCAGCGCGGCCAGGACCAGGAAGACCACCGCGAGCACCAGGAACAAGCCGAACAGGATCTTGGCGATGCCCGCCGAAGCGGCGGCCACGCCGGTGAAGCCGAGCGCGCCGGCAATGAGCGCGATGACGGCGAAGATGAGCGCGTACTTGAGCATCAAAACTCTCCTTGGCTGAGCGCACGGCCGCAACCGCACGTCAGCGACACAGCGTAGGGAGCGCCCGCCTCCAGCCCCATCGGCCCCGTGCGCAATGCCCCGTAGGACAAGTCCTCCGCCTGAAACCGCTAGGATTCGGGCGGCTTTTTCTTCCAACCGCCCCTCATACCAGGAGATCTCGCATGAAGCTTTACTACTCGCCCGGTGCTTGCTCGTTGTCGCCCCACATCGCCCTGCACGAAGCCGGCCTGGCCTTCGAGCCGGTGCTGGCCAGCACCAAGAGCCACAAGCTTCAGGACGGTACCGACTACTACGGCATCAACCCGCTGGGCTACGTGCCGCTGCTGGAGCTGGATGACGGCACCCGCCTGCGCGAAGGCCCGGCCATCGTGCAGTACATCGCCGACCTCGTGCCCACCAAGAACCTGGCGCCGGCCAACGGCACCCTGCAGCGCTATCGCCTGCAGGAATGGCTGACCTTCATCGGCACCGAGATCCACAAGACCTTCAGCCCCCTGTTCCAGCCGGCCACGCCGGAGGACTACAAGCCGCTGGCCAAGGAGAAGCTGGCCTCCCGCCTGAAGTGGGTCGACGGCCAGCTCGAAAGCAAGCAATACCTGATGGGCGATCACTTCTCGGTGGCCGACGGCTACCTGTTCACCGTCACCAACTGGGCCAAGCCGACCGGCGTGGATATCTCCGGCCTGTCCAACCTGCTCGCCTGGCGCGAGCGCGTGGCCGCGCGCCCGGCGGTGCAAGCGGCGATGAAGGCCGAAGGGCTTGCAAAGTAGGCGACAGCCCAAAAGTGGATCAGGGTTTACCCTTGATCCACCTTCATTCCTGGATTTCTCCACATGCCGACTCTTTTCGACCCGGTCCGGGCTGGCGGCCTCGCGCTCGCCAATCGCATCGTGATGGCGCCGCTGACGCGCAACCGCGCGCCCAATGCCGTCCCGCGGGACATCACCGCCACCTATTACGCCCAGCGCGCAAGCGCCGGCCTCCTGATCAGCGAAGCCACCGCGATCAGCCACCAGGGCCAGGGCTATGCCGACGTGCCGGGCCTCTACGCGCCCGAACAGCTCGCCGCCTGGAAGCAGGTCACCGACGCGGTGCATGCCCAGGGCGGCAAGATCGTCACCCAGCTCTGGCATGTGGGCCGGGTCTCGCACAACGATCTGCAGCCCGCCGGCGGCCAGCCGGTCGCGCCCTCGGCCATCACCGCCAGGACCAAGACCGTGCTGCTCAAGGACGGCGTGCCCACCTTCGTCGAAACCTCGGCGCCGCGCGCCCTGGCGGCGAGCGAACTGCCGGGCATCGTGTACGACTACGAGCGGGCGGCCCGCCATGCGGTGCAAAGCGCCGGCTTCGACGGCGTGGAGATCCACGCTGCCAACGGCTACCTGCTCGACCAGTTCCTCAAGACCGGCAGCAACCATCGTGACGACGCCTACGGCGGCAGCATCGAGAACCGCGCCCGCCTGCTGCTCGAAGTGGCGCATGCGGTGGTGGCGGCGGTGGGCCCTGGCCGCGCAGGCATCCGCCTGTCGCCGGTGACGCCGGCCAACGACGCGCACGACGCCGATCCGCAGCCGCTGTTCGAATACGTGCTGCGCCAACTCGCCACCCTGGACCTGGCCTATGTGCATGTGATCGAAGGCGCCACCGGTGGCCCGCGCGAGATCGCCGAGCGTCCCTTCGACTACCCCGCCCTGAAGGCCGCCTACCGCGATGCCGGCGGCCAAGGCGCCTGGATGGTCAACAACGGCTACGACAAGGTGCTGGCCGAGCAGGCCCTGGCCTCCGGCGCCGACCTGGTGGCCTTCGGCAAGCCCTTCATCTCCAACCCCGACCTGGTGCGCCGGCTGCGCGAAGACGCGCCGCTCAATGCCTGGGACAAGTCCACCTTCTACGGCGGCGGCGTCAAGGGCTACACGGACTACCCCGCGCTCGCTTGAGTTGATCGCCAACGCCGCAGCAGCAGCGCGTTGGCCATCACGCTGACGCTCGAGAGCGCCATCGCCGCGCCGGCCACCACCGGGCTGAGCAGCCCCAGCGCGGCCAGCGGGATGCCGGCCACGTTGTAGGCAAAGGCCCAGAACAGGTTCTGCCGGATCTTGGCCACCGTGCGGCCGGACAGTTCGAGCGCATCGGCGACCAGGGCGAGATCGCCGCGCATCAGGGTGATGCCGGCGGCCTCCATCGCCACGTCGGTGCCATGCGCCATGGCGATGCCGATGTCGGCGGCGGCCAGGGCCGGCGCGTCATTGGCGCCGTCGCCCACCATGGCCACCACATGGCCGCCGGCCTGCAGGGATCGCACGGCATCGGCCTTGTCGCCGGGCAGCACCTCGGCCCGCACATCGGCCTCGCCGATGCCGACGCGCGCCGCCATGGCTTGCGCGGCGCGCCGGTTGTCGCCGGAGATCATCACCACCCGCAGGCCGCGCGCGCGCAGCCGCGCCACCGCCTGCGCGGCGCCGGGCTTGGGCTCGTCCGCAAAGGAGAGCAGCGCCCGGGCGCTCGGCACGCCCGCTGCGTCGAAGCGCAACAGCGCCGACACCGTGGCGCCTTGGGCCTGCAGCGGCGCCAGCGCGGCTGCATCCAGCGCCACGCCCAGCTCCTCGCACCAGCGCAGGCTGGCCAGCGCCCATTCGTTCCCATCAACCGAGCCGCGCATGCCGCGGCCGTCCACGGCGCGCAGTTCGCGTGCCGCGCCAAGCACCAGTCCTTGCGACGCTGCCGCGTCGAGCACGGCGCGCGCCAGCGGGTGCGAGCTGCCGCTTTGCAGGCTGGCGGCCACCGCGAGCAGTGCACGCGAATCTTCTGCCTCCTTCAACGGCAAGAGCGCGCCTAACGTGGGCTTGCCCAGCGTGAGCGTGCCGGTCTTGTCGAAAGCCACCGTGTCCACCTTGTGCGCCAGCTCCAGCGCCCGCGCGTCCTTGATCAGGATGCCGCGGCGCGCCGCCACGCCGGTGCCGGCCATCACCGCCACCGGGGTGGCCAGGCCCAGCGCGCAGGGGCAGGCAATCACCAGCACCGCCACCGCATGGATCCACGCCGCTTCGCTGCCCTCGCCCAGCAGCAGCCAGGCCGCCAGGGTCAGCGCCGCAATCACCAGCACCACCGGCACGAATACCGCCGCCACCTGGTCGACCAGGCGCTGGATGGGTGCCTTGGCAGCCTGCGCGTCCTCGACCAGGCGGATGATGCGTGCCAGCACGCTTTCGGCGCCCACCGCGCGCACCTCCATCACCAGCCGGCCCTCGCCGTTGACCGAGCCGCCGGTCAGCGCTTCGCCCTCCCCCTTGGCCACCGGCAGCGGCTCGCCGGTGAGCATGGATTCGTCGACCGAGGAGCGGCCTTCAAGCACCACGCCATCGGCCGGCACCCGCTCGCCGGAGCGCACCGACAGGCGGTCGCCCGGCAGCAGCTCGGCCACCGGCACGTCGGACTCCTTCCCGGTCTTCGGGTGGATCACATGGGCGAACTCCGGCCGCAGCGCCTGCAGCGCGCGGATGGCCGAGGTGGCCTGGCGCTTGGCGCGCGCCTCCAGCCACTTGCCCAGCAGCACCAGGCTGATCACCACTGCCGCCGCCTCGAAATAAAGATGCGGCACCATGCCGGCCGGCGCACGCCACCACAGCCACAGCGACAGGCCGAAGGCGGCACTGGTGCCCAGCGCCACCAGCAGGTCCATGTTGCCGGTGCCGGCACGCAGCGCATGCCAGCCGGCGCGATAGAAGCGCGCGCCCAGCCAGAACTGCACGGGAGCCGCCAGCACGAACTGCAGCCACGCCGGCAGCATCCAACGCAGCCCGAAAGGCTCGAGCAGCATCGGCGCCAACAGCGGCGCACTGAGCGCCAGGCCGATCGCCACCGGCGCGAAGCCGGCCCAGGGCGACAACTCGGCCGGCGCTGCCGCCTCGCTCGCCGCCTCGCGCGGCTCGTAGCCGGCCTGGCGCACGGCACGGCGCAAGCGCGCGTTCAAGTCGGGATCGGCGGCGGCCACGACACGGGCCGACTCGGTGGCCAGGTTGACGCTGGCCTCCTGCACGCCCGGCACCTGGCGCAGGGCCCGCTCGACCCGGTTGACGCAGGAGGCGCAGGTCATGCCGCCCACCGGGATATCCATGCTTTGCAGCAGTGCTTTCGAAGAGTTCATGCGCTTAGACTAAACCTTCACATCATGTGAAGGTCAAGCCCACGATTTCAGAAAACCGCAGATCGCTTGACCTTGACACCGTGTCAAGGACGAGACTTGCCGCATTTGCACGAACGAGGAACATCGCCAATGAGCCACCATCAATTTCAGGTCGACGGAATGAGCTGCGCCCACTGCGTGGCCGCGATCGAGCAGGCCTTGCAGCAGCTCGACCCGAAGGCGCAGGTCCGGGTCGAACTGGCGCACGGCCAGGTCCAGGTCGACAGCGAACAGCCGCGCGAAGCCCTCGCCGCCGCCATCGTCGACGCCGGCTACACGCTCCAATGAGCAGCGCGCGCGCACTACCAGAGGACTCCGGCCAGCCGGTGTCCATCGGCGAAGCGGCACGGCGCTCGGGCATCTCGGCGCGCATGGTGCGCCACTATGAAGGGCTGGGCCTGCTCAGCCACGTGGCCCGCAGCGAAAGCGGCTACCGGCAGTACAGCGCGGCCGACGTCCACACCCTGCGCTTCATCAAGCGCTCGCGCGACATGGGCTTCTCGATGGAACAGGTGGCCGAGCTGGTCGGCCTCTGGCACAACCGCCGCCGCACCAGCGCCAGCGTCAAGCGGGTGGCGCAAGCGCACCTGGAGGAATTGGAGCAGCGCATCGCCGCCATGCAGGCCATGCAGCGCACGCTGGCTCACCTGGTGCATTGCTGCCACGGCGACCAGCGGCCCGACTGCCCGATCCTGGACGATCTCTCAGGAAGTGATTGAACACCCAGGTTCTAATGCGCAGAATTGCCGCCGCGCCCAGCAGACAACGCACCAATGGGAAACTTCATGATCTCGAGTCTTCTGCCGACATCGCTTCGCCAAGCGGCCTATCGCAAACGGTTCTTCGAGAATCGAGAGGAGCACCTTTTCATGGGCTCCTTCGAGAGTTTCGCCGCCGCCCAAGCCGGCGCGCCCCCGTCCCAGCCCGTCGGTTACGACAACGCCGATGCTGCGAAGACGATGTACAGCCACCAGATCTACTTCTACGACTACCCCGCCCTGTTCTGGATGGGACGCTCATTTGCCGAGGGCATGCGCAGCGTCTTCGACCTCGGCGGACATGTCGGCATCAAGTACTACGCCTTTCGCCGCGTCCTCGACTATCCGGACGACCTGCGCTGGACGGTGTGCGACGTGCCCGGCGTCGTCAAGACCGGCGAAGAACTGGCGAAAGAGCGCGGCAGCAGTGCCCAACTGGCCTTCACGACGGACTTTCGCGATGCCAGCGGGGTCGACGTCCTCTATGCCTCCGGCAGCCTTCAGTACCTGCCGCAACGGATCTCCGAGATCCTCGCCGCCCTGCCCACGAAGCCCAGGCGGGTGATCGTGAACACGGCGGCCGTGCATCCCGACCGCACCCTGTACACGCTCAACAGCATCGGCTTCGCCGTATGCCCCTATCGCATCCAGCAGCATGAAGAGCTGCTCATGGAGCTCACCCAGGCCGGCTACAAGCGGCGCGATGGCTGGCGCAACGAAGGCAAGCCGATCGAAGTGCCCTTTGTCGACGGCGGCGACAAGGCCTTCTACGCCGGCTGCTGTTTCGACCTGCGCTAGCCGCGGAACCGGCCGGTGCAGGGGCGCGGGCCCGCTACCATGCGCCCATGTCTTTCCAGCCGCAACGCGTCCTGATCGCCGAAGACGAATCGGGCATCGCGGACACCCTGCAGTACGTGCTCAAG
Source organism: Variovorax sp. (assembly GCA_035476655.1). GTDB lineage: Bacteria > Pseudomonadota > Gammaproteobacteria > Burkholderiales > Burkholderiaceae_C > Variovorax. The sequence continues at coordinate 24,943 of DATILH010000118.1, forward strand.
AGCGACGGCTTCCAGCCGGTGTGGTGCGCCACCGCCCAGGAGGCGCTGGCGCAGTTCGAGGCCGACCCGCCGGCCATCGCCATCCTCGACATCGGCCTGCCCGACATGAACGGCTTCGAGCTGTTCAAGCGCCTGCAGGCGCTCAGCCGCGCCAGTGGCGGGCCGGAGGTGCCGATGCTCTTCCTGACCGCGCGCAACGACGAGATCGATCGCGTGGTGGGCCTGGAGCTGGGCGCCGACGACTACATCGCCAAGCCCTTTTCGCCGCGCGAACTGGTGGCGCGGGTGCGCACCATCCTGCGCCGCAGCGGCCTCGCGCAGGCTGCCCAGCCGGCGGCAGCGCCGGTGGCGCAGGCACCGGCCACGCCCTTTGCGCTGGACGCCGAGCGCATGCAGATCCGCTACTACGGACACCTGCTTGAACTCTCGCGCTACGAATACGGCCTGCTGCGCCTGTTCACCCAGCGCCCCGGGCGCGTCTTCACCCGCGACGAGCTGCTGGAGCTGGTCTGGGACGACGCCAGCGACAGCTTCGACCGTACGGTGGACGCCCACATCAAGACCCTGCGCGCCAAGCTGCGCGAGGTGGCGCCCGGCGTGGAAGCGATCCGCACCCTGCGCGGCACCGGCTACGCGCTCAACGAAGAGCTGCCCGCACGTCCGCAATGACGCCCAGACCCACGCGCGAGCGCCAGCAGGCGAAGGCCGGCGCCGTGTCCAGGCGCACCCGCATCTTCCTGGGCGTGCTGCTGATCTACTTCATCGGCATCGCCTTCCTCTTGTACCGCGTGGTGGCCGACATCGATCCACGCTACCGCGAGTCGGCCGAGGAATCGCTGGTGGAAATCTCGCAGCTCATGGCCAGCCTGGTCGAGCAGGACGTGATCGCCGGCGCCATCAACGTGCACCGCCTGGAGCCGCTGTTCCGCACGGTCTACGCGCGCGAGTTCTCGGCGCAGATCTACAACCTGCACAAGACCCGGGTCGAACTGCGCGTCTACGTCACCGACCGCGGCGGCCGCGTGATCTTCGACTCCACCGGGCGCGACCTCGGTGCCGACTATTCGAAGTGGAGCGACGTCAGCCGCGCCCTTTCCGGCCTGTACGGCGCGCGCACCACGCGCGACATTTCGGCCGACCCGCTCACCTCGGTGATGTATGCGGCCGCGCCGATCCGCTGGGGCGAGGAAATCGTCGGTGCCGTCAGCGTCGGCAAGCCGGTTCAGAGCTTCGGCCAGTTCGTGCAGGACGCGCGGGCGCGCACCGTGTGGGTGGGCGCGGGCTCGGCGCTGGCGCTGCTGCTGTTCGCCCTGATCATGTCGATCTGGCTGGTACGCCCCTTCGGCCTCATGTCCGACTACTGGCGCTGGCTGCGCCAGCAGCGCAACCCGAGCCTTTCACGCATGCTGCGGCGCGCGGTCGACACGCTGCGCGGCGGCCTGCGCGAGATGCGCGACGCCCTCACCGGCCGCAGCTACGTGGCCGACTACGTGCAGACCTTCACCCACGAGATCAAGAGCCCTCTGTCGGCCATCCGCGGCGCCGCCGAGTTGCTGCAGGAACCGGGCATGCCGCAGGCCGAGCGCGACCGCTTCCTGGCCAATATCGCCGGCGAGACGCAACGCATCCAGGAGATCGTCGACCGCATGATGGAGCTCACCGCCCTGGAGACCCAGCGCGCGCTGGAGCGCAGCGAGACGGTGTCGCTCGCACCCTTGCTGCACGAGGTGGCGGCCAGCGCCCAGAGCGCCGCCGCGGCGCGCCAGATTCGCCTGCATGTGGGCATCGACAGCAACGCCAAGGTCGAGGGCGACCCCTTCCTGCTGCGCCGCGCGGTGAGCAACCTCGTGGACAACGCCATCGACTTCTCGCCGCCCGGCGCCGAGGTCGCGCTGGCCTTGCACGCCGGTTCGCGCGAGGCGCGCATCACCGTGCGCGACCACGGCCAGGGCATTCCGGACTATGCGCGCGAGCAGGTCTTCGAGAAGTTCTATTCACTGGCCCGGCCGCACAGCCAGAAGAAGAGCACCGGCCTGGGCCTGGCTTTCGTCAAGGAGATCACGACCTTGCACCGCGGCCAGATCGAATTGGCCAATGCGCCGCGCGGCGGGGCGATTGCGACGCTCCGCCTGCCCTTGCTGTCGCACGGTTAGCCGCGCTGCGGCATCAGGCCGCGACGGGCCGGTACTTCGACTGGTTCGCTTCGAGCCATTGGCGCGCCACGCTGTCGTCCTGCAAGCGCGGATGAAAATCGCTGCGCAGGTAGGCGCGCCAGGCGCCAAAGGTCTCGCGGACCAAGCCACTGCGACCGAACAGGAACGACGCGGCACCCTTCCAGGTGCGCCAGCGCCACAGGCTGCCATCGCGCCGAAGGTTGGCGACGGTCTGGCGCAGCGCGTCGCCGATGAAGACCAGGGTGACGCGACGGAACCAGCGCAGGCGCCATTCCTCGTTGCCCCCCAGCGCGCGGTACAGGTCGAAGGCGGTGCTGCGATGCTCGGACTCCTCTGCGCTATGCCAGAGCCACAGGGTACGCAGGCGCTCGTCGTCGCTGCCCAGCCATTGCGGGTTGCGCAGCATCCAGTCGGCAAACACGGCGGTGAAGTGCTCGTTGGCCGCGGTGATGCCGAGCCAGTGCCGGATGTCCACGCCTTCCATCAGCTTGAAGCGCTCGCGCGCGCGCCGCTCCCAATCGTTGACCAGGCCCAGTGTGTCCAGGTGCGCGTTGTACAGGGCATGCAGGCGCCGATGGGTGGCCTCCTGGCCGATGAAGCCCTGCACCTGGGCACGAAGCGGCGCCTGCTGGGCCTCGGGCAAGGCGGCCAGGCCGCCGCGCACCGAATCGATGAAGAACTGTTCGCCGATCGGAAAGCTCATCGACAAGGCGTTGAAGAAGGCGGTGCGAAACGGATCGCCATCGCACCAGTGGCGCGCGATCGGTTGCGCCATGTCGATCAGCAGCTTGCGGACAACGAGCTCGGTCATGGGGACAGGCATTTGGTACGAGGGAGTACCAATATAGGTTTCGGTTCCGGTACTGTCAAGTACCATGCAGCTCCATGGGAACATCGGACGCAATGACGACGACGGACGAATCGACGGTCGTGGTGGCGGACGACCACCGCAGCCGGCTCTTGAGCGCAATGGCCCGTGCGGTGGCCGCGAAGGGCTTCGCCCTGGTGACCATCGCCGACATCGTGGCCGAGGCCGGTGTCTCGCGCCGCACCTTCTACGAGCACTTCCCCACCAAGGCGGAGTGCCTCATCGGGCTGTACGAGCGTGCCAGCGCCCAAGGGGTGCAGGTGCTTGCCGCCGCGCTGGACCCCGCCTTGCCCTGGCATCGGCAGGTCGACCAGGTGCTGGCGGCCTACCTGGCCTGGCTGGCGGGCAACCCCGTGCTGCTGCGCACCATGTTCATCGACATCCTGGGCCTCGGCCCCGATGGCCTGGCGGCGCGCCGCAGGGCGCACAACGCGCTGGCCGGGTTCATCCTGGCGACGCTGCACGCAGGGCGCCACACGCGGCCGATGGACATTCCGCCGCACGCCGCCCTCGCGCTGGTCGGTGGCGTGCACGAACTGGTGCTCGATCGCCTGGAAGCCGGTGATGCCGACGGCATCCGCCAGCTCGCTCCGGTGGCCGGCCAGCTGGCGCGCCGCCTGTTGACCGAAGGCGGGACCTAGCGGCGGAACAGATCCAGGATCCAGTTGCGATCCTGTCGCCCCGGCGCTGGTGCCGGCGCTGTCGGGGCCCCCGGCATCGCCTCGGCCGGCACATTGCCGCCAAAGCCAGGCACGGCGCCAGGACTGAAGCCAGGCTGGAATCCAGGCGCGGTCTCCACGTCCAGGCTGGCCACGGCGCGGCCCGGCGGGTAGTCGTCGTAATACCACTCGCCGTCGATCAAGGCCACGCCCTCGGGCGCGCGCGAAGGCGTCACCGGCACACTTCGCAATGCTCGCTGCATGTAGGCAGTCCACACCGGCAGGCTCAGGCTGCCGCCGGTCTCGCCGCGCACGCCCAACTGGCGCGGCTGGTCATAGCCGATCCAGACCACGCCCACCCGGCTCGGCTGGAAGCCGGTGAACCAGGTATCGAACGAATCGTTGGTGGTGCCGGTCTTGCCGTACAGGTCCTCGCGCTTGAGCGCCTGGTAGGCGCGCGCACCGGTACCGCTTCGCACCACGCTCTGCAGCAGCGAACGCATGATGTAGGCATTGCGAGCCGGAATGGCGCGCATGCTCTCGTCCAAGACCGGCGGCTTGACCTCGAACAGCACCTTGTCGCCGCGCTCCACCACCTTGGTCACCAGGTAGGGATTGACGCGGTAACCGCCGTTGGCGAACACGCCGTAGGCGGTGGCCATCTGCAGCGGCGTGACCGAGCCGGCGCCCAGCGCCATCGGCAGGTAGGGCGGCTGCTTGTCGGCGTCGAAGCCGAAGCGGCCCGACCACTCCTGCGCGTAGTTGGTGCCGATGGCTTGCAGCACCCGGATGGTCACCATGTTCTTCGACTTCTCCAGCGCGTTGCGCAGCGTCATCGGGCCTTCGAAATTGCCGTCGTAGTTCTTCGGCTCCCAGGGCTGCCCGCCGGTGGTGCTGCGGTCGAAGAAGAGCGGCGCGTCGTTCACCACCGTGGCCGGCGCAAAGCCTTTCTCCAGCGCCGCCGAATAGATGAAGGGCTTGAAGCTCGAGCCCGGCTGGCGCCAGGCCTGCGTCACATGGTTGAACTGGTTCTGGCCGAAATCGAAGCCGCCCACCAGTGCCCTGATGGCACCGTCGCGCGGGTCGAGGCCGACGAAGGCGCCCTCCACTTCCGGCAGCTGCACCACTTCCCAGGCGCCCTTGGAGTTCTTTGCCACACGCAGCACCGCGCCACGCTCGATGCGCTGGCGCGCGTCGGCACGCTTGGACAGGCCGGCCTGGGCCAGGCGCAGGCCGTCGCCGCTGATCTTCAGGTTGTCGCCGTCGCGCGGCGCCACCACCAGTTGCTTGGGGCCCGCTTCCAGCACGACCACTGCCAGCACCTCGCCATCGTCCGGGTGCGTGGCCAGCGCTTCCTCCACCGCACTGTCCTGCGCAGCGGCGTCGGCCGGCAGCTTCACCGTCTCTTCCGGGCCGCGCCAGGGCTGGCGCCGCTCGTAGTCGAGGATGCCGCGGCGCAGCGACTGGTAGGCCGCCGACTGGTCATTGGCCAGCAAGGTGGTGTTCACCGTCAGGCCGCGCGTGTAGGCGCTGTCGCCGTACTGCGCCACCATCTGCTGGCGCACCATCTCGGCCACGTATTCGGCATGCAGGCGGTCCGGGTCGTTCGCGCCGCGCAGCTGCAGCGGCTCCTGCTTGGCCTGCGCCATCTGCGCTCCCGTGATGAAGCCGAGCGACTCCATGCGCTCGAGCACATACAGCTGGCGCGCCCGCGCGCGGCGCGGATTGGCCACCGGGTTGTTGGCGCCCGGCGCCTTCGGCAATCCGGCCAGCATGGCGGCCTCGGCCAGGGTGATGTTCGCGAGCGGCTTGCCGAAGTAGGCCTCGGCCGCGGAGGCAAAGCCATAGGCGCGCTGGCCCAGGTAGATCTGGTTCAGGTAGATCTCCAGGATCTGGTCCTTCGTGAGTTCGCGCTCCAGGTCCAGCGCGATCAGCGCCTCGCGCAGCTTGCGGCTGAAGGTGCGCTCTGAACTCAGGTAGACGTTGCGCGCCACCTGCTGCGTGATGGTCGATGCGCCCTGGCGCATGCCCTGCGTCAGGTTCACCAGCACCGCGCGCGCCAGGCCGATGGTGTCGATGCCGCCGTGCTCGTAGAAGCGCGCGTCCTCCACCGCGATCACCGCGTCCTTCATGGCCTTGGGAATCTGCGCCAAGGGCACCAACTGGCGCCGCTCCTCGCCGAATTCGCCGATGACCACGCCGTCGGCGGTGAGAACGCGCAGCGGCAGCTTGGGCTGGTAGTCGGCCAGTTGCTTCACGTCGGGCAGGCCGGGGTAGAGCAAGGCGATCGCCACGGCCACCACCAGCGCTACTGCCGCGAGGCCGCCGCCCAGCACCAGGGCCGCCCATTTCAGGGCTTTGTTGAAGTTCGATTCTTTGCGCTTGGCGCTTTGTTCGGGCACGGATATTCCTCGTCGAAGGCGACACGTCGATGTTCGCCCTGCCGCCCGATTGGCATGTGAAGTCTCTGGCGGCAGGACTTCACACAGACTTCACGCGAAGCGTACCCCGTTTCAAGAAGCCTTCCCACGGCCTTCGAAGACGCCTTCCACAGTGGCTGCCGTGCACCGTTGCACGCTCCCTGGAGGAAGAGGACATGGAAACTGAAGGTCAACGCCAAGGCCTCACGCTCTGGCTGACGACGCTCTTGATGGCGGGCCTTTGCTTTGCCCTGCTCATCGCCCGGCCGCTCCACGCGCAGGAGCGCACGCCAGCGCGCCAGAAGACCGAAAGCCCGTACTTCTTCGTCAAGAGCGACGACCCCTCGGTCGACCGCCTGCCGCTCAAGAACACCGCGGTCGACGTGAAGATTGCCGGCGTGATCGGCCAGGTGCGCGTCACCCAGACCTACCGCAACGAAGGCACGCGGGCCATCGAGGCCAGCTATGTCTTCCCGGGCTCGACCCGTGCCGCGGTCGACGGCCTCACGGTGCGCCTGGCGGACCGCGTCATCCACGCGCAGATCCGAGAGAAGCAGAAGGCCCGCATCGAGTACGAGCAGGCCAGGCAGGAAGGCAAGACCGCCGCCCTGCTGGAGCAGCACCTGCCCAACGTGTTCCAGATGAAGGTCGCCAACATCCTGCCCGGCGACGAGGTGCAGGTGGAGCTGCGCTACAACGAGCTATTGGTGCCGCAGGCCGGCAGCTACCAGTTCGTGTTCCCGACAGTCGTTGGGCCGCGCTACAACAGCCCGCAGTCCGAGCAAGCGCAGGCGAACTGGGTGGCGCAGCCCACCTTGCGCGCCGGCATCGCGTCCAACACGGCCTTCCAGATGAAGCTGGCCATCGACACGCCGCTTGCCATCCAGGACGTGCGCTCGATCACCCACGCCATCGAGGTACAGCGCGGCAACGAGGACCGGCATGCGCAGGTCGCGCTGGCCGCGTCCACGCACAGCGCCAACGACCGCGACTTCGTGCTCGACTTTCGCCTGGCCGGCGAGCGCATCGCATCTGGCCTGATGCTCTACCCCGGCCAGGGCAAGGACGAAGAGAACTTCTTCCTGGCGATGGTCCAGCCGCCGCGCTCGGTGGCGGCCGAGGCAGTCTCGCCGCGCGACTACATCTTCGTGGTCGACATCTCGGGCTCGATGCACGGCTTCCCGCTCGACACCGCCAAGGTGATGCTGGAGCGGCTGATCGGCGGGCTGCGCCCCAGCGACACCTTCAACGTGCTGCTGTTCTCGGGCAGCAACCACATGCTGTCGCCGCATTCGGTGCCGGCCACGCGCGCCAACATCGAGCAGGCGCTGTCGGTCATCCGCAGCTACGGCGGCGGCGGCAGCACCGAGCTGATTCCGGCGCTGCGCCGGGTCTACGCGCAGCCGAAAGCCGACAAGGTCTCGCGCACGGTGGTGGTGGTGACCGACGGCTATGTCACGGTGGAGCGCGAGGCCTTCGAGCTGGTGCGCAGGAACTTGTCGCAGGCCAATGTCTTTGCCTTCGGCATCGGCAGTTCCGTGAACCGGCATCTGATCGAAGGCCTGGCGCGCGCCGGCATGGGCGAGCCCTTCGTCATCACCGATCCGCTGCAGGCGCCGCGCGAGGCGGCGCGCTTCAAGCGCATGATCGAGTCGCCGCTCTTGACCCAGGTGCGCGCCCGCTTCGACGGCCTGGACGTGTACGACGTCGAGCCGTCCGCCCTGCCCGATGTGCTGGGCGAGCGCCCGGTCATCGTCTTCGGCAAGTGGCGCGGCAAGGCGCAGGGTCGCCTCATCGTCGAAGGCCAGGGTGCCGATGGCCCCTGGCGCCAGCAACTTCCGGTCAACGCGCAAAGCCTGCGGCCCGACGCCCTGGCGCTGCGCAGCCTGTGGGCGCGCCATCGCATCGCCGCCCTGCAGGACCAGGAAGCGCTGCAAGGCGGCAGCCAACTGCGCGAAGAGATCACCGGGCTGGGCCTGCGCTACGGCCTGCTCACCCAGTACACCAGCTTCATCGCCGTCGACCAGGTGGTGCGCAACGCGACGCCCGCGGACAGCGCGCGGGTAGACCAGCCGCAGCCGCTGCCCAAGGGCGTGAGCGAGTTGGCGCTGGCCTCGGGCGCCACCGCCGAAGTGCCCGGCACACCCGAGCCCGAGGCCCTGGGCGCGATCGCGGTGGCGCTGTCGATGCTGGCCATGCTGCGCCGGCGCGCGCGCCGCAACGACCCGCGCCGCCTGACCAGCTGATCGCCACGAGGAAGAGACCGAAATGACCCTGACTGCCCTGGCCCAAGGCCATCCCCGCCTGTTCGACAACTGCATCCGCATCGACCGCGCGCCCGCGATCGGCTGGCTTGCCCTGCAGGCCGCCGCGCTGACGCCCACCTGGTGGTGGATGGCGCGCCGCCTGCGCGATGGCTCCGACGATCCGCTCGGCCTGCTCGCCCTGTCCGGGCTGGCCCTCCTGGTCTGGACGCTGCGCCATGAACTGCGCTGCGCCCCGCGCCTGGGCTGGCTGGCCCTGGCCAGCCTGGGCACCCTGGCCGCCACCCTGCTGCGCACCGGCATCGGCCCGCTGGCACCCTGGCCGCCGCTGGCCACCGCCCTGTTCGCGGTACTGGCCTTCGCAGCAGGCCTGCTGGCCCTGCTGCCGCGGCGGGTGGCCGGGGCGCCGGTGCTGGGGCTGGCGGTGCTGGCGCTGCCGCTCTTGTCCTCGCTGCAGTTCTATGCCGGCTTTCCCTTGCGCGTGCTCACGGCCGAGGCCAGCCGCTGGCTGCTGGCGCCTGCCTTCGAGGTACAGCGAGAGGCCGCCAGCCTGCTCATCGAGGGCCGCCTGGTGATCGTCGACGCGCCATGCTCCGGCGTGCAGATGGCCTGGTTCGGCTACTTCACGGCCTGTGCCGTGGCGCTCTGGACGTGGCGCGGCAACCGCGACTTCCTGGCGCGCCTGCCGCTGGTGGGACTCGTCGTGCTGGCCGGCAACATCTTGCGCAACAGCGTGCTGGTCGGCTTCGAGGGCGCCGGCCTCGGGCTCGCGCCCTGGCTGCACGAGGCGCTTGGCCTAGCGGTGCTGGCCGGGGTGTGCGGCGCCGCTGCCTGGCTCATGCAGGCGTCGCGCCTGGCGAGGAGCTCCAAATGAAGTGGCCCGCCGCATTCGATCAGCTTTTCGCCAACCGCTTTGTCAATCGCATTACCCACAAGGCGGTGTTCGGCCTGGCGATGCTGATGTGCATCGCATGGTCCGCCGCCAACGCCTGGCGCGCCCCCGCGCCCGCACCCGCTCTTTCGGCGAAGTTTCAGGAATGGCCGGCGCAATGGGACGGCGCCCCGCTGCGGCCACTGGCGCTCGGCGCGGTCGAACAGCGCTTTGCCGAGCGCTTCCCCGGCGCCATCGCGCGCATGAGCGATGGCACCCGCACCCTGGTGCTGCGCCGCGTCGATCAGCCCACGCGCATGCTGCACCCGGCGGCGGATTGTTTTCGCGCACTGGGCTATCGCATCCAGCACACGAAGCTGACGCGCGACGCGCAGGCGCGCCTGTGGCGCTGCTTCATCGCCGAGCGCGGCGAAGGGCAGGCGCTGCGCGTGTGCGAGCGCATCGTCGATGCGCAGGGCGCGGCCTACACCGACAGTTCGGCCTGGTACTGGGCGGCGTTGGCCGGCCAATCGACGGGCCCCTGGCAGGCGGTGACCGTGGCGCAGGCGCTGGAATGACGCGCCCGCTTCAGGCGGGCGGCCAGTTGTGCGCTTCGCCCCGCCCTTCGCGGCACCAGGCGAAGAGCGCGTCGTACAGCACCAGGCCGTGCCGCAGCATCTCGTGGTCGTCGGTGAACAGGCGCGACAGGCCGAGCGAGACGGCGTAGAGCCCGGCCGATTGCGGCGTCAGATCCAGCCGCGCCGTGTCGGCGCCGCGCACGATGGCGGCCAGTTGCGCCAGCGCCGGCTCGCGCTGCACGAGTTGGTAGCGCGCCAGGAAAGCATCGAAGCTGCACAGCTCGCCCACGTGGCTCATCTCCACCCCGGGAATATCGTAGGGCGTGGCGCCCCGCTCGGCCGCGACGCCCAGCACCTCGGAGGCGGGCACATAGAGGAACTCGGCCTTCGGATCGATGTAGCGCAGGATCAGCCAGGGGCAGGCGATGCGGTCGATCTTCGGACGCTGGCGCGTCACCCAACGCGTACTCATGACGGTGCCCCCGGCCTGGCCTGCAAGGCGCGCCCGGCCGCCTGCCAGGCGTCAAAGCCGCCGACCAGGAAGCGGGCCGGCACGCCCAGGGCGCGCAGGCGCAGCGCGGTGGCGCGGCCCACCTCGTGGCCGTAGACGCAGTAGACCAGTACTTCGCGGCCGGGCGGCAGCTCGGCGGCCCAGTCGGCCACCGCGGCCGGATCGCACCAGCGGGCGCCAGGCAGCATGGCCTTCGCGCCGGCGAACACACCGGCACGGCGCACGTCGAGCACGATGGGCGCTTGCGCCGCCTCGTCCTGGGTGGCGCCGAAGGCTTCGCTGGCCGCGTGCACCGCCTCCTGGTAGCGCTCGTAGACGTGCGCCCAGTCGATGCGCTCGACGAAATCTTCCAGGCCCTGCGGATGCGCCTCGTCGAAAGTGGCAAGCAGCAGCAGCAGCACGCCGCCACCCGTCACATGCGCGGCGTCAGCGGCCCAGCGATGCGCCAGCGCGCCGGCCTCCGGCAGGAACACCAGGGCCAGGCAGCCGGCGCCGCCACCAAAGGCGCGGCCCAGGCCGATGAAGGATTGGCGCCAGTGCGCCACGCTGCCGAAATTGGCCGCCAGGGCCAGCGCCATGGCCGGCTCCATCCTTGTGCTGTCGTCTTGCATGAGGGCGTTCATGAGAAGCCTCCCTTTCACTGTGTTCAGCGCAGCCCGGGCAGGAGCAAGGTCGCCGCCAGTCCCGCGGCCGCGCAGGCGGCGAGCAGCGTCATCACACCGACCTTGAATCGAAAGAGCGCGATCGCGGCCGCCAGCGCGATGAAGGCAGACAGCGCATCGAAGCGCCCGCCGAAGCCCTGCGGCCATAGCACGTGATAGGCGAAGAAGAGCGCCAGATTCAGGATCACGCCCACCACCGCGGCCGTGATGGCCGACAGCGGCGCCGTGAAGCCCAGCTTGCCGTGCGTGGCCTCCACCAGCGGTCCACCGGCCAGGATGAAGACGAAGGAGGGCAGGAAGGTGAAGAAGGTGGCGACCGTGGCACCCAGCGCCCCGCCCAGGAACAGCGCCTCCGGCCCCAGCACCTGGCGCAGCCAGCCACCGACATAGCCGACGAAGGCCACCACCATGATGAGCGGCCCCGGCGTGGTCTCGCCCAACGCCAGGCCGTCGATCATCTGCGTGCCGCTGAGCCACTGGTGGTGCTCGACCGCGCCCTGGTAGACGTAGGGCAGCACTGCGTAGGCGCCGCCGAAGGTCAGCAGCGCCGCCTTGGTGAAGAACCAGCCCATCTGCGTCAGCGTGCCTTGCCAGCCCTGGATGGCGATCAGCAGGCCCATCGCCGCGGCCCACAGGCCCAGCCCGAAGCCCAGCAGCTTGGCCAGCCGGGCACGCGAGAAGAGCGCGTGCGCCGGCGTCGGCGTGTCGTCGTCGATCCAGGCCGGCCCGTAGCCGGCAAGCTGGCCATTGCCGCCGTTGCCGCCACCGAGCGCAAACACGGCCGGCCAGCGGCGCGCGCCGAAGTGCCCGATCAAGGCCGCGGCCAGCACGATGGCCGGAAAGGGCACGTCAAAGGCAAAGATCGCCACGAAGGCCGCCGCCGCGATGCCCCACATCCAGCGGTTGCGCAGCGCGCGGCTGCCGATGCGGTGCGCCGCATGAAGCACCAGCGCCGTCACCGCCGGCTTAATACCGTAGAAGATGCCCGCCACCAGCGGCACATCGCCAAAGCGCAGGTAGATCCACGACAGCGCAATCAGGATGAAGAGCGATGGCAGCACGAACAGCGCGCCGGCCGCGATGCCGCCCCATGTGCGATGCATGAGCCAACCGATGTAGGTGGCCAGCTGCTGCGCCTCCGGGCCCGGCAGCAGCATGCAGTAGTTGAGCGCATGCAAAAAGCGCTTCTCGCTGATCCAGCGCCGGCGCTCCACCAGCTCGCTGTGCATGATCGCGATCTGCCCGGCCGGCCCGCCGAAGCTGATGAAGCCCAGCTTGAGCCAGAAGCGAAGGGCTTCGCCGAAGCTCACCGGGGGCGGCGGTTCCTTGGGGTGGGTCATCGAGGGCTTTTCAAGGCGGCATACAGGGTGTCGAACAGGCTGCAGGCGGCGGCCAGCAAGGCGTCGTCGTCCTCCGGGTGCTGCGCCTGCAGGCCGCGCACCAGGGTCTCCACGCCCACCGCTTCGTCGACCGGGATGCCGCCGACGTCGATGTAGCGCACCAGCTCGCCCAGGCGCCGCATGGCTGCGTCCTCGTCCAGGCCGAAGCTGCGCGCCAGCACCTGGACGCTGACCTGCCCGCCCACGTGCGTGAAGCGCGCGCCATCGAAGTCGAAGCCCAGCGCGCGCTTCGGACACTTCGCCGGATCCGACAGCCAGACGAAGCGCGGCGCGGCGTCGATGAAGCGCTGGATCAGCCAGGCGCAGGCCAGGCGGTCGACCCAGGGACGGCGCCGCGTGGCCCAGCTGCGGCCCTGGAAGTCCTCGCGCCGCAAGCGCTCGATGCCGTGCTCGGGCGCGGCCAAAGGCTCGCCGGGAGAGAAGCGGCGTTCCACCTCGAGGCGCAGCGCCGCAAGGCCGGCGGCGGCGCGCGCGCCGGCCTGGGCGGCAAAGAAGTCGATGGCCTGGATGGCGTGCAACTGCTGATCCAGGGCCCGCAGCAGCTTGCGCAGTTCGGGCTCAGCGCCGCTGCGCAGCAGCTTGCGCGCCTCTTTCAGGGCCAGCGTGAAGTCGGCGTAGTGCTCGGTGCGATCGAACAGCGCCACGAAGCTGGCCTCTTGCGCCGCATCACGCGCCTTCAACTCCAGCATGTGCGCGCTGGCGCCGGCTTCGCGAATGGCTTTCTCGATGTCCCAAAGCGCGTCTGCGTTGGCCACGTTGGCCGGCAACAGGTAGACGCCGTCGCGCAAGGTGGCACAGCCGGTGGCCTTGAGCGAGCGCCAGATGCGCACCCGCAGCCCGCTGGGCGAGGTCGGCAGCGCGGCGGTCAGGACGAGCCAGTCAATCATGCAACCAGTATCACATAGTGTGATGGTTGCTACAAGCACACCAGCCAGCCCAATACCATGGCGCCGCTCAAATGTGAATGTCGACCATTCGAAGGGCCCGGGCTTTCATTGCCGCGAGCCGGGCCCGGCCTAGCATCCCTCACCCCGCCAGCCCGGTCGGGGCCACAAGACCACGAAGGAGTCAGCGAATGCTCAGATCCCGAGTCGCGGCCATCGGCGCCGCCGCAGCCCTGGTTGGAGGCCTGGCCTGGGCCCAGCCCAGCACCATCCCGAACGGGCCCAACGGAGAGAACGAAAGCCTGGCCTCGCTACGCAGCTATGCGCAGCTGATCAAGGCCCTGGAAGGCGCGGTCCACACCTCCAAGGGCGCCGCCACCCTGCACTACGCGCCCTACAAGAGCAACACCGGCCGCCAGGTGCCCTATGTGGTGATCGGCAACGGCCCCACGGCGGCGCTGATCATCGCGCAGCAGCACGGCGACGAGATGGAGACCAGCGACTCCGGCGTCAACCTGGTGCGCGACCTGGTCAACAACGCGACGGCCTCCAAGGTGATCCGCAATTCGCTCACCGTGGTGGTGGTGCCGCGCGTCAACGTCGACGGCTTCGACGGCGAGAAGCCCGACGGCACGCCGCTCACCGACACCAACGGCAACCAGGTGCCCTGGCGCCAGAACTACGACCCGCGTTTCACCGTGAACCCGCTGCCGGCCTTCTACCAGCGCGGCCGCGGCTACGACATCAACCGCTACCACGCCTTCCGGCCCGAGTGCCCCTTCGACAATCCGAACTACCCGAACCTGACCACCGGCGTCACCAGCTGCGAGACCAAGGACATCGACAGCACCGGCCCCTACCTGGTGTCCGAAGGCAACCCGGTGCCCGAGGCGAAGAACGTGCGCTGGCTCAACGACCAGTTCAAGCCGGTGGTGGCGCTCGACATGCACCACCAGGGCACGCGCGTGCACGACGGCCAGATGGTGACCGCCTCCACGCTCTACCCCACGGCCATCGACACCGCGGTGCGGCTGCAGGCGGTGGACCCGACAGCGCTGGCCCGCTTCAACGCCGGGCAGACCATGGCCAAGCGCGTGGTCGTGATCATTGCCCAGACCCTGGCCAAGTACCCCTATGCCAACCTGAGCCGCTACCCCGGCGGTACCGAGCCCGGCATCTCGCGCAACGCCTACGGCCTGCTGGGCTCAGGCTCGGTGCTGCTGGAGCTGCGCGGCGGCATCGGCACCAAGTCGGGCGGCTACATCCAGAAGATCGGCTATCACGCCTCGATGGCCATCGTGGAAGAGCTGGCCAAGGATCCGACCCTGGGCGGTTTCAGCCCCGACCTGGCCGACGTGCTGGTGGTGCCGGCCAATGGCCAGCCGCCCAGCACCGGCCAAGGCGAAGCGACGGAAGACGACCCGGATCACCTGGGCAGCTGAGCGCCCGGCCTTCAGGTGGGGCCCAGCCCCACCCGCCGCCGGAATTCGCTCGGGCTGCCCCCGGTCTGTTGGCGGAACACCCGGCTGAAGTGCGACAGATTGCCAAAGCCCGAGGACAGCGCGATGTCGGTGATGGGCCGGTGCGCATGCGCCGGGTCCTGCAGCGCCCGCATGCAGGCCGCCAGGCGCTGGCGCAGGATGTAGGCGTTGAGCGTGTCGTCCTCGTCAGCGAAGGCGTTGTGCAGGTGGCGCTTGCTGCAGTGCAGGGCAGTGGCGATGCTGTCGATGCTGAGCTCCGGGTCGCGCAGGTGGCTCGCCACGTAGGCGCGAATGCGGTCCTTCAGTGCCTCGCGCTGGGTCAGCGCGGTTTCCTGCCCGGCCAACTCCATCAGCGACAAGCGCACCAGTTGCACGATGAGTTCGCCGGCACCGCGCGCGGCCGCCTCGCTCATGTTCGGCAGCTCCTGGTAGGTGTTGCGCATCGCCTCCAGCGCCACCCGCGAGATGCCGCCGGCGCCGCCCACGCGCCGCGCCATCAGCTGCTCCAGCGGCAGGCCCGGACTGGCCAGTTGCGCTTTGGGCACCATCACGATCAGGTGGTCGGTGCGTTCGGGGTTCGCCACCGCGTATTCGCCGGTGGTGTCGTAGATGGTCCAGGCGCCGCTGCGCACAGAAGCCTCACGCCCGCGCTGCGCCACCGCCGCGCTGCCCTGCCAGGGCGCGACGATCTTCAGGTAGCCCGCCTCGCTGGCGCGCGCCATCTGGGCACTGCGCAGCACGCGGTGACGATTGGCCTCCAGCCGGGTCAGGATCACCTCGCCGGCGCGCGAGGCGGCAATGTGGCCGTCGAACGCGGTGTCGCCGTACAGATCGGACTCCAGCCCGCCGAAGTGCTGCCACACCCATTCGCGCCACTGCGGCGCGCGATCGCGCGGCGGGACGACGTCGGTGCTCAGCATCGTGGATGCCGCCATGGGCTCCAGCTCCTCAATGAATAGAACTGTTGCATTGTGTTGCCGCCGCACTGGCGCGGTCGGCCAGGGTTAACCCCGAGCGCCGTGCGCGCTGCGACAAGCGCTTTGTGCGCCGCCGGCACAGCAGAGCACGCAGGGTCTTCCTACGATCGCCATCCAGGCTCACTACAAGCAAGAGGAGACACGCCATGACACAGCATCCGAATCGCCGCCGCTGGATCCAGCGCGCCGCCACCACCCTCGGCGCCGCCGCCGTCGCGCCGCAACTCTTCGCGCAAAGCGGCCCGGTGAAGATCGGCTACGCCATCGCCCGCACCGGCCCCTGGTCCGCCGGCGCCCAGGTGAGCCAGGAGCCCAACTACCTCTTGTGGGCCGAGCAGGTGAACGCCGCCGGCGGCCTGGACGTGAAGGGCGCCAGGCGCCCGATCGAGCTGATCGGCTACGACGACCGCAGCGAGACCGAGACCTGCGTGCGCACCTACGAGAAGCTGATGGGCAGCGACAAGGTCGACCTGATCCTGCCGCCCTGGGGCTCGGGCGCCAACTTCGCCATCGCCCCGCTGGCCAACCGCTTCGGCTATCCGATGCTGGCGCCAACCGCGCTGTCGAGAAAGCTGATCGACATGCAGCTCCCCTACTTCTTCTCGCTGCTGCAACAGCCCGACAAGATGATGGGGGCCCTCGTCGACCTGCTGGTGGCGCAGCAGGTGAAGAGCATCGCCATCGTCTACATGGACGACCTCTTTGGCCTGGAGAACTTCGCGGCCCTGAACAACGCGTTGAAGAAGACCAGCATCCAGGTGCTGGAGCGCAAGAGCTACCCGCTGGGCGTGAAAGACCTGGCGCCGGTGCTGCGCGGCATCAAGGACCTGAACCCGGATGCCTTCATCGGCATCACCTACCCGCCGGACACCCTGCTGGTGAGCCGCCAGTCGCGCGAGATCGGCTTCAACCCCAAGTACTTCTACGCCTCGGTCGGTACCGCCTTCCAGCTCTACAAGAACGTGATGGCGGCCAACACCGAGGGCGTGATCGGCATGGGCTCGTGGAACGTGAAGACCAGCCCCGGCGCCAAGGCCTACTTCGAGGCCCATGTGAAGAAGTTCAACAAGGAGCCCGACCGTTGGGCCAGCGGCCATGCATGGGCCGGGCTGCAGATCATCCAGCAGGCCGTGGCGAAAGCGGGGCTGGACCGCAAGCAGCTGCGCGAGGTGATCGCCAGGAACGAGTTCCAGACCATCCTCGGCCCGATCCGCTTCGACCACGGCGAGAACGCCTCCATCCCCGGCACCGTGAGCCAGTGGCAGGGCAACGACTTCGAGGTGGTGTGGCCGCTCGATCGCGCCACGGCCAAGCTGATCGCGCCCAAGCCCGCGTGGAAGTGAACAGGACGAACTTGTGTCTTTGACTTCCTGGGCCGAACTGCTGGCGGGCGGCCTCATCACCGGCGGCATCTATGCGCTGGTGGCCATCGGGCTGAACCTGCAGTACGGCCTCATGCGCATCATGAACATCTCGCATGGCGAGTTCCTGATGCTCGGGGCCTTCATCACCTGGTGGGCGCACACCGCCTTCGGGCTCTCGCCCCTTTTGCTGATGCCGGTGGCCTTCGTGCTGCTGGGGCTGCTGGGCATGGCCATCCATGCCCTGTGCTTCCGGCAGCTGGCGGCTCGCGCGCCCAATGTCGACGTGTTCGAGGCGCGCAGCCTGATGGTGGGCTTCGGCCTCATGTTCGCGGTGCAGAACGCCGCCCTCCTCATCTGGGGCGGCGACCTGCGCGGCTACGAGTACCTGGCCGAGCCGGTGGAGTTGGCCGGCATGCGCTTCACCGAGAACAAGCTGGTGCTCTTCGGAGTGGCGCTGGCGCTCAGCCTGGCCTTGATCGCGCTGCTGAAGTTCACCCTCTTGGGCAAGGCGGTGCGCGCGCTGATGCAGTCGCCCACCGGGGCGCAGCTGGTGGGCATCAACACCAGGCGGCTGCACCCGCTGATGTTCGGCGTCGGCCTGGGCCTGTCGGGCGTGGCTGGGGCGCTGCTGTCGATGACCTATGAAATCAATCCCTCCATGGGCGAGCCCTACACCGTGACGGCGCTGATCGTCATCACCCTGGGCGGCTTCGGCTCCATCGCCGGCAGCCTGGCCGGTGGCCTGCTGCTGGGCGTGGTGGAGGCGCTGGGCATGCACTTCTCCAGCCCCTCGCTCAAGATGCTTCTCTCCTACGGCGTGTTCATCGGCGTGCTCCTGTGGCGGCCCAACGGGCTGTTCTCCAAATGAATTCGCGCTTGTCTTTCGTCGCAGCCGCGGTGCTGCTGGCTGCCGCCACCGTGCCCTGGGTCGCCTCCGAGTTCCTGCAGTCGCTGGCCCTGGCCTGCCTCATGTACATCGCGCTGGCCACCAGCTGGTCGATGTTCTGCGGGGCGACGCGCTACCTGTCGCTGGCCACCTCGGCCTTCTTCGGCATCGGTGCCTACACCAGCGCGGTGCTGCTGGGCGTGCTGCCCTGGCCGCTGGTGGTCCTGTGCGGCGCGCTGATCGCCGCCGTCGTCGCGGTGGTGATGGGCGCCGCGGTGCTGCATCTGCGCGGCACCTACTTCGCCGTGCTCACCTTCGGCATGACGGAGCTGATCCGCCACGCCGTCACCTTCGTGGAAAAGCAGGTGTCCGGCACGGTGGGCCGGGTGCTGATGGTGGTGCCGGAGGGGCACACGGTCTACCTCACCTTGCTGGTGCTGGCGGCGCTGGCCGTCGGCACCGCCGTCTGGGTGAAGTCCAGCCGCTTCGGCCTGGCGCTGTCGGGCATCGGCGCCGACGAGCAGCGCGCCCAGACCCTGGGGGTGGACACCCGGCGCATCAAGATCCTCGGCTTCGCACTGTCGGCCCTCTTTGCCGGCGCGGTCGGCGCGGCGATGGCGGTGCGCTGGACCTACATCGAGCCGCCCGCGGTGTTCAACCCCTTCATCGGCTTCCAGACGGTGCTGATCGCACTGATCGGTGGAGCCACGAGTGTCGGCGGTCCGATCGTCGCGGCCATCGTCTTCAGCCTGCTGGCCGAGACGCTGCGCCTGCAGCTGCCCTATGGCTACATGCTGGTGCTGGGCCTCTTGCTGGTGCTGTGCGTGATGTACCTGCCCAATGGCCTGGCCTCGCTGTGGCAGCGCAAGAGGAACGCGGCATGACGCAGCGCCTTCTCGAGGTCCATGAAGTCAGCGTGCGCTTTGGCGGCCTGACTGCGGTGGACGCCGTGAGCGCCACGCTGGATGCGGGCGAGCTGGTGGGCATCATCGGGCCCAACGGCGCCGGCAAGACCACCTTCTTCAACGCGATTTCCGGCGTCATTGCGCCGACCTCCGGACGCCTCATCGTGGCTGGCGACGAGCTCCACGGCCGCGGGCCGCATCACTTCGCCGCGCACGGCATCGCGCGCACTTTCCAGACGCCGCGCGTATTCGCCGACATGAGCGTGGCCGACAACGTGCGCTTCGGCATGCAGTTCGCCGGGCGCCATCGCGAGGGCCCCGCAGGGCTGCGATCGGAGGCTGAGATCCTCGCGATGCTGGGCCTGGAATCGCTGGCCGCACAGCGCGCCGGAGACATCACGCCCTCGCAGCAGCGCCTGCTGGAAATCGGCATGGCCCTGGGCACGCGCCCGCGCCTGCTGCTGCTGGACGAAGTGGGCGCAGGCCTGACCGAAGCCGAGGTCGACGCCATGGCCCGCCGCATCCGGCGCCTGCGCGACGAATGGCAACTGAGCGTGGTGTGGATCGAGCATGCGGTCGCCACCCTGCTCAAGTACGTGGAGCGGGTGATGGTGCTGCACCAGGGCCGCAAGATCGCCGACGGCACGCCGGCCGAGGTGGTGCGCAACAGCGAAGTGATCGAGGCCTACCTGGGTGACGAACTGGGGCACACCACGTGAGCGCGCACCTGAAAGTCCAGGGCCTTGGCGCCGGCTACAGCGGCTTCGCCGTGCTGCGCGACATCACGCTCGAAGCCGCGCCCGGCATCACCGTGATCCTCGGCCCCAATGGCGCCGGCAAGACCACCTTGCTGCGCGCCCTGGCCGGCCTGATCCCGCGCCAGGGCGATGTGCTGCTCGACGGCAAGCCGCTGCCAGGCAGCGACCCCACCACCTGCGTGCGCCGCGGCCTGGCCCTGGTGGCCGAGGGCCGCCAGCTCTTTCCGCAGATGACGGTGACCGAGAACCTGGAGCTGGGCGGCTGGCTCATATCGGCGGCCGAACGCGGCCGGCGCCTGGCCCAGGCCTTCCTGGACTTCCCGCGCCTGCAGGAACGCGCCAGCCAGCTGGCCGGCACCATGAGCGGCGGCGAGCAGCAGATGGTGGCTGTCGCCCGCGCCATGATGAGCGGCCCGCGCCTCCTGATGCTGGACGAGCCCTCGCTGGGCCTGGCGCCGCGCATGGTCGACGAGCTGCTGGCCATCGTGCAGCGCATCGCGCGGGCCCAGGGCGTCACCGTGCTGATGGTCGAGCAGAACGTGCGCAAGGCGCTTGGCGTGGCCGACCGCGGTTATGTGCTCGAGCGCGGCCGCATCGTGGCCGCCGACAGCGCCCGTGAACTGCTTGCTTCCGACGCCATCCGCCGCGCCTACCTGGGCACCGCCTGACCCCATTCCCAAAGGAGACCCTGATGACCGCCATCTCGATGCTGATCGACGGCCGCGCCGTTGCCGCAAGCAATGCCGCCGCGTTCCAACGCCGCAACCCGCTGGACGGCAGCATTGCCACCACCGCGCCGGCCGCCACGCCCGATGACGCCCGCGCCGCCGTCGAAGCCGCCGCCCGCGCCTTCCCCGCCTGGTCCGCCCTCGGCCCCGGCGCGCGCCGCGATCTGCTGATGAAAGCCGCGCATGCGCTGGAAGCCAAGGGCGAGGCCTTCGCCCAGGCCATGGCGCGCGAGACCGGCGCCTCGGGCCTCTGGGCCGGCTTCAACGTGCACCTGGCCGCAGGCATGCTGATGGAGGCCGCATCGCTCACCACGCAGATCGACGGCCAAGTGATTCCCTCCGACGTGCCGGGCAGCCTGGCCATGGCGCTGCGCCAGCCGGCCGGCGTGGTCCTGGGCATCGCGCCCTGGAACGCGCCGGTGATCCTGGGCGTGCGGGCGGTGGCGGTGCCGCTGGCCTGCGGCAACACGGTGGTCCTCAAGGGCTCGGAGATCAGCCCGGCCACCCACGGCCTGATCATCGAGGCGCTGCAGGAGGCCGGACTGCCGCCCGGCGTCGTCAACTTCGTGACCAACGCGCCGGCAGATGCGGCCCAGGTGGTCGAGGCCATGGTGGCGCACCCGGCGGTGCGGCGCGTCAACTTCACCGGCTCCACCCGGGTCGGCAAGCTCATCGCCCAGACCTGTGCGGCGCACTTGAAGCCGGTGGTGCTGGAGCTGGGCGGCAAGGCGCCGCTGGTGATCCTGGACGATGCCGACATCGACGCGGCCGTCAACGCCGCCGCCTTCGGCGCCTTTGCCAACTCGGGCCAGATCTGCATGTCGACCGAGCGCATCATCGTGGACCACCTGGTCGCGGACGACTTCGTTGCCAGGCTGGCGGCCAAGGCGGCGGCGCTGCCGCTGGGCGATCCGCGCCAGGGTCCGGTGGTGCTGGGCTCGGTGGTCGACATGGCCACGGTGGAGCGCTGCAACAGGCTGATCGACGACGCGCTGGCCAAGGGCGCCAGGCTGGTGATCGGCGGCAAGGCCGACAGCACCCTGATGCCGGCCACCCTGCTCGACCACGTGACGGCGCAAATGCGCATCTATCACGAGGAAAGCTTCGCCCCGGTGAAGGCCATCGTGCGGGTCGACGGCGTCGAAGAGGCAGTGCGGGTGGCCAACGACAACGAGTTCGGCCTCTCGGCCGCGGTGTTCGGCCGCGACCTGGCGCGCGCTCTTCAAGTGGCGCGCCGCATCGAATCGGGCATCTGCCATGTCAACGGCCCGACGGTGCATGACGAGGCGCAGATGCCTTTCGGCGGCGTCAAGGGCTCGGGCTACGGCCGCTTCGGCGGCAAGGCCGGCATCGATGCCTTTACCGAGCTGCGCTGGGTGACGGTGCAGACCAGCGAACGGCACTATCCCTTCTGAGCCGCGTCACCCACCAAACGGCATAGCGCAAAAAAAGCCGCGCGGTTGCGGCGCGCGCGCCACACCGGGCCGCGGGCGATGAGCCACACTCCGGAGAACAACAAGTCTCCAGGGGATGTGAGTGAAGAAAGCCGCACGCTTGGTGCTGTACACACTGGCCGCCTTGATCGTGACGGCCGCCATCGCGGTCGTGCTGATCGTCAAGCTGGTGCTGGCGCCCGCCACCGGCGAATGGTCGCAACGGGTGGAGATCGGGCCGGTCGGCTTCGAGGTGGGCGTGCCCACGGTACTGCGCCTCGTCACCGCCCCCTGGTTCGCGCCGCAGCTGGCCGGCCATTCCATCGACACCTCCTACGGCCAGCTACGCTTCGGCTGGGGCCAGGCCAATGTGCTGGAAGTGTTCTGCGAGCCTTGCAGCGTGAAAGCACCGCAGCTGTCCGACAAGCCGCTCAAGGTGCAGCGGCTGGCACTGATGGTGCGGCGCGACGTCGACTCCCTCTTCGGCAACCTGCGCGCCACGCCCCAGGGATCCACCACCGAATTGCGCGGCCGCTTCACCGGACGCCTCACGCAAAAGGGCCTGCAACTCAGTGGCGAGAGCGAAGACGCCCCGATCTCCCAGTGGTATCAGTTGCTGGTGCCGGCCCTGCCCGAACTGCAACGCGCACGAATCGCCGGTACGGCCTCTGTGCGCGGCCAATGGGCGCTGCCCGAGGGCGGCTACAGCCTGCAGCCGCGCCTGATGCTGTTCAGCGTCGACGGCCTGGGTGCACAGGCCCTGCTGGATGCGCGTGCCGGCAGCTGCGGCGCGCCCAGCCGCCTGGCTACCGACAGCTGGCTGGCGCGCGGCGCGGTGGCGGCGCTGGATGCAGATTTCTTCCAGCATGCCGGCTACCAGAACGCCAGCCTGGCGCGCAGCGGCGGCATCACCCCGGCTCCCGCCGGCAGCAAGCCCGAGAAGGCCGGCGCCAAGGCGGCCTACACCCTTTCGGCACCGGTCCTGCAGATCACCCTGAACGAGCGGCTGGCCCGCATGCTGCTGCCGCCACTGCCGCGTAGCGAGGAACAGTACCTGCGTGACCTGCTCTATGCCGTCGAGCTGGATCGCACGCCGGGCAAGGCCGGCCTGCTCGCTGCCTACCTGGAGATGGCTCCCTGGGGCGAGCAGATCTGCGGCGCCGAGCCGGCGGCGCGCCGCTACTTCAAGCGCAGCGCCCGCGGCCTGGAACCGACCCAGGCCATGTGGCTGGCCACCATGCTGCGCGACCCCGACGCGGCGCTCGCCAAGTGGCGCAGCGAGGGCCAGATCGACCGCGCGCGCGCCCGCTCGGTGGTGGAAGCGGTGCGCGAGATCATGCCGGGCCAGCGCGTTGCCATGCTGCGCGGTGTGGCCACCGCCCGCTTTGCGCCGCCGGCGCCGCAGTGACGATGCTGCGGCCCGAGGACATCGAAGCCATCGAACGCGCCACCGTGGCGGCCGTGGCGCCGCAGGCGCTGGAAGAATGGCCGCAAGCCCACTGGCTGCTGCCCCTGGACAGCGGCACCGTGGGCCGCGCCAGGAGTGCCGTGCCTTTGCGCCATGCGGCATTGACGGCCGAACCGCTGCGGCTGATCGAGCACATCGAAGCCCGCTACGCCGCCCACGGCCTGCCCGCCATGCTGCGGCTGCCGGATACGGCGGCCTTCGACGCGCTGCGCGCGACGCTCCTGCAGCGCGGCTACCAGGGTGGCAAGCCCACCCTGACGCAGGTCGGCAGCGTGCGCGCCATGCGCGCGGTTTCCAGCGGGACGCCGGCCGATGTAGATAGCGCACCGGATGCCGGCTGGGCCGGCGTGTTCCTGGGCCCCGGCTTCGATCCGGTCGACGGCACCAGCCGGGTGCGCTCACTTGGCCGTGCCGGCGGCAACCTCTTTGCCAGCGTGCGCGAGAACGGCCTCACCCTGGCGGCCGGCGCCATCTCCTTCGGCCACGGCTGGGCGGGCGTGCACGGCATGCGCACCGAGCAGTCGGCGCGCGGACGCGGCCTGGCCGGCCGGGTGCTGGCAGGGCTGGCAGAAGCGGCGCTGGCGCGCGGCTTCGAGCGGGTGTTCCTGCAGGTCGAGGCCGGCAATGCGCCGGCGCTGGCGCGCTATGGCCGCGCGGGCTTCGAGACGGCCTGGGGCTACGGCTACTGGCAGCGCTACTAGTGCCCGCCTCGCCCCAGCCTGGTGCGCGGGCGATGGCACATGTCTTGCGAAGCCGTCCGCATGGACGCAGCCCCCACCACCGCGGTTGAAATCGTCGCGCTGACCAAGCGCTACGCCGTCGATATCCCTGCCGCCGTCGACCAGATCGACCTGCGCATCGCCAGCGGCAGCTATTGCTGTCTGCTGGGGCCCTCGGGCTGCGGCAAGAGCACCACCCTGCGCATGATCGCCGGGCACGAGTCGGTGACGCACGGCGACATCCTCCTGGAGAACCGAAACATCACGCGCCTGCCGGCGGCGGCGCGCGGCACCGCGATGATGTTCCAGAGCTTCGCCCTCTTCCCGCACCTGTCGGCGCTGGACAACGTGGCCTTCAGCCTGAGGATGAAGGGCGTGGCCAAGGCTGAACGGCACCGGCGCGCGGGCGAGTTGCTGGAGCGCGTCGCCATGGGGCACCTGGCGCAGCGCAAGCCGGCCGAGCTCTCCGGCGGGCAGCAGCAGCGGGTGGCACTGGCGCGGGCCCTGATCACCGAGCCCAAGGTGCTGCTGCTGGACGAGCCCTTGTCGGCCCTCGACCCCTTCCTGCGGGTGCAGATGCGCGCCGAGCTGCGGCGCTGGCAGAAGGAACTGGGGCTCACCTTCATCCACGTCACGCACTCGCAGGAAGAGGCGATGGCGCTGGCCGACACCATGGTGGTGATGAACCAGGGCCTGATCGAGCAGGTCGGCTCGCCGCACACGGTCTACAACCACCCGGCCAGCGAGTTCGTGGCCCGCTTCATGGGCGGCCACAACGTGCTCACGACCCCGGCCGGCCAGGTGGCGGTGCGCAACGACCACATGAAGATCGTGCCGGCGGCCGACGCCGCTGCAACCGGCCTGCTGGCCAGCATCACCGACCTGGAGTACCAGGGCACCTATGTGCTCTTGGGGCTGGCGCTGGCAGACGCGCCGCCCTCGGTCAAGTCGGTCTCGGTGCTGCTGCACGAGAGCCACTTCCTGGCACGGCCTTTCGGGCTGGGCCAGCAAGTGCGGCTGTCCTGGGACGAAGCGCACGCCCGGGTGCTGGGCCCAGGCGCCACGCGCCCGGCCGCCAGGCCCGTGCCGCCCCCGAAGACGCGGCGCGACGAACTTGCGGCGATGGCCGCCTGAACCCGCGGCGCCGGCCGGCGCGCACCCCTTCGATCCACAACCCGAACCATCAACCTGGAGGCTTCCAAATGTCCGACACCTTCGACTCTTCCGGCATCAAGCGCCGCAGCCTGCTGCAAGGCACGGCCGGCATCCTGGCCACGGGCATCGCGCCCTTCGTCCATGCGCAGGAAAAGGTCGTGCTGCGCTACCTGGGCACCGCGGTGAACCAGGACAAGGCCATCGGCGACAAGTTCGAA